>JAICYC010000147.1 GCA_025934395.1 Solirubrobacteraceae bacterium | reverse complement strand
GGCGCGCGGACGGCCTACCTGATCGAGGAGCCGATGGCCGCAGCGATCGGCGCGGGCCTGCCGGTGGGCGAGCCGACCGGGTCGATGGTCGTCGACATCGGCGGCGGAACATCCGAGGTGGCTGTGATCTCGCTCGGCGGGATCGTCGTCTCGCAGTCGATCCGCGTGGGCGGCGACGAGATGGACGAGGCGATCATCAACTACGCCAAGAAAGAGTACAAGCTGCTGATCGGCCAGCAGACCGCCGAGGAGCTGAAGCTCGAGATCGGCTCCGCGTGCCCGATGAGCGAGGAGCTGCAGGCGGAGATCCGCGGGCGCGACATGGTCGCGGGCCTGCCCAAGACGGTCGTGCTCACGAGCGAGGAGATCCGCCAGGCGCTGGAAGAACCGCTCAACCAGATCATCGAAGCGGTCAAGGAGACCCTCGACCGCACGCCGCCGGAGCTCGCCTCGGACATCATGGACCGCGGGATCATGCTCGCCGGCGGCGGGTCGCTGCTGCAGGGCCTCGACGAGCGCCTGCGCGAGGAGACGCAGATGCCCGCGCACCTCGCCGAATCGCCGCTGACGTGCGTGGCGGTCGGCTCGGGTCGCTCGCTGGAGGAGTTCGAGGCGATCCACCGCAGCAACCGCACCTCGCGCAACCGCCGGCGCAGGTGAGCGAACTCTCAGGTGTCACCGCGCGCCTGCCCCGGGGGTACTCTGTCCCGTGAACGCTTCGGAAGGTAGTCAGACTTGTATGACAAGACGGTTCGGCGGCGGCGGGCGCTGCTCGCACTGCTCGTCGTCCTCTCCCTGCTGCTCCTGACCGCGTACTTCGGCGAGGCGCCCAGCGGGCACCTCCATGGGGTGCAGCGCGCGTTCCTGACGATCGTCTCGCCGATCCAGGACGGGGCCAACAAGGCGCTGAAGCCGGTGCGCGACGCGTTCGACTGGTTCGGCGAAACGCTGCACGCCAAAAGCCAGCGCGACCAGGCGGTCAAGCAGGAGAGCAAACTGCGCCGCGAACTCGTCGCCGACCAGGCCGAAAAACGCTCGTACAAGGAGCTGCTGGCGCTCTATCACCTCAACCAGCTCGGCGTGGGCGAATACCGCCCCGTGGTCGCAACGGTGGTGGGGAAATCGCCGAACATCTGGTACTCGACGGTGACGATCGACAAGGGCTCGGGCGACGGGATCCACCTCAACGACCCCGTCGTCAACGGAGAAGGCCTCGTCGGCAAGGTGGCCGAGGTGGCGCCCGACGCCGCCCAGATCGACCTCATCACCGACAGCACGATGGGCGTCTCGGCACGGATCGGCACGAGCAACGCGACGGGCATCGTGCAGCCCAAGGTGGGCGCGCCGAGCGAACTGCTGCTGCAGTACCTGCCCGCCAACACGCCCGCCAACAAAGGCGAATACGTCGTCACCTCGGGGACCGTGGCGAGCAGCGACGAATCGCTGTACCCGCCGGGCATCCCGATCGGGCAGGTGACGGGCGCCGACGAAGAAAGCGCCTACAAGGCCGTGACGGTCCACCCGCTCGCGAACCTCCACAACCTCGACTCGGTGGAGGTGCTCACCGCGGCGCACGGATCGCGGGCGGCGAACCTGTCGCGCTCGGTGGCGGCGCTGGAAGCCGGGCAGACGTCCACCTCCGAATCCGGCGGCGAACAGCTCGCCTCCACCGGGCCGGGCGGATGAGCGGCCAGAGCCCCTCGCCGGCGCTGCTGGTGCGCGTGGGCGTGCTCGCGTTCGTCGTGCTGATCGTCCAGATCGGCGGCGTCTCGGAGGTCCCCGTGTTCGGCGTGAACGCCGACATCTC
>JAICYC010000151.1 GCA_025934395.1 Solirubrobacteraceae bacterium | reverse complement strand
CGCCTACGTGCAGCGGGGTGTCGCCGAGGAGCTGCTCGACCCGAGGCTCGGCGAGCTGTTCGACCTCGACGCGCTCGCCGCGGCGCTCGAGCCTGCGAACGACGAGCTGCTGAAGTACATCGGCGTCGTCACGCTGAACAACCGGTACGGCATCAAGGCTCGCAACGGCGAGCCGCTCGAGGTGCCCCAGTACTTCTTCATGCGCATCGCGATGGGCCTCTCCCTCAACGAGGAGGACGCGACCACCGCCGCGCTGGCGTTCTACCGCAAGATGTCGAGCCTCGACTACCTCGCGGCCGGCTCCACGCTCGTGAACGCGGGCACGAAGTTCCCGCAGCTGTCGAACTGCTTCGTCCTCGAGATGCAGGACGACATCGAGCACATCGCGAAGACCACCCGTGACGTCATGTGGCTCACGAAGGGCACGGGCGGCATCGGGCTGTCGGTCACCAAGCTCCGTGCGCAGGGGTCGCCCATCCGCTCGAACAACACCACCTCCACCGGCCCGATCCCGTTCATGCACACGATCGACTCGGTGCTGCGGGCGGTCTCGCGCGGGGGCAAGAAGTTCGGCGCGCTCTGCTTCTACATGGAGAACTGGCACCTCGACTTCCCCGAGTTCCTCGACCTGCGCCAGAACTCGGGCGACCCGTATCGCCGCACCCGCACCGCGAACACGGCCGTGTGGATCTCGGACGAGTTCATGAAGCGCGTGCAGAACGACCAGGACTGGTACCTGTTCGACCCGCTGGAGGTCGCGGACCTCAACGAGCTCACCGGGAACGCGTTCTCCGAGCGGTACGCGCACTACATCCGCGAGGCGGAGGCCGGCCGGCTGCGCGCCTTCAAGCGCATCGGCGCCCGCGAGCAGTTCAAGGCGATGCTCATGGCGCTGCAGACCACGAGCCACCCGTGGCTGACGTGGAAGGACACGATCAACAACCGCGCCCTCAACACGAACACGGGCACGATCCACTCGTCGAACCTCTGCACCGAGATCACGCTGCCGCAGGACCGCGACAACGTGTCCGTCTGCAACCTCGCGT
Organism: Solirubrobacteraceae bacterium; assembly: GCA_025934395.1. Lineage (GTDB taxonomy): Bacteria > Actinomycetota > Thermoleophilia > Solirubrobacterales > Solirubrobacteraceae > Palsa-744. The sequence continues at coordinate 522 of JAICYC010000151.1, read as the reverse complement.
CGATCAACCTCTCCCGGCACCTCGTGCTGACGGAGGACGGCACGCTCGGGATGGACTGGGGCCGGGTCGCGGAGAGCGCCAAGCTCGCCGTCCGTCAGCTCGACAACCTCATCGACATCACCCTCTCGAGCGTCGACGAGGCCGACAACTCGAACGTGCTGAACCGGGCCATCGGCCTCGGCGTGATGGGCTTCACGGACGTCGTCGAACGGCTCGGCTTCTCCTACGAGAGCGAGCAGGCGTACGAGCTGATCGACGAGATCATGGAGCACGTCTCCTACGCCGCGATCGAGCAGTCGGTCGACCTCGCGAAGGAGCGCGGCGCGTACCCGAACTTCGCCGGCTCGCGGTGGAGCGAGGGCCTCGTGCCGTTCGACACCCTCGCGATCACGGAGGCGGAGCGCGGCGTGCCCGTGCTCGTCGACCGCACCACGCGGCTCGACTGGGACTCGCTGCGCGAGCGGGTCAAGGGCGGCATGCGCAACGCGACGCTGATGGCGATCGCGCCCACCGCCTCCATCG
>JAICYC010000127.1 GCA_025934395.1 Solirubrobacteraceae bacterium | reverse complement strand
TGCCGAGGTCGCGGCGAAGAAGAGCGAGGTCGGACACGCACGCCCCTGCGGGATACTGGGCGGGCGATGTCGCAGCAGAACGTGGAGACTGTGCGTGCGCTGATAGGGCTCTGGAACGCGCGAGACCGAGGGGCTCTCGCGCGTTCTCTCGCGGACTACTGCGATCCTGCGATTGAGCTCGAGGGCCCACTCTCCTCGGTGAGCGGCGAGACCTACAGAGGCTATGCAGGAATCGAGCGTTGGGTGCTCGACCTGGATGAGCAGTTCCTGGAGTGGCGCATCAGCATCGACGACGTGCGTCACGAGGGCGATCAGGTGATCGCAATCGTGACCATCGACGCGAGGGGCCGCGCGAGCGACGTCGCCTTGAATTTCCCGTCCGCCAGCGTCATCGAGTTTGGGACTGACGATCGCGTGACACGAGTCCGCATCTATCCCGACGTCAACGAAGCCCTCAAAGCCGTCGGGCTGGAGGAGTAGGCGATGTCGCAGGAGAACGTGGAGCTAGTGCGGAACAGCGTCCGCGTTTTCAACTCGGGGGGAACCGAGGCCGTCCTGTCCTTCTTCTCGCCCGCGTGCGTCTGGTACACGACTGACCGCTGGGTGGATGGCTCCGTTTACCGCGGACACGACGGCATACGAACGATCTTTGCTGCTTTCACCGAGAACTTCGACGACTTCAGCTTTGACCTCCACGACCTCCGCGACGCGCAGGATCGCGTCGTGGCCTTGGTGCACATGATTGGACGAATCAAGGGCTCTGGATCGCCTGTCAGCCAGCCGATCGGGCTCGTCGTTGCCGAGTTCCACGACGAGACGTTTGGCGACGTCCGAGCATTCGCAAGCTGGCGCGAGGCTCTCGAAGCCGTGGGGCTGGAGGAGTAGGTCAGCCATCGCTCGCCTCCGCATCGACAGCGTCTTCACCGGCCCATCGCCGAGCTAGGTCGGACGACTGCGCGCGAGCGAGGTCGAGGCCGAGGCGACTGCGGCTTTCACACCCCACGAGATTGGGGCGCGGAGAGGCGGTCCCGAGCACGAAGAAACCCCGCCGTAGCGGGGCTTTCTCGAGTGCCAGAGGAGGGACTCGAACCCCCGACACGCGGATTATGATTCCGCTGCTCTAACCAGCTGAGCTACTCTGGCGCGCCGAGCGATGAACGCCCGAAACGAGCGGCCAGTCTATCTCGGCGACCGCCGTCCTCACCGCGACCGCCACGGCCCCTCAGAACGCGCGCCGCCCCTCCCGAGACGGGCCCGCGCCGGCCGACCTCGTTAGCAACCCCCTGTGACGGGTACTCCGAAGCTAAGGAGGTAGTGCATGAAGACTGCAGCGATATCGGTTGGCCGTGCAGCTGTTGAACGGATCGCGGGAGACCGTCCGTCTGCCCTGCGTGCGTTCGCGGCGGCAACGCTCGCGGGCGGGGCTACAGCCACGGTGACGTACCGGCTGTTGCGGAGCCAGAGCGAGGACTGAGAGCTCGCGGGCGGGCAGGCAGAAGCCTGCCCGCCCGAGCCGGACACCCCCGGAGCGGGAGACGATGTCTCGCGCTCCGGGGATGTCAGGTTCTCGGGCCGAGTGCGGCGGTCGCACGTCCTACTACTGCGCGACCGTTGCTGCGTACGCGAGCAGCCGATGGATGCGGTCGAGCAGCTGTTTGCTCGGGTACCAGGACTCGTCGGCCTTCTCGAGCAGCAGGTCGAGATATTCCTCGAGCTGACGCGAGGTCCAGAACGCGCTCTCCACACGATCCATCAGGAAATGGCTGGGATAGCGGTCCTGGCGGATCCGCTCCATCAGCATCTGCACGTACCGGTCCTGCGCTGTTGGTTGGGCTGTAGCCATCGCGCGCTCCTCTCTCACATCAGGTTTCCCAACGGGCCGAGGTTGAGGTTGAGGTCCTCGTCCTCGAGCCCGAAGGCCTCCTTGAGCTCATCCATGCGCTCGACGAGCGCCATGAACACACGTCCGATCCGCTCGATCTCCTCCGGAGACAGGGTGCCCGCGTCGATCCGGTGGATCGCCTGGCGCTCCATCAGCTGCCGCAGCAGCTCGATCAGCGTGAGGACCAGCTGGGCGAGCCCCTGCTCCAGGTTCTCGCGGTCGGCGTTCACCCTGCGCTTCAGTCCGGTGCGCAGCCGGTCGAGCTCGGTGTTGAACAGCCCGAGGTCCGACCCGCCGGCGAGCAGCTTGTCGTACGGGGACGACACGGTCACTCTCCCTGCTCCGCGCCGACGAAGCTGTAGGGGGGCCACGGGCCGGTGCACAGGAGCTCCGCTTCCATCGTGCTCGCGTTCAGCTCCGCAGCCCGGTCGCGGAACTCCGCCAGCCGTTCCCGGTCGATCAGCCATGCGCTCTCCACGAGCCGGCCCGGTTGGCGGCCCGGTCGGATCCTGCTCGCGCGCGCGAGCGGGCGCAGGGCATGCTCGAGCTGCTCGCTGAGGGTCTTGGCGAGACGCATCTCGTGGGCGGCGAGCCGCAGGTACTCGCCGCCGCTGAGTTCCGCGGTGTCGCGGGTCCTCGGCCCGAGGAGTGCTGCGCGCACGGCCACCTCGTACGATCCCGCCACACGCGCGAGCGCCTCCAGGAACTCGCTCTCCCGAGCGATCAGCAGCTGGCGCACGATCTCGTCGTCTCCGAGCAGCGTTCCGAACCGCGCGGGGAGCACGTCGCCGCCGCTCATCAGCGCCTCGACCACCTGCTCGTGCGCCCACAGGTCCGAGTCGCCACCGAGATGCGCGTGGTCGTCGGCGGTGCTCACCGCCGCCACGAGCGCGGGCGTGGACACGGCGCGCACCGGCTCCCCGTGCAGCCCTTCGGACTCCGGCACCGGGGTGTCCGCGGCGGCGATCGCGTAGAGGTAGACGCTCACTCCGGCCTTGCCTCCGCCGTGCTCGCCTCGATCGGCTCGGCGCCTGCGCCCGGTGGTTGCGGCGAGGGCGACTGCAGCGTGCTGGTGGATGCGACCACCACGCTCAGGCTCAGGTCGACCAGGTCGATGTCGGCCACCGCGAGCGTGATGTCGCCGTGGATGGCCACGCCGCCCTGCAGCAGCCGGTCGAGCAGGTCGAGCAGCGTCACCTCGCGCGCCGCCAGCGACGCGCGGTCGGCGCTTGCCACCGCGTTCCGCTGGCTCGGGCCGCTCACACTCCCGCCTCCTCGGAGCTGTTGACGAAGTTGTACGGAGGCCACGGGCCCGTGAGCACCACGTCGATGCCCGCCTGTGCGTACTCCGCGGTGATCTCCGCCACCGCGTCCTGGAAGGCACCCAGCTCGTCGTCGTCGACGAGGTACACGCCGTTCATCAGCATCGTGCCGTCGTGGTCGTCGAGCTCCGGTGGCTGCAGAGGGTTCACGCGCGCCTCGACCGCCAGCGCGCGCAGCCGCTCGTGGGCGTGGTCGCGCCGTGCGTCCGCGCGGCGTCCAGCTTCCTCCAGCCGCCTGTCTGCGATCCGGCGCCGCTGCATGTAGGACTCGCCCGGGCCCGCTTCGCCCTCAGGCTCGCCGTCGCTCGGCTCCCCGGCGTCGGCGTCGGTGCCCGCGGCGGCTCCGGCCTGCGCGTAGAGCTTCACGCCCCACTCGGCGCGGCATGAGAGACGAAGCAGGGCGTCCTCGAGGTACGCCCGTTCGCGGGTGAGCATCTGCACGAGCGAGGTCTCGCTCTCGTAGATCGTGAACAGCCGCATCGGCACGACCGTCGCGCGCAGCTCGCGCACGCTCTCGAGGATCCGCTCGTGCCGGCGCGCGATGCGCTCCAGCCACACGACGTCCTCCAGCTGCGCGCGGAGCGCGTCCTCGCCGAACTCGTTCAGGGGCACCCGGCTCGCGAGCGCACCGAGGCCCGCGCCGCACACCACCTGGAGGGGCTGCGTCTCGTCCACGCCGACCACCGCAGGCGCCTGGAAGCCCTCCTCGACGATCCCGTACACGTACCAACCCGAGGCTCCGGGCTCCGCTTTGCGTGCCGGCTCGGCGGGAGTGGCCGTGCTCGCCGGAGCGCGCGGGGTGGGGGAGCCGCAAAGCGCGCTCGGCGTGCGCAGCGGCGCGTTCGCGCCCGGCGGACCGCCTGCGCTCGGCGGCCGATCGCCGCGCAGCGCCCCGAGCTCGCTCTCCGCGCGCGCCAGCAGGCGTTCGGCGATCGCCTCTGCGAGCAGCCCGCGCACGCGTGCACGGGCCTCGATGTGCGCCTCGGCGACCAGCGTGGCCGCGTCGCGCTCGGCGAGCTCGTCGAGCGCTGCGGCGAGCCGCTCGAGCGCGGGCTCCTCGCGGCTCACGGCTTCTCCTCGGTGACCGTCTTGCGCTTGCCCTCG
>JAICYC010000047.1 GCA_025934395.1 Solirubrobacteraceae bacterium | reverse complement strand
GACCTCGAGGCGCTGATCGCCGCGAAGCTCGGGCACCCCACGGTCGACCCCCACGGCGACCCGATCCCCACCGCCGAGCTCGTGCTCCACGAGGCGGTCACCGAGCGGATGGACACGCTCGTGCCCGGCGACGAAGGCGTGTTCGTGCGCGTGTCGGACTCCGACCCGGAGATGCTGCGCTACCTCGCCGAGCGCGGGATCGCGCCCGGCGCGCGGTTCCGCGTCCGCGAGCGCCAGCCGTTCGGGGGGCCGCTGTTCGTGAGCTTCGACGGCAGCGAGCACGCGATCGGGGGCCAGCTCGCCACCGCCATGCGCGTGATCTGCGATCGGCTCGGTGACGATGGGCACCTCTGAGGCCGTCGTCGGCTCCCCCCTGCTCGGCACGCCCGCGCTGACCGACGAGGACGCGGCCCGCTCGCTCGATCGCTCGCGCGTGCACGAGGCACGCCGCGAGCGCCGGCGCTGGCGGCTGTTGTGGCTGCTCGTGGGCCCCGGCATCCTCGCGATGCTCGGCGAGAACGACGGCCCGAGCATGATCGCCTACGCCTCCGACGGAGCGCAGTACGGGCTGGGGCTGTTCGTGCCGCTGATCCCGCTGCTGTTCGCGATGTCGTTCGTCGTGCAGGAGATGTCGATGCGGATCGGCGCCGTCACCCATCGCGGCTACGGCGAGCTCGTGCTGCAGCGCTACGGGCGCGCATGGGGCTGGTTCGGCGCGGGCGATCTGTGCCTGACCAACCTCGTCACGCTCGTCGCCGAGTTCGTCGCGATCCGTGTGGGGCTCTCCTACTTCCACCTCAGCGCGGGCATCGCGGTCGCGCTCGGGCTCACGCTCGTGCTGTTCACCCTCTCCGGCGGGCGCTACTGGCGCTGGGAGCGCACCGTGCTCGGGCTCGCGCTGTTCAACGGGCTGTTCCTGCTGGCGGCGGTGCTCGTGCACCCCGACCTCGGCGCGCTCGGTCGCTCGCTGTCGTTCACCCCGCTGCCGCAGGGCAGCCTGCACACGCTGCTGCTGCTGCTCGCCTCCACGATCGGCGCGACCGTGACGCCGTGGATGATCTTCTTCCAGCAGAGCGCGTCGGCGGACAAGGGCATGACGCCCGGCGACCTGCGCCACGGGCGCTATGACACCGGCCTCGGCGCGCTGCTCGCCGCCGCGTTCGGGATCGGCGCGCTCGTCGCCGGCGCCGCGCTGATCGGGCACGGCGGTGCGGGCATCCAGGGGTTCGCCGGCGCCGGCTTCCCCGAGGCGCTGCGCGAAGTCGCCGGAGGCGCCGCCGGAACCGTGTTCGCGCTCGGCCTGATCGAGGCGGGCGCCGTGGCGATCCTCACGATCTCCGCGAGCACCGCGTACGCCGCGGGCGAATGCGTCGGCGCCGCGCACAGCTTCAACACCACGCCGCGCAGCGCAGCCCTCTTCTACACGGCCAACCTCGGCGTCGCCGCGCTCGCGGCGGTGGTCGTGCTGATCCCCGGCGCGCCGCTGCTGTCGATCGCCCTGAACGCCAACGTGCTCGCCACGGTGCTGCTGCCGGTGAGCCTCGTGTTCGTCCTCATGCTCGCCAACGACCGCGAGCTGATGGGGCGGTTCGCCAACACCGCGCGCACCAACGCGATCGCGCTCGCCGTGATCGTGCTCGTCGCCGTGTGCGGCGCCGCCTACGGCATCGACTCGTTCCTCGCGAGCGTCGGCGTGGTGTCCGGATGAGCGCGCAGCCGCCCGGCGAGGAGCACGTCGTGGGGCCCGACGCGCCCCAGCGCCCGCTGATCGCCCACCTCGAGCCCGACCAGCTCGTGCAGGAGACCCTGCGGCCCGTGCCGCCCGCGCAGCTCTCGCGCTCCTCGCAGGCCGGTCTCTGGGCGTTGCGGGTGTTCGCGATCGCGATGGGCGCGATGGTGATCTACGCGTTCGTCGACTCGCTCTAGCCCACGGACATCGCTGCGACTGCGCGCCCGCTCAGACGAGCAGTCGCACGATCGCGAAGCAGCCCACCGCGACGACGACCGCACGCAGGCCCGCGGGTGGAAGGCGACGGCCCACGCGGGCGCCTCCCTGCGCTCCGATCACCGACGCGCACGCGATGATCGCCGCCGGCCCCCAGTCGACGTGCGCGGCGAAGACGAAGTACAGCGCCGCAGCGCCGTTCACGGCGGCTGCGAGCAGGTTCTTCAGCGCGTTCGTGCGCTGCAGGTCCTGGTCGAGCATCACGCCCAGGAACGCGAGCAGGATGATGCTCTGGGCTGCGCCGAAGTAGCCGCCGTAGATGCCCGCGCAGTAGACGCCCACCGGCACGAGCGCCTGCGCGCCCCGGTGGGCATGCAGCTCGCGACGCTGCAGCGCCGCCGCCAGGCGCGGCTGGAGCAGCGTCAGCACCAGCGCGATCGCGATGAACACCGGCACGATCGCCTTGAAGGCCGAGGATGGAAGGACGAGCAGGAGGATCGCGCCGGTGAGGCCACCCAGCAGCGACATGCTCCCGAGGCGCAGCGCGCGTGAGCGCTGGCCCCGCAGCTCCCTGCGGTAGCCGATCGCCCCCGACACCGACCCCGGCACGAGGCCCACGTTGTTGGTCACGTTCGCCGTCACCGGCGCGTAGCCGAACGCCAGCAGCACCGGGAAGGTGATAAGCGTGCCGCTTCCCACAACGGTGTTGATCCCGCCCGCCGCAGCCCCCGCGAGCGCGAAGGCGACCACTTCGCCGAAGCTCATCGGGGGCCCGCTCGGCCACCGGCGTCTGCTGCGTTGAGGGACACGGCACGCACCTCGATCTAGGCTTGCTGGATGGAGACCGAGAAGGCTATCCGCACGCGCCGCACCCACAAGGCGTTCGGCGCGCGCCCGGTCGAGCGCGCGGTCCTGGACGAGCTGTTCGAGCTCGCCCGCTGGGCGCCCAACCACCACCTCACCAACCCGTGGCGCTTCCGCGTGATCGGGCCCGCCGCGCGCGAGCAGCTGATGGCGCTCGCCGAGTCGGAGGCCCAGGGGGCCGCCGCGAAGCTCGCGCGCGCCCCCACGCTCGTGGCGGTCAGCGCCGCGCTGCGCCGCGAGGACGATCGCGAGGACCGGGAGGACCTGCTCGCGACCGCCGTCGCCGCCTACGTGGTGCTGCTCGGCGCGCACGCACGCGGGCTCGCCGGCTACTGGCGCACGGTCCCGCTGCTCGCCGAGCCGCGGGCACGCGCGCTGCTGCACACGCCCGCCCACGAGGAGCCCGTCGCGCTGCTGTACCTCGGCGACCCCGTGCAGGAGCAGCGCGTGCCCGAGCGCGCGCCGACCGGCGACTTCGTCAGCTACCTGCCCTGAGGGCTACTTGACGACGAGCGTGCCTTCCATCCCGGCCTGACGGTGGCCCGGAACGGAGCAGAAGAACTTGTAGGTTCCCGGTTTGAGGTTGCTCAGCGTGAGCGTCTTCGAGCCGCCCGTGAACGTGGGCGTGGCCCCCACCTTCTGGCCGCCGGACGATTCGACGGTCACGTCGTGTTCGACCGGCGAGTTGTTGGTGAAGTCGATCGTCACGTTGCCCGCCGAGGCGCTCAGCGACTTGGTGTTGTAGGCGAGCTGCCCGCCCGAGTTCGCTTCGAGGCTCAGCTTGCTCGAGCCGCCCGCCGCGGAGGAGCCCGAGGAGGAGCCCGAGGTCGAGGTGGACGATTCCGCGGGTGCCGCCTGTGTCGTCTGGGCGGGGGCCGCGGGTGCGCTCGAGGCGGAGCTCGAGGAGCTGTTGGAGGAGCTGCCGCAGCCCGCGAGCGCGAGCAGCGACACCGCCAGCAGCGAGGCCTGCGCGGTGCGCGGGAGTCGGGCCAGGGCTTTGGTCGTCACGATCGTTCCTCCAATCTAGGGGTGTCTCGCACCATATGGACGCCGCGCGGTGCGGGACCTTCCCGCGCGCTGCGGGGCGGCCTGCACCCTAAGGCACCGAGGCGAGCATATGCCCGCCGGCGCCCGGAACCGCCGGCCTGCGCCGCGCAGGCGTAGGGTGGCCCGGACCGATGGCCGTCGTCCATCAGGCATATCTGCTGCAGGCGCGCCAGATGCAGGCGCTGTCGTTCGCGGTGCACATCCCGCTGGTGTGCTTCGGGATCGCGTTCCCCGCGATGGTCCTGTTCGTCGAGTGGCTGCACCTGCGCACCGGCGACGAGCTCTACCGCACGCTCGCGCGCCGGTGGACGCGGGTGATGGTGGCGCTGTTCGCCGTCGGGGTCATCACGGGCACGGTGCTCAGCTTCGAGATGGGCCTGCTGTGGCCGCAGTTCACGTCCACGTTCGGGAGCGTGTTCGGCCTCGGCTTCGCGATCGAGGGCTTCTCGTTCTTCGCGGAGGCGATCTTCCTCGGCATCTACGTCTACGGCTGGGACCGCCTCAGCCCGCGCGCCCACCTGCTGAGCGGCGTGCCGGTCGTGCTCGCGGGGTTCACGGGATCGCTGATGGTGATCGCGGTGAACGCGTGGATGAACCACCCCAGCGGCTTCCGGCTGAGCGGCGGTCACGTCGTCCACGTCCACCCCGTGGCCGCGCTGTTCGGCAACTCGTTCCTGTGGCCCGAGCTGCTGCACATGTACGTGGCGGGCTACATCGTCGTGGGCTTCCTCGTCGCGGGCGCCTACGCGCTCGGAGCGCTCCGCGGTCGGTTCGGCCGCTACGAGCGCACCGCGCTGGCGATCCCGCTCGCGGTCGCCGCGCTCGCCTCGCCGGTGCAGGTCCTGGTGGGGGACTGGGCCGCGCGCGACGTCGCCAGGGATCAGCCCGTCAAGCTCGCCGCGATCGAGGGCCTCGGCCCGACCACGCGGGGCGCCGACGAGCACCTGCTCGGGTGGTACCGAGACGGCCGCGTGCGTTACGGCATCGGGATCCCCAAACTGCTCTCGCTGCTCGCGTTCCACAACCCCGACGCGACCGTGCAGGGCCTCGAGGCGGTGCCCGAATCGGAGCGCCCGCCGGTGAACGTGGTCCGGATCGCCTTCCAGCTGATGGTCGCGATCGGCACCGCGCTCGCGCTGCTGGGCGCGCTGCACCTCTACCGCTGTGCGCGCCGGCTCCCGCTGCCGGTGTCGCGATGGTTCATGCGCGCCGTCGTGCTCGCGGGGCCGGCGTCGGTCGTGGCCCTGATCTCGGGCTGGGTCGTCACGGAGGTGGGACGCCAGCCGTGGGTCGTCTACCACGTGATGCGCACCTCCGAAGCGGTCACCGGGGCCGGCGGCATCCCCGTGGGCTACGCAACGCTCGCCGCGCTGTACGCGGCGGTGGCGGTGGGGGTCGCGTGGATCCTGCGGCGGCTGGCGCGGGCGCCGTTGTCCGAGCCCGAGCCGCGCGCGGAGGTGATCTGAGCGGTGCACCTCTACGACCTGCCGCTCGTGTGCGTGCTGATCGGCCTCGCCCTCTACACGGTCCTCGCGGGCGCCGACTTCGGAGCGGGGTTCTGGACGCTGCTCGCCGGGCGCGGGCCCGCCGCACGCACGGTGCGCGAGCACGCGCACGAGTCGATCGCGCCCGTGTGGGAGGCCAACCACGTGTGGCTGATCTTCGTGATCACGGTCACCTGGACCGCCTACCCGCGAGCGTTCGGCTCGATCGCCTCCACCCTTGCCGTCCCGCTCGCGATCGCCCTCGTGGGGATCGTGCTGCGCGGCGCCGCCTACGCGCTGCTGGCCGGCGCCGTCGGGGCGCGCGAGCGCGCGCGGCTGGAGCTCGTGTTCGCCACCTCCTCGATCCTCGCCCCGTTCGCGCTCGGCAGCGCCGTGGGGGCGATCGCCTCCGGACGGGTGCCGGTGGGCAACGCCGCCGGTGCGCTGTTCAGCAGCTGGCTGAGCCCCACGGGGATCATGCTCGGCGTGCTCGCCGTGGCGAGCTGCGCGTACCTGGCCGCGGTGTTCCTGGCCGCCGACGCCGCCCGCCGCGGCGAGCCCGCGATCGAGCGGCGCTTCCGGGCGCTCGCGCTCGCGACGGGCGTGGCCGCCGGGGTGCTCGCCGCCGCGGGCCTCGCGGTGCTGCACGGCGACGCGCACCACCTCTACTCGCGGCTCGTGCAGGGCCGCGCGCTGCCCGGCCCGATCGTCTCCGCGCTCGCCGGCGCCGCCACGCTCGAGCTCGTGCGCCGCAGGCGCTACGAGGCCGCGCGCTTCAGCGCGGCGCTCGCCGTCGCCGCGGTGATCGCCGGATGGGCGCTCGCGCAGAGCCCGGCGCTGCTGCCGGGACTGTCCATCCGCGCCGCCGCCGCGCCGCACAGCACCCTCGTGGCCGTGCTGGTGGCGATCCTCGCCGGCGCCCTGCTGCTGTTCCCCTCGCTGGGGCTGCTGTTCAGCCTCGTGCTGCGCGGCAGGTTCGAGGGCGCGCACACGCCTCCCCGCCCGTTCGCCGCGGCAGCCGCCGCGACGGCCTTCTCCGAGGGGTTCGCAGCGCGCCTCGCGGGCGCGGGGCTCGTCGTCGGCGTGGGCCTACTGACGATCGCCGAAGCGAGCTGGGAGCACGCGATCGGCGTCGCCGGCCTGCTCGTGTTCGTGCTCGCGGGCTTCGCCGCGGTCCTCCCGGGCGAGCTGCGCGCGGCCGAAGGCGGCGCCGAGCAGCCCGGCGGGGCCGGCGAGCGGGCTCGCTGACGGAAGCGGCACGGAGACGGCACGGCGGCACCCGCCGCGCCGCCCCCGCGCCGGCTCAGGAGGCGCCGCCGCTTCCGGAGGCCTCGTCGTCGTCGATCTTCGAGCCGTTCGGGCGGAGCACGTACCAGCCGGCGCCGAACGCCTTCGAGCCCTCGCCGTAGGCATCGCCGTCGTCCCCGTCCTTGACGAAGTAGTACAGCGGGTGGCCCTTGTAGGTGACCTGCGTGGTGCCGTCCGAGCGCGTGAAGCGCCCGAGGTCCGCCGACATCGCCGCGCCGCTCGCGGTGGGCGCGCCGCTGGTGGTCACCGGCGGCCAGGCCTTGGCGCACGCGCCGCTGCATGCCGAGCTCGACCCCCCGTGGTCGGCCTCGAACAGGTACACCGTCATGTGCTTGGGCCCCGCCGCGAGGATCGTCCCGAGTTTGTTGTGCTTGACCGAGATCACCACGCCCGGTTCGCTGCTCGCCGCGGGGGTGGTGCTCGCCGTCGACGCTGGCGCCGAGGCGGCCGCCGACGTGCTGTTGGAGCTCTTGCTGCTGCTGCCGCAGCCCGCTGCGACCAGCGCCAGCGCTGCGCATCCGAGCGCGGCGCCCGGCACGCGGGCGCCCAATGGGACTCGCACTGCTGCTACCTCCTGGGTTGGATCTCCATGCCTCCCCGTGAAGATGCCGCCCCCACGCGATCCTTCCCGTGGGTCTAGGGCTCGGTGTGCACGACCACGTCCGCGAGGCCGTCGATCCGCTCTCGCAGCGCGTCCTCCAGGCGCCCGGCGAGGTCGTGCGCGGCCGTAAGCGACTCGGTCGGGTCCACGACGAGCGTGAGGAACAGCACGCGCCCGGCCTCCGTGGAGAGCAGCCGCAGGCGCTGCGGCTCGGTCCCGGTGTGCTCGTGCACGATGCCGCGCACCGCCAGGGCGACGTCGCGATCGCTGGCGAGGTTCGGCGAGCGCGTCTCCACCCGCTGCTCGAGCGGCTCCAGATGCGTCTGCACGTCGCTTACGTCCGGCCGCGCGAGGATCGCCTGCTCGACCCGCTCGGCGACCTCGTGCGCGCTCGCGAGATCCAGGTCGGCCGGGAACTTCAGGTGCAGCGACACGCTCGCCCTGGGTCCCCCGCGCGCCGCCGGGGGCCCCGCGCCCGCCGCGGCGTCGTGCTCGAAGATCGTGATGTCGTGGGCCTCCCGGACCAGCGGCTCGCTCATCGCGATCGCCAGGACGCGGTCGCGGAGGTCGAGCCCGAGCGCGCGCGGCTCCACGTGCACCACGACGTCGGTGCCGGGCAACGCGTCGCGCACCGCCTGCTCGACGAGGTCCGCGCTGCGGTGGCCCTCGACCACCGGCCGGCCCGCCGGAACGCTCACCACGACGTCGGCGAAGTACCGTCCCGCCGACTCGCGCAGGCGCAGGCGGTCGAGCTCGATGTCCTCCCCCAGCGCCTCGATCGCGACCTCCGCGGCCGCCCGCGCGGCGGAGGGTGTGCGATCCATCAGCACGTTCGCGTTGATCGCGATCAGGCGCGAGGCAGCCAGCACGATCACGATCGCCACGAGCAGCGCCGCGATCGCATCGCCCTGGCGCCAGCCCGCGTCCACCGCCAGCAGCCCGCCGAGCACCGCGAGGGACCCCGCCATGTCGGCCGCGAAGTGGATCGCGTTGGCGCGCAGCGCGGGGCTCGAATGGCGCCTGGCGACCGCGAGCGAGCCGCCTGCGCGCGCGAGGTCGAGCACGATCGCCACGCCGATCACCGCGAACTGGAACCAGTGGATCGCGGGCGGCGCGTGCGACTGCACCAGATGCGTGATCGCGCCCACCGCGACGACCGCGGCGCCCGCGAGCAGGATCGCCGACTCGCCGAGCGCACCGAGGTTCTCGGCGCGGCGATGGCCGTAGGGATGGCCGCGGTCCGCCGGCCTGCCGCCGAGGCGCACCGCGAAGAACGTGATCAGCGCCGCGAGCACGTCGCCGCTGGACTCGATCCCCGCCGAGATCAGCGCGAGGCTCGCGGTGGCGATGCCCACGCCGAGCTTCAGCGCGACCAGCAGCGCGGCGACCGCCAGCGAGGAGAGCGTGGCGCGGCGCTGGGCCGGCGCGAGGGGCTGCTCGGGCGCGGCTGCCATCGGTGCAGACTAGACGGGCCGCTGGCCGTATCTGTGCCGTGCGCGCGCCTCTGCTGGGCGTATCGTGAGGGGGTGGCACACGGGCACGCCGGACACGCTCACGCGCATGTTCGCCAGGCCGGCGAGCGGCGGCTGGCGCTCGCCCTCGGCCTGATCCTCGCGCTGCTCTGCGCCGAGGTCGCGGTCGGCGTGATCGCCCGTTCGCTCGCGCTGCTCTCCGACGCGGGGCACATGCTCACCGACGCGGCCGCCCTCGCCCTCTCGCTGCTCGCGCTGAGGCTTGCGCGCCGCCCCGCGCGCGGCGCGCTCACGTTCGGCCTGCGCCGCGTGGAGGTCATCTCGGCCCAGGCCAACGGCGTGACGCTGCTGGTGCTCGCGGCGTTCGTCGTCTACGAGGCGATCGCGCGCCTCGCGAACCCGCCGCACGTCGAAGCGTGGGCGGTGCTCGCGGTCGCGCTCGCCGGCGCGGCGGTGAACGTGCTGGCCGTCTCGGTCGTGAGCGGCGCCGACCGCTCCAACCTCGGCGTCGAGGGCAGCTTCCAGCACCTCCTCACGGACCTGTACGGGTTCCTCGGCACCGCGATCGCCGCGGTCGTGATCCTCGCGACCGGCTTCGCCCGCGCCGATGCGATCGTCTCCCTCCTGATCGCCACGCTGATGGCGCGCTCCGGCCTCGGGCTCGTGATGGCCTCGGGGCGGATCTTCCTGGAGGCGGCGCCGGAGGGCCTGGACCCGGACGAGATCGGTTCGGCGCTCGCCGCCCAGCGGGGGGTCGTCGAGGTGCACGACCTGCACGTCTGGGAGGTCACGCCGGCGCTGGCCGCGCTGTCCGCCCACGTGCTGGTGCGCGCCGACTGCGACTGCCACCTCGCGCGGCGCGCGATGGAGCAGCTGCTGCGCGAGCGGTTCGGCCTGCACCACACCACGCTCCAGGTCGACCACGACGCCGGCGGCGAGCTGCTCGAGATCCAGCCGCGGGCCGAGAGCCCCGCGCAGCCCTAGCGACCGCGCCGCGCGCGGTCTCGCGCGGGGCGCCGTCCGCTCAGCGCGCCTGGCCGCTCGGGCGCACGAGCACCTCGTTGATGCTCACGTTGGGCGGCTGGGAGATCGCGTAGAGGATCGCGCTCGCGATGTCCTCGGAGGCGAGCGGGGTGACGCCCTCGAACGCCTTGCGCATCACCGCGATCACCTCGGGGCGGTTGTGTCCGGGCAGCTCCGTCGCGACCGCGCCCGGCTCGATCACCGTGACCCGGATCCCGTGCGGCACCGCCTCCTGGCGCAGCGCCTCCGAGAACGCGCCCACGCCGAACTTGGTGAGGTTGTAGACACCGGAGCCGGCGCGCGCGAAGCGCCCCGCCACGGAGCTCACGTTGACGATGTGTCCCGCGCCCTGCTCGCGCATCACCGGCAGCGCCGCGTGGGTGCAGTAGAGGACGCCGAACACGTTCGCGTGGACCATCCGGCGCCATTCCTCGGTGTCGGCCTGCTCGATCGGGCCGAGGAGCATCACGCCGGCGTTGTTGACGAGCACGTCCAGGCGCCCCAGCTCCTCCTTCGCGCGGGCGATGAACGCCCGTGCCTGGTCCTCCTCGCCGACATCCGTCTGCAACGCGATCGCCCGCCCGCCCTCGCCCGAGATCCGCTCTGCCAGTGCCTCGATGCGGTCCTCGCGGCGGGCCGCCAGGGCCACCGCGGCGCCCGCCTTCGCGCACGCCAGCGCGGTGGCCTCCCCGATCCCCGAGCTCGCGCCTGTAATCGCGATGACACGTCCCTGGAGGGCCTCACTCATGCGCCGAGCTTACCGGCAGGCGCTCATTGCGGCGATCTTGCGCGTCGATGGCTCAGATGCAGCCTCACAAAGCGCTTCTTTGGCGCGTTTTGCGGGTTTATGAAACCGCTTGGCCGGTTAGGCAGGTGAAACCAAGAGGCAGGTGCGTGCGTACCTCCGTCGAAACGACGTTTCAGACCGCGCCAAACTGGATAATTGACAACGCAACTACCCTGGCGTATAATTCCGACCACAAGTATCGGATTACGAAGGACGCCCCTCATGCCACACTCCCCCGCAGACTCAACGCTAGCACTCGACCCCGTAACCGCCGGCCACGACGGCGAGACGGACGCTGACGTGCTCACCGACTCCGCCGAGGCTGCGCGGCCCGAGCAGCTCGACAGCCCGATCGAGCGGATCGAGCACGCGGTTCCCGACACCTTCATCCCGGAGTCCGTGGACCAGCTGCTCGCGCACTCGCGCCGCTACCCCCTGCTCACCCCCGCCCAGGAGATCGACCTGGCCCAGCGGATCGAGCGCGGGGACCTGCACGCCAAGGAACTGCTCGTCAACTCGAACCTGCGCCTGGTCGCCTCGAACGCGCGCCGGTACCAGAACCAGGGCCTGCCCCTCGCGGACCTCGTCCAGGAGGGCATGCTCGGCCTGATCCGCGCGAGCGAGAAGTTCGACTGGCGCAAGGGCTTCCGCTTCTCCACCTACGCGACGCTGTGGATCCGTCAGGCGATCCAGCGCGGCCTGGAGAACTCCGGGCGCACGATCCGGCTCCCCGTCCACGTCGCCCAGCGTTCGCGCAAGGTGGGACGCGTGGAGCGCGAGCTGTCGGTGCGGCTCGGGCGCGAGCCCACGCTGGAGGAGCTCGCCGAGGAGACCGGCCTGCCGATCGATCAGGTGGAAGAGGTCCGCCACCAGCGCGCCGCGCTGGTGAGCCTCGACCAGCAGATCGGCGAGGACGGCGACACGGCGCTCGGCGACCTGCTGCCCTCCGACGCGGAGGCCCCCGAGGACACCGCGTGGGACAACGAACGGGAGCGCATCGTCCACCAGGCGATCTCCCAGCTGCCCGAAACGGAGCGCAAGGTGCTCACCCTGCGCTTCGGCACGGGCCGCGAGGAGCCCCAGACGTTGACCGCGATCGGGAAGCGCCTCGGCTTCTCGGCTGAGCGCGCCAGCCAGCTGGAGCAGCGTGCGCTGAAGAAGCTTGCGGAGTCGCCCGAGCTGGCGGCGCTGCGCGAGGCCGCGTAGCGGTCCCGCCGATCGCCTCGATCTTCGAGCCCCGGCCGCGAATGCGTCGCCGGGGCTCGATTCGTTAAAGGGACCGGGCCGCGGCGGCTGCGGGCTTTTTCGCGCGGAAGCGGAACGAGCTGCCGCCCACGCTCACCCGCGGATCGTCCAGGCCGGCGCCCTCCAGGCGCACCGGCATCGCCTCGACGGGCAGCGGCACGAGCGTGTCGCCGACGTGCAGCAGCCTGAAGAAGCGGCTCGTCCCGACGCTGTCGCTGCCCGCGAACATGCCGCCGGGGCGCAGCACCCGCGTCACCTCCGCGAGCAGCCGGTCCTGCTGGGCGGCCGAGGGCACGTGGTGGAGCATCGTGAAGCACACCACCGTGTCGAAGCTAGCGTCCGCGAACGGCATCGCGGTCGCATCGCCCTCGACCACGTCCACGCTGCGCCCGAGCTCGCGCCGCAGGCGCGCGCAGTAGGAGGGGTCGAGCTCGAGCGCGGTCAGCGAGCCGGCGCGCTCTGCGAGCACGCGCGTGGTCGCCCCGAACCCGGGCCCGATCTCGAGCACCTCGCCCTCGAGATCCACCCCGTCGAGCGCCCACGGCAGCAGGCGGCGCTCCACCGTGCGCGCCCACCAGCCGGAGGAGCAGATCAGGCCGTGCACGCGGTTCATCCGGCGAATCTAGCTAACGATGAGCGTCGGGGCGATGCGTCGGCGCCGCGCGCGCGGCGGGGCCCCGGCGCCTGACGATCACCCCACGCACTAGGCTGACCTCGAAACCAGGCCAGGAGGGAGCTCGCATGCAGCAGAAGTCCTTGTGGGAGCGCACCGT
Organism: Solirubrobacteraceae bacterium; assembly: GCA_025934395.1. GTDB lineage: Bacteria > Actinomycetota > Thermoleophilia > Solirubrobacterales > Solirubrobacteraceae > Palsa-744. Next base: position 9,567 of record JAICYC010000047.1, on the reverse strand, counting down.
GGAGATGACGATCGCGACCGGCGAACGCGTCCTGGCACCGATCGAGCGCTTCATCGGCAGGCGCTCGCTGGTGGGCGACGCGACGTTCTTCCCGCTGGAGCGGTTCGAGTGGGTGGCGAAGATCGAGCGCAACTGGGAGGTGATCCGCGAGGAGGCCGAGCGCCTGCTCGAGGACCAGGCCGACCTCGCGAACTTCCAGGACATCTCCAAGGACCAGATCGAGATCACCGACGACGATCGCTGGAAGACGTTCTTCCTCTACGGCTACGGCTTCGAGGCGAAGCTCGGAGTCGAGATGTGCCCGCGAACCGCAGCGCTGATGCGGGAGATCCCGGGGATGACAACAGCGATGTTCTCGATCCTCTCGCCGCGCAAGCACATCCTCGATCACCGCGGCCCCTACAAGGGCGTGCTCCGCTACCACCTCGGCCTGATCGTGCCCGAGGAGGCGGAGGCCTGCCGGATCCGCGTGGGCGAGGACGTCCGGCATTGGGAAGCGGGCAGGAGCATGGTCTTCGACGACACGTTCAACCACGAGGTGTGGAACGACACCGACGAGACACGCGTCGTGCTGTTCGTCGACGTCCTGCGCCCCCTACCGTTCCCGGAGTCCGCGATCAACCGCGCGATCGTGAAGGCGATCGGCTACTCGCCGTTCGTGCTCGACGCCAAACGCAACCAGGAAGCGTGGGAAGCGCGCTACCTGCAGCGTCGCAGGCAGCGCAACGGGACCGCAGCGCACGCGGGGCACGCGGCGGGCGGCTGACGGGCCGGCCGACGGGCCGGCTCCCCGGCAACCTCCCGACGGGGCCGGGGGCGGCGTCGGCTCAGATGCTCGACACGTCCAGGCCGGTGCCGTGCAGCAGCGTGTTGGCCTTCGCGTTGAGCGTCGTGAACTCGCCCGTGAGGATCAGCACGCCGAGCAGGATCATCACGGCGCCGCCGACACCGATGATCACAGGGAAGTGCCGCTTGACGACGGCGAGCGCGCTGGTCATGCGCTCGAACGCGACCGCGATCAGCAGGAACGGGATCGCGAGGCCCGCGGAGTAGAACGCGAGCAGCAGCGCGCCGTGCGCGGCCGAGTTGGAGATCGCCGCCTGGGCGAGGATCGCGCCGAGCGTGATGCTCGTGCAGGGCGTCCACGCGATCGCGAACGCCGCGCCCGCGACCAGCGGGCCGCCGCGCCCGGCGAGGCGCAGCAGCGTCTGGGAGTGCCACTCGCGGTTCAGCAGGCGCACGAACGGCGAGCACAGGAACACGACGCCCATCCCGATGATCACCGCGCCGCCCACCTGCTCCAGGGTGTGTTTGTGTTCGTTCAGGCTCGACCCGATCACGGTGGCGCTCAGCCCCAGCAGGATGAAGATCGCCGAGAAGCTCGCGATGAACAGCAGGCTGGGCACGAGCACACGCTTGACGCCCACGCCCTCCTTCAGGTCGGCGGGCGTCACCCCGATCACGGTGGAGAGGTAGCCCGGGACGAGCGGCAGCACGCAGGGCGAGAGGAACGAGACGAGACCCGCTGCGAGCGCCACCGGGATCCCCACCCCCGTGGCGGCGTCCGAAGCCGCCGCGGCGAGCACGAGCGCGTGGCTCACTCCGGCACCCCGAGCTCGGCGGTGAGCGCCGCGAGCCGCTCGCGCAGGCCGGCCACCTCTCGCTCGAGCTGGCTGACGCGCTCGGCGAGCCCGTCGGGGGCGGCCGTAGCGGACGGCGGTTCATGCGGAAGCTCCCGGTAGACCTCCCCGGCGCCGTCGGCGGGCGCGCTCGCATCGACCGCCGAGGCGTACCCGTGTTCGGCCGGCGCGGGCGCCCCGACCTCGAGCGGCCGCGTGCCGTCGTGCTCCTGCACCCCGCCGAGCAGGTGCGCGTAGCGCTCCTCCTTCTGCCCGGGCCGGCGGCCCATCCGCGCGACGAGCCCGCGCTGGATCAGCTCCTGCAGGGTCACGCCGAGCTCGCCGAGATCAGAGAACGGGTGCATGCGGTCCGTGCGCTGCTTGAGCTCGCCGGGCGTCTGCGGCCCGCGCAGCAGGAGCACGCAGACGACCGCCTCCTCCCCGCGCCCCATCGGCAGCGCCTCGGCGAGCAGGTGGCGGTACTTCGCCGCCCGGCTCCCCGCTCCGCTGGCGAGGCGCACCAGCCCTTTGCGCTCGAGCCGATGCAGCGCGTCGCGGATCACCGCCTCGTCGTAGTCGACGACGGGATCTCGGTTCGTGGACTGATTGCACGCGAGCCGCAGCGCGTTCAGCGACAGCGGGTATGCATCGGGCGTCGTTCGGTGCTTCTCCAGCAGGCACCCGAGCACGCGCTGCTCGCTCGCGCCGAGGGCGAGCGAGACGCCGCGCGTGGTGACAGCGCTGCCGTTCTCCACAGCCTGGAGGGTATCTGCGCGGCGGCCGCGGCCGGGCCGCTCGGGAGGGGTGTTGCGCACCGCGCACTTTGCCGGGATACTGCCGCCCGTGGGGTGGGGGAAGACGAAGGATCGTCCCGGAGCGCACGCCGCCGCGGAGGCTGCTTGACCGCCGCGGACGGGGGCGAGCCCGAGCGCTCGCGCGCCGGGGGCGTCACGCGGCGCGAGGTGATCACCGGAGCGGTCGCGCTCGGCGTCGGGGTCGGCGTCGACCGCGCGATCGGTGCCGGGGGCGGGAGCGGGAGCGGGCACCCGCCCAAGCCGCTCCGCGGAGAGCCGCGCTCGTTTCGCGCGGTCCCCTTCCACGGGACCCACCAGGCGGGGATCGCCACCCCGGCCCAGGAATACCTGACGTTCGCTGCGTTCGATCTGACCGCGCGCTCGCGTGCGCGGCTGCGTTCGCTGATGATCGCCTGGACGCGCGCGGCGGCGCAGCTGACCGCCGGGGAGCCCTATCGCGTCTCGGGCGCCGGTGGAGCCCCGCTCGGCTCGCGCGCTCCCGCGGACACCGGCGAGGCGGTCGGCCTCCCCCCCGCCGCGCTCACGCTCACGTTCGGCTTCGGCCCGAGCCTGTTCTCCTCGTCCTCCGGCTTGGGTCTAGGAGCGAGCGTCCCCGCCGAGCTGCAGCCGCTGCCGCCGTTCGAAGGCGAGCGGCTGGAGCCGGCGCGCTCGGGAGGAGACCTGTGCGTCCAGGCGTGCGCGAACGACCCCCAGGTGGCCTTCCACGCGGTGCACGTGCTCCGGCGGATCGCCGCCGGAGCCGCGCGGCTGCGCTGGAGCCAGCTCGGGTTCGGGCGCACTTCGGCGACGAGCCGCAACCAGGAAACGCTCCGCAACCTGATGGGGTTCAAGGACGGGACCGACAACATCCACGGCGAAGACGCCGCCCGGATGGATCGCTTCGTGTGGGTGGGGGCCGCCGAGGGGCCGCCGTGGATGGTCGGCGGCAGCTACCTCGTCGCGCGGCGCATCAGCATCCTGTTCGACAGCTGGGACGCGACCTCCCTGCACGAGCAGGAGCGCACGATCGGCAGGCACAAGCACAGCGGCGCGCCCCTGGGCCGCGAGGCCGAGTACGACCCGCTGGACCTCCACGCGCGCGAAGCGGACGGCAGCCCGACGATCCCCAACGACGCGCATGTGCGGATCGCGAGCCCGGAGAGCAACGAAGGCCAGCGGATCCTGCGCCGCGGCTACTCCTACTCGGAAGCCACCGGCGACGACGGCGGCGAGCTCGACGCGGGGCTGTTCTTCATCGCCTTCCAGCGCAGCGTCGAGCGGCAGTTCGTCCCGCTGCAGAGCCACCTCGCGGGCTTCGACGCGCTCAACCGGCACACGCTGCACACCTCCAGCGCGGTGTTCGCGTGCCCGCCCGGCGCGGCGCCCGGCGGCTACGTGGGCGAGCATCTGCTGGGCTAGCGGCGGAGCCTAGTGGATGATGGCCGCGGCGGCGCGCTTTCGTGGCGGGCGGCGCCGGTCGCGGTGAGACGCCTCGCTACATTCATCCGGTGAGCGCGCAGCCGTTCTCGGAGGGGCGCCGGGGCGACGGGCGCCGGCACTCCTCGCCCGACCTGCGGCCGGAGGACATCCCGTCGGCGCCGGTCGAGCTGCGCCGGGTCTCGCGCCTGTTCGGGCCGTACCGCGCCCGCCTGACGGGCCTGCTCGCGCTGATCTTCCTCTCCGCGGGGCTCGGCGTGGTCAACCCGTTCCTGATCCGCGAAGTGCTCGACCGCGGGATCCGCCAGCACGAGACCACGCTGCTGACCGAGCTGGTCGCCGGGATGATCGCGATCTCCGTCGCCACCAGCGTGATCGGCGTGGCGCAGACGTGGATCTCCAACCAGGTCGGCCAGCGCGTGATGCACGACCTGCGCGCGGCGGTCTACGCGCACCTGCAGCGCATGTCGCTGGCGTTCTTCACGCACACGCGCACGGGCGAGGTCCAGTCGCGGATCGCCAACGACATCGGCGGGATCGACAGCGTGGTGACCTCGACCGCCACGTCGATCGTCCAGAACGTGACCACCGTGGTGGCGGTGGTGGTGGCGATGATCCTGCTCGACTGGCGGCTGGCCGCGTTCTCGCTGTTCCTGCTGCCGTTCTTCGTGTGGCTCACGCGCCGCGTGGGCGAGCAGCGCAGGCGGATCCAGTCGGTGCGCCAGAGCCGGCTCGCAGACATGTCGACGCTCGTCGAGGAGTCGCTGTCGGTCTCGGGGATCCTGCTCGGCAAGACGATGGGGCGATCCCCGGAGCTCGTGCGGCGCTTCAGCGACGAGTCGGGCGACCTCGCCGAGCTCGAGGTGCGCGCGCGGATGGCGGGGCGCTGGCGGATGGCCTCCGTGCAGCTGAGCTTCGCGATCATGCCCGCGCTGGTGTACTGGTTCGCGGGCGAGTACTCGCACTCGATCTCGATCGGCACCGTGGTGGCGTTCACGACGCTGCAGACGCGCGTGCTGTTCCCGATCCAGTCGCTGCTGTCGGTGGGCCTGGAAGTGCAGACCTCGCTCGCGCTGTTCGGGCGGATCTTCGAGTACCTGGACCTGCCGATCGACATCGTGGAGCGCCCTTCCGCGCGCACCCTGAAGGGCGTGCACGGGGACGTTCGCCTGCGCGACGTGTGGTTCCGCTACGACCCGGAGGCGCCGTGGACGCTCGAGGCGATCGACGCCGAGGTCCCCGCGGGCACGCGCACCGCCCTGGTGGGCGAGACGGGCTCCGGCAAGACCACCCTCGCCTACCTCGTCGCGCGCCTGTACGAGCCCGAGCGGGGCGCGGTGAGCATCGACGGGACCGACATCCGCGACGCGACGTTCGCCTCGCTCGCCTCGACCGTGGGCCTCGTCTCCCAGGAGACCTACCTGTTCCACGCTTCGATCCGCGAGAACCTGCGGTTCGCTTGCCCCGAGGCGACCGACGAGGAGATCGAAGACGCCGCACGCGCCGCGCAGATCCACGACCTGGTGGCGTCGCTGCCCGAGGGCTACGACACGCCGGTCGGCGAGCGCGGCTACCGCTTCTCGGGCGGCGAGAAGCAGCGGATCGCGATCGCGCGCACGATCCTGCGCAATCCGCCCGTGCTGATCCTCGACGAGGCGACCTCCGCGCTCGACAACGAAACCGAGCGCGCGGTGCAGCTCGCGCTGGACGAGCTCTCGCGCGGGCGCACCACGATCGCGATCGCACACCGCCTCTCCACGATCCGCGACGCCGACCAGATCCTCGTCCTCGACCGCGGCCGCGTGGTGGAGCGCGGCGACCACGACGAGCTCGTCGCGCTCGGCGGCCGCTACGCCGCGCTGCTGCGCGGGGCGGGCGCGCACCCCGACGAAACCGCCCCCGACGTGCCGCCCGCCGCGCTCGCCTGAGCGGCCGGGCGCCTCACGCCACCGCGTCGATGTTCAGGCGCACGTAGTCCACCGTGACGGGCTCCTCCAGCACGTCCATCACCTCGTCCATGAACGGGTCGCGCAGCTCCACGGGCAGGTGCTGGACATGCGGCCCGAGCACGATCGCCGACAGGAACGTGCGCGGCTCCTCGGGCCGGCGCGGCGCGGCGACGAGCCACGCCTGCGCCTGCGCGAACCCCGCCGCGAGCAGCCGCTCGCGCGTGACCTCGGCGCCCGCGTAGTTCCACGGCGGGGCGAAGCTCGCGAAGTGCGCGGCGTACGGTTCGCGCGCCATCACGGTGTGCGCCTGCCCGCGCAGGACGTCGATGTTGCCCTCGCCCCCGCACTGGGCGAGCAGGCGCCCGCCGGGCGTGAGCGCCGCGTGCAGGCGCGCGAACAGGCGCTCGTGATCGGGGATCCAGTGGAACGTGGCGGTGGACAGGATCGCGTCGACGGGCTCGCCGAGGTCGAGATCCAGCAGGTCGCTCACGCGCAGGTCGGTGCCCGCGGGCAGCCGCTCGCGCGCCGCCGCGACCATCGACTCGTTCTGATCGACGCCGATCACGCGTCCGCGCGGGAGGCGATCGATCAGCGCCTGCGTGATGCGTCCGGAGCCGCAGCCCGCGTCGAGGACTGTCTCCTCGCCCGTCAGCGGGAGCCGGTCGAGCACCTCGAGCCCGAGCGCCTCCATCGTGCCCGAGATGCGGTCGTAGGTCTTGCCGTCCCAGTCGCGCTGTTGCATACGCTTGTACGTTATCACGGACGCTCTGCGGCGAGGTCCGCGATCGCCCGCGAGAGCTGTCCGCCCTGCCATGCGATCGGCGAGCGCGGCGGCGGACCGGGCTCCTCCACGAGCAGCCGCGCGCCGGGGATCGCCGCGGCGTAGCGCTCGGCCACGCGCAGCGGGTGGCCCGGGTCGGCCTCGTCGCGGCTGCCGACCACGATCGCGGGCACACCGATCGACGAGAGCTCCCCGATCGACGCGAACGGGCGCGAGCGCGGCACCACTTCGAGCGCGTCGGCGACCGCCGAGGGGTGCTCGTGCGCGGAGAGCCGCTGGCGCAGGACGGTCTCGGTGACCTCGCGCCAGCGATCGGGGACGGCGGCGAGGTCGTACGCGGCCAGGAATCCCTCGACCCCGCCCCCGCGCAGGCCCGCGGCGAGCGCGTCCCAGCGGGCGAGCTCGAGCGCATCGCCGTGAGCGTCGGGGTCGTAGGCGGGGGTGATCACCGCGAGCGCAGCGACCCGCTCGGGGTGGGCGAGCGCAAGCGCGAGCGCGGTGTGGGCGCCCATCGATGCCCCCGCGAGCACCGCGCGCTCGACCTGCACGGCGTCGAGCACGGCGAGGAGGTCGGCGGCGAGGTGCTCGTAGCCGTAGGCGCGGTCGGTGGCCGGCGAGGAGCGTCCGTGCCCGCGGGCGTCGTAGGCCACCACCCGATGCCCGCTGCGCTCGAGCGTGCGCGAGCCCATCACGACGTACCGGCGCGTTGCGGTGAGGCCGTGGAGCAGCACCACCGGCGTCCCCTCGCCGCTCTCCTCTCCGGACAGCAGCGTGCGCCCGCCCGGCGGCGCATCGCCGCCGGCGATCGACAGCTCGCGCGGCTCGGGCCCCGCCATCGGCGCGGTCAGGCGACGGCGCCGGCGCCGGGCGCGCCGGCCCGCGAATGGGCGCCGACCAGTTCCGCGGAGCGCTCGGGCCGCTCCCACCAGAACATGTGCCCGACGTCCTCGAACGTGTGCAGCTCCGCACCGGGGATCAGTTCCGCGATCATGCGGCCGTTGCCGACGGGCAGCATCCTGTCGGCGGTGCCGTGCAACACGAGCGTGGGGGCTCGCACGCTCGGCAGGCGGTCGTGCGTGTCGTGCCGCAGCACGGCGCGCATCTGCGCCATCACCACCGGGAGGGCCACGGCGTACTCCTCGGCGATCTCGAGGAAGCTCGCGTACGCGGCGGCGTCGCCGAGGAGGCCATCCCCGATGTTCGCCTCCCAGGAGGCGCGCAGCGCGGCGGCGCGATCGCCGGATCCCATCGCGAGGCTGAGCTTGCGCATCGTCTCCTCGTCGCCATGCTCGGCGCCGGGGCCGCCGCAGTAGGTGCAGCCGAGCGTGAGGGTGCAGACGAGCTCGGGGTCCGCGAGCACGAGCTCCTGGGCGACCATCCCGCCCATCGAGATCCCGAGCACGTGCGCGCGGGGCACCTCCAGCGCCGCGAGCAGGCCGGCGGCGTCTTCGGCCAGCTGGGGGATCGAGGTGACGCCCTCGAGCCTGCTGCTGCGCCCCACGCCGCGGTGGTCGTAGGCGATCACGTCGAACTCGGCGCGCAGCAGCTGCAGGAACGGCTCGCCCCAGTGCAGCATGGTGCCGCTCATCCCCATGATCAGCAGCAGCGGCTCCCCGGCGGTGCCCGCACCGGTGCGCTCGTAGCTGAGCTCGATGCCGTTGACGGCAGCCAGCGCCATAGGGCGCATCCTAGCCCGGCGCCGCAGCAGCTAGATCGGCATCGCGAGCTGTGCGCGCGCGGAGCCCTCGGCGCGGCCCGGCGTGCCCTCGCCCCCGTGCTCCTCGCCGTCGCGGTGCAGGCCCGCCACGCGCACGCCCAGCAGCCGCACGGGTCGCGGCGGGTCATACGCGGCCAGCAGCTCGCGCGCGACCTCCCCCACGACCGCAGCGTCGCTCGTCGGCTCGGCGATCGTGCGCGCGCGCGTGACGGTCGTGAAGTCGTCCAGACGCACCTTGATCCCGATCGTGCGCCCGCGCCGCTCGCGCCGCTGCAGCCCTTCGCAGAGCTCTTCGCTCATCCGGGTGAGCGCGTCGCGCAGCTCGCCGGGGTCGGCGATGTCGCGCTCGAACGTCCGCTCGCGCGACTCCGAGACGACCTTGCGCGGGGTCCCGATCGTGCGCCCGCCTTCAAAGCGCGCGCGCCGGCGCAGGTCGCGGCCGAGGTTCGGGCCGAAGCGCTCGACCAGCGCCTGCTCGGGCGCGGCGGCGACGGCTGCGAGCGTGGTCAGCCCGAGCTGCTCCAGCCGCGCGGCGGTCTTCGGCCCGATCCCCGGCACGAGCGACGGCGGCGAGCCCGCGAAGCGAGCGCAAGCCTGCTCGCGGGTGAGCACCACGAAGCCGGAGGGCTTCTCGGCGTCGGAGGCGACCTTCGCGACGAGCCGGTTGGGGCCGATCCCCACCGAGCAGTCCAGGCCGGTGCGCGTCTTGATCTCGGCGAGCAGACGGCGCATCGCCGCGCGCGGGGAGTAGAGCTCGTGGATGTCTAGGTAGGCCTCGTCGAGGCCGAGCACCTCGAGGCGGCCGACGTGCTCGCGCACGATCCCCATCATCTGCGCCGACGCCTCGCGGTAGGCGGCGAAATCGGGCTTGATGAACACCGCGTCGGGGCACTGGCGCCGCGCGCGCGAGGCGGGCATCGCCGAGCCGACCCCGAACCGGCGCGCCTCGTAGCTGGCGGTCGTCACGACCGCGCGTGGATGCTCGTGGGCGACGACCACGGGAAGCCCGCGCAGCTCCGGCCGGCGCAGCAGCTCGACCGAGACGTAGAACGCGTCGGCGTCGAGATGGGCGACGCTCAGCTCGTTCTCATCGCCCGCCATGAGGGGAAATCTAGCCCTGCGGGCGGCTGGCTCCGGACCGGCGCGCGGGCCTATCATCGGGCCATCAGACAGGCACGAGACCGGAGGCAGCAGATGGCAGGCACCGACACGCTGATCACGAGAGCCGACTTCGCCGGGCTCGCCACGCGCGACCTGGCGCGATCCGTGG
>JAICYC010000052.1 GCA_025934395.1 Solirubrobacteraceae bacterium | reverse complement strand
GCGGGCGAGTTCTTCGGGATCGCCGGGCGCAACGGCAGCGGCAAGAGCACCCTGCTGAAGTGCCTCGCGGGCATCTACGGCGTGGACAGCGGCCGCGTGTGGATGAACGGGCGCCTGTCGACGTTCATCGAGCTCGGCGTGGGGTTCAACCAGGACCTTGCCGCCCGCGACAACGTGGTGCTGAACGGGATCATGATGGGCCTCTCCCCGCGCGAGGCGCGGGCCCGCTACGACGCTGTGATCGACTTCGCCGAACTGCGCGAGTTCGAGGAGGTGAAGCTCAAGAACTACTCCTCTGGGATGCACGTCAGGCTCGCGTTCGCGGTTGCGATCCAGGTGGACGCGGAGATCCTGCTCGTGGACGAGGTGCTGGCGGTGGGCGACGCCGCGTTCCAGCAGAAGTGCTTCGACGTGTTCAACAGCATGCGCGACGAGGGGCGCACGATCGTGTTCGTGACCCACGACATGGGCTCGCTCAACCGCTTCTGCCACCGGGCGATGCTCCTGGAGCGCGGCACGGTCGTGCACATCGGCGACCCCCACGAGGTCGCGGACCGCTACCTGGAGATCAACTTCGGCCGCACCGCTGACGCGGGCGCGGCCGCCGAGCAGCCCGCCGACGCCGCTGCGGGCGGCCGGGCCGGCGACGGCGAGGCGCGCGTGCTGGAAGCGTGGGCGGAGGATGCGTCGGGGGCGCGGCCCACCTCGCTCCCTCAGGGTGAGCGGATCTCGCTGAAGGCGCGCGTGCGCTTCACGATGGACGTGGAGGACCCCGCGGCGTCTCTGTACGTCCTCAACGACGAGCACGTGGCGGTGCTGGTCGCCTCGACGACACGCGATCACGAGCGCACGGGCAGGTTCCGCGCGGGCGAGGAGGCGCTGTTCTCGTTCGCGTTCGAGAACGTGCTGCGTCCCGGGCGCTACAGCCCGCTGCTCACGCTGGCCCACCGCGGCAGCGGGCTCGACCTGATGGACCGTGCAGAGGGGTTCACGTCGTTCGTCGTCACCGGCGCCGATGCGCTCGGCGGCCTGGTCGACATCCCGGTCGAGGTCGGCGTCAGCCGCAGCGCCGGAGGCGTCGTCGAGGACGTGCCGGCGTGAGCTCGATCGACTACACCGCGCTGGGCCGTCCGATCCGCGGGCCGCGGGCGCTGACCGACGACTGGTCGCGCTTCTGGCACCTCACCTACAACATCGCGCGCAACGAGTTCAAGCTGAAGTTCTTCGGCTCGGTGCTCGGCTACGTGTGGCAGCTGATGCGCCCGTTGCTGCTGTTCGGCGTGCTCTACGTGTTCTTCACGAAGGTGGCACAGGTCAACCGTGCGCACACGCCGGGCAACGCCCATTACGGCGCACAGCTGCTCGGCTCGATCGTGCTGTTCACGTTCTTCACGGAAGCCACGTCGGGGGCGGTGCGGAGCGTGGTCGACCGCGAGAACCTCGTCCGCAAGATCCAGTTCCCGAGGATGGTGATCCCGCTCTCGGTGGTGCTCGTTGCGTCGTTCAACCTCGCGCTGAACCTGCTGGTGGTGCTCGGGTTCGCGCTCGCGGAAGGCGTGCACCCGATGCTGAGCTGGCTGGAGCTGCCGCTGATCATCGTGATGCTGATGGTGCTCGCCACGGGCCTCGCGATGCTGCTGTCGGCGCTGTTCGTGAGCCTGCGCGACATCCAGCCGATCTGGGACGTTGCGAGCCAGGTGCTCTTCTACAGCTCGCCGGTGATCATCTCGGTGGAGACGGTGCGCGAGAAGACCAGCACGACCGTCCTCCACCTGTACATGCTGAACCCGCTCGCCGTGATCTTCCAGCAGTTCCGGCACGCGATGATCACCAGCAGCACGCTGAGCGCGGGACAGGCGCTCGGCGGATGGAGCTCGCTCGTCGCACCGCTCGCGATCGTCGCGGGCCTGTTCGCGCTGGGCTTCTGGGTGTTCAACCGCTCCGCGCCGCTCGTAGCGGAGAACCTCTGATCCGGCCCCGCTAGGCGGGGTCCCGCACCCTCCCCTGGAGCACGGCGGCCTGCTCCGGCGTCCGCGGCAGCCGTGCCGGCGCCCTTCGCGCCGCCCGCTCCGCCACACGTCGCACGCCGGCGGCGAGCGTCCGTGCGAAGCGCTCGGCGGCGGACATCGCCTCGTGCCGGCCCACGTACCGCGAGGGCTTGGTGGCGACCATGTTCATGGACACGCCCGTCCACGTGTTGTTGAGCCACGCGAGGTACGCCCGCCGCGCGGGAGGCAGGCGGCGCAGCCCGAACGCGGCGCGCCGAAGCTGCCAGCGCAGCGCACCCTCCCCCGGCGTCCGCTCGGCGCGCTCGTCGCCGAAGAACGGTCGGTAGTGGGGCTCGGTGACCTCGGTGAAGAACCCCGCCCGCGTGGCCTCCCAGCGGTAGCGCCACGCCCAGTGGGCGTGCTCGTAGCCCTCGAACTGCTCGACCCCGTCGACGTGCACGCCGTGCGGGTCGCGCAGGGTGCGCAGCGTCTCGTTGACCATCAGCAGGCGCCCGCCGGGCCGCAGCACGCGGAAGATCTCCTGGAAGGTGCGGCGCAGGCTCGCCTCGTCGTTGTGGTGCAGGACCTCGCAGCAGTAGACGTAGTCGAGGCTGCTCGACGCGAGCGGGATCGAGTCCATCGAGCCGAGCACCCGCTCGAAGAACACCTCTCCGTCCGCGATGAACCAGTCGGCGGTGTAGAGGCCCTGCAGCTCGGTGGTGGCGATGTCTAGCGCGATCGCCCGCAGCCCACGCCGGGCGAAGTGGTTCGCGGCCCAGCACGTGTTGGATCCCACGTCGAGCACGCTCTCGCCGGGCGCGAACGGGATCGTGGTGAGCAGCTGGTGCATCGAGCGCGCCTGCACATACCAGTAGCCGTGCTCGATCTCGGGCAGCGCGAGCACGGTGCTCCGATCCCAGCCCGCGGCGCGCATGTGCTCGGCGAAGCGCTCGAGCCCGGCCGCCTCGCGCACGATGTGCTCGGGCGGCTCGTGCAGCAGCTCGGGCACTCCCCGGTGCACCGCGAAACGCGTTGCGCACCGCGAGCACTCCAGCGACCCCTCGCGCACCTCCTGCGCATCGCTCTCGCCGGCGCTGAGCACCAGCGCATGCTCGGCGCCGCACGCCGGGCAGCGCAGCGCCTGCGCGAACTCGCTCTTCACAGCGCGCGCTCGGCCTGCCCCGCCTCCGGCGCGGCCTCGCCGTGCTCCGCGCCGTGCGCGTTGTCGGAGAGCGTCACGCGCGTGGGTTCCGCAACCCCGGTGAGGAACGCCTCCAGCGCGTCGATGCGTCGCTCCCACGCGTAGTCGCCGGCGGTCTGGACGCCCGCGCGGCCGAAGCGCTCGCGCAGCTCGGGGTCCGCGAGCAGCGTCGCGAGCGCGGCGGCCACGGCGGCGGTGGTGGCCTCGGGGATCAGGCAGTTCTTCCCGTCGATGCAGAAGTCGCGGTTGCCGTGGGCGTCGGTGCAGACGATGGCGCCGCCCGTGGCCATGCTCTCCAGCGGCGGCAGCGCGAAGCCCTCGTGCGTGGAGGTCTGCATGAACACGGTGGCGCGGTTGAAAAGCTCGTTGACCTCCTCGTCGCTGGGGGAGGCGATGTAGCGCACGCCCTCCTCGGCGCCGATCTCGGGCTCGATCCCGAACAGGCACAGCTCGGGGCGCGGCTCTGGCAGCGCGCGCCACGCGGCGAGCGTGAGCGGCAGGTTCTTCAGCGGGTTGGAGCGCCCGAGCGCGAGCACCATCGCGCGCTCACGCTCGACCTCGGGGAGCGGGCGGAACGTGTCGAGGTCGATCCCGGGCGGTATCAGCTCCGCGTCGAGCCCGAGCTCGCGCAGCCGCTCGCGGTTCCACTCGGAGATCGTCATGTAGCGGAACTCAGGGCGGTAGGAGTCGATGACGGCGTGGCGCGTGCGCTCGTCGTCGGGGTAGTAGCTCGTCTCGATGTCCTGCACGAAGTAGACGGGGATCCCGCGCAGCACGCTCGCTCGCCACACGGGCGCGGCGGTGTTCCACCAGGTGGCCACCTTGATCGCGTCGAGCTGCTCGATCGCGGCGACGAGCTCCTCGTAGTCCTCGAAGCTGTGCACGGGCACCTCCAGCGGGAACCAGTCGGGCTGCTCGCCGAGGGTGTACAGCGAGACCTCGTGGCCGCGCTGGGCGAGGCGGTTGAGGTGCTCGAAGACGTCGCGGTGGCCGCCGCCGACGCCGGTGTCCTCGGTGACGTAGGCCACGCGCAGACGCCCCTCGGGCGTGCGCACGTCGCGGGCGTCGAAGAAGTCCCCCCAGCGCTCCCAGAAGCAGCGCTGCGATTCGCGCTCGCGCTCACCGAGGTCGGTGCCGCGCGTGACCGACTCGTGATGGAACAGGCTGGCGGCGGGGTAATAGAGCACGCGATAGCCCGCCTGCCACGTGCGCAGGCACCAGTCGACGTCCTCGTAGGCCATCGGGTAGCGCTCGTCGAGCAGCCCCACGCGGTCGATCACCTCGCGCCTGACGTACATGCAGGCCCCCGTGACCGCGAGCACCGCGCCCGGCAGCCCCGCCGGTCCCCAGTCGTCGGGCTTGAAGCGGTAGCGGTGGTCGAACCACTCCGGCGCCCCGAGGTTCCGCGCGGTGCCGGCGAACTGGATGCGGCCATCGGGGTACAGGAGCTTGCCCCCCACGATCCCGACGTCCTCGCCGCGGCTGGCGGCGTACTGCAGGCACGCGAGCCACCCGTCGCGGGCCTCCATGTCGGAGTTGAGCACGACCACGTCGTGCTCGGGAGCGCTCGCGCGCAGGCCGCGGTTGACGTTCGCGGCGAACCCTTCGTTGCGCTCGCCCGCGATCACCTCGATGCCCTCGATCGAGCGCAACTGCGCCACGTGCTCGGGCCCGCTCGCGTCGTCGGCGACGATCACGCGCGCCATCCCCGCCGGCACCGTCCGGCGGATGCTCGCCACGAGCGCCGCCACGCGGTCGGCGTCGCGGTAGCTCGGGATCACGATCGAGACGGGAGCGCCGCTGTGGCGGTACCACGCGAGCGCGCGCCGGTAGTCGTCGTCGCTCGTGTGCGAGCGCAGCCGCAGCCGGTGCCGCAACGGCGTCAGGCGCAGCGGCAGCGTGACGATCCGGAACAGCAGCGTGCGCCAGCCGTGGTACTGGATCGTGAGGTACACGCGGCGGCGCACCCCCGCGAGCGGCCCGCGGTAGCCGCCGTCCAGGGCCGCCTGCTCGATCGCTCGCGCGGAGGCGATCGGGCGACGCTCGGGGCGCGGACGGGGCGGCTCGTCTTGGCTGGTGGGCTCGCTCACGCGGGGGGCTCCTCTCGTGCGACGGCGCTCGCGTCGTCCTCGAGCGGGGGCGGGCCGGCGCGCCCGCGCCGCTCGAGCGAGAGCGCGCGACGGACCGAGGTGGGCATGCGGTCCGCTCGCGAGCCGAGGATAGCTCCTGCCCGGCGGACGGCGTGATGGCCCGCCACGCCTGCGAGCGCGCGCACCGCGGCTGCTCCGCGCACCCCCTCGCCGTCGAGCTCGCGGCGGGCCGCGCCCAGCTCGCCGCGCACCTGCGCGAGCGTGCGCCGCGGCGAGAGCGGCTCGCGCCAGCCGTACACGTCCGCGAGGCCGCGCCACTCGTCCACGGCACGCCTCAGCGACTCCGCGCCGGAGTACGCGTGGGAGTGCAGGACGGCCGCGTCGGGGACGTAGACCTTCGCGTAGCCGGCGGCGAGCATGTCGAGCGCCAGCGCACGGTCCTCGGCGTAGTCGATCCGGCGGTAAGGGACCTGCTCCCACGCCGAGCGCGCCAGGCAGGCGTTCGCGTCGGTGAAGAACCCGCGCGCGCCCACGAGCTCGCCGAGCGAGGAGGCGACGCCGCCCCCGGCCCCGGCCGCGATCGCGCGGCGCACGCGCTCGCGCTCGTCGTCCCGGAGACGGTCCACGCGGGCGGCGCCGTCGGGGGCGAGCGACCGGAACCAGCGGTCGAGCTCCAGGCGCACGGCGAGCGGCGCGCCGGGCCGCGGGCGATACGGCCCGTACACGAGGCCCACGCGCGGGGCGAAGGCGAAGCCGGCGAGCAGGCGCTCGAGCCAGCGCTCGTCGGCGGGCTCGGCGTCCTGCGTGAGCAGCGCGACGTGGGCACCGCGAGCCTCGGCCACGAGCAGGTTGCGCGTCGGCCCGTGCGCGAAGTCGCCGGGCGCGATCTCGATCACCCGCGCGCCGTGCTCGCGCGCGAGCGCCGCCGAGCCGTCGCGCGAGCCCGAATCGGCGACGAGCAGCTCGTGGGGCACCGTCTGGCGAGCGAGCGCGGCGAGCACCGCGTGCAGGGGCTCTCCCCCGTCGCGGACGGGGATCGCGACGGTGACCGCGCCGTCAGGCATAGAAGATCGAGAGCGTGAGCAGCTGCGAGGCGACCGACAGCGAGAGCATCGCGACGAGCAGCGCGACGCCGCCGTAGAGCACGAGCCTCCGTCCGAGCCCGTGCAGCGCGGCGACCACGAGCACCGCCAGCGGCGCGATCGCGGGGAACGCGTAGCGGCCGAATTCGGGGATGAAGTTGCGCGAGCCAGGCGTGTAGAAGGCGGCCTCGAAGCCTGCGACCACGGCGAGCGGCATCAGCACGAGCAGCGCGAGCTCGAGCAGGTGCGCGCGGACGAACCGGCGCTCGAGGCGCAGCGCGAGCACGGCGAGCACGGCGACCGCGACCATCGCGACGAGGATCACCTTGTAGACCCACGGCTGGAAGAGGACGTCGTACCAGCCGAACGCACCCCACCCACGCTTGACGAAGATCGTGTACGCGGGCCAGCCGACGTCTTCGAAGTGCCGGGCCATGCCGGGCAGCTTCGGCAGGAACACCTGCCACAGATAGGAGAGGTACCCGACCGGGTGTTCAAGGGCGGCGCTGCCGGAGTTGAGCGCCGCCGAGGTCGCGTCGCTGCTCGACGGCGCGGCGCCCGCTCCGCCCCCCTGTGTTCCCGAGAAGGCGCTCGCGAGGGCGCTCCCGAGCAGCCGTCCGACGAGCACCGCGACGCCCACCACGCCGAGCCGAACGGGCGTGGAGCGGCGGTGGTGGCGCCAGATCGTGGCGAGCAGCCCCAAGGCCACCACGGGATACAGCGAGATGATGGTGCCCTTGACCTGCGGCAGCAGCGCGAGCAGAAGGCCGATGGCGATCGCCGCGGGCCACGTGATCCCGCGTCTGAGCGTCCGGATCGTGAGCAGCTCCAGCGCGGCGGCCCCCGCGTTGACCCCCACGTCGTTGTTGACCGCGCCGGAGATGAAGCCGTACATCGGCTCGAACACGACGAGCAGCGCGGCGAGCACGGCGATCCACGGGCGCCCCGGCGCGAGCTCCCGCGCGATCAGGTAGGCGAACACCGGCACGAGCGCTCCGAGCAACGCCGAGAGGAGCCGCATCAGCGTGAGCTCCGACCACGGCGAGGACCCGCCCGCGAGGTACCCCGGCGCGAGCGCGGCGTAGTAGATCGGCCCGTGCGTGGCTGCGGTCTCGTTGCCGCCCCCGTCGGCGTGGGAGGGGTGCAGGCGCGCGACGTCGGCTTCGTAGGCGCGCTGCTGCGTGGACAGCCACGGCGGGTGCGAGTTGCCGATCTGGTGGTCGGTGAAGAACGCGCTGTCTTCGAGCGCGAGCGCCTCCGAGGAGGACCAGCGCGCGAGCGGCGAGCCGGGGTTGTCCGACGGGGCGTCACCGCGTTCGACGAGCGACTGCGTGTAGGCGAAGTGGTCGACCTCGTCGGGCGCCTGGAACGGCGGCGTGATGAGCGCCCACGCGAAGAAGTTCACCGCGGCGATCGCGAAGATCGCGAGCATCGTCCCCCGCCCCGCGCCACGGCCCGCGACCGCTACGGCGAGGGCGCGCACGGCGGCGAGCGCGAGTCCGGGGAGCACGAGCACGAGCAGCAGCACGTACAGCCACGCGCCGACGATGCCCGGCCTGAACAGCGCCGCGCGGCTGACGATCTCACCGAAGCGCGCGAGGTAGCTCCGTTCGGAGCCGGCGGGCGGCAGGTACCACACGGCGATCCTCCCGGCGAGCGGCTTCCCCGCGAGGGACGGCGGGTTGGCGGGCGCGGCCGGCAGCGGCGTGCCGCCCCAGTTGACGACGTCGCCGGCGGCGGAAGCGCACAGCGTGGCTGGCTGCGTCGCGGGTCGCGAAGGCGTCCGCGGGATCGCCACTTCGACGGCGCTGATCCTCCCGGGTACCACGGCCCCCGGCACGGTCGAGGCGAACCGGTGCCCCGAGATCGTCAGCTCGGCCTGCACGACCGGCCGCTGCTGGGTGCGGCTCAACAGCAGCAGCCGCACACGCGCGGTTCCCGCGGGCACCTGCAGCCCCGGCACGCACAGGCGGCTGCCAGCGGGCGCCTGGGCGACGTAGCTGAGCGCCTCGACGTTGTCGGTGCCCGTGTAGTACAGGCGCGGGCGCAGGCCCTCGTAGGCCATCACCAGCAGGAACGGGACGGCGCACAGCGCGGCTGCACGCCAAACGCGGCGGTCGCCGGCGAAGAGCGCCGCCAGCGTCCGGCGCAGCGGGTCCGGCACCGTCAGTGCCGGCGCAGACCGAGGATCGACAGCAGGAACGCGGAGAAGAAGATCTGGATGCCGACGATCATCAGCGTGGCGGCGATCACGGCGAGGTGTTCGTCGGCGAGCGACCCGAAGCCGTGCGCGATCCACGTGCCGACGATCACGCCGGCGAGCGCGAGCCCCACCAGCAGGAACGCGCCGCCGAGCAGCAGGCCGTGCTCGAGCCGGAAGCGTGCGCGCATGCGGTCGAACCACGGGTCCTTCTCGCTCATGAAGTACGTGCCGTACGCGTGCGCGCACAGCCCGAGCGCCAGGACCTGGGTCCCCACGATCATCAGCAGCGCGCCGCCGATGATCGCGTGCACGCCCCACGCGCGCCCGAACACGTCCAGGCCGGACTCGACCACGAGCACGATCAGCGTGCCGAGGCCGGCGAGCAGGGCGCCGGGGACGATGAACAGGTGGTTGGGGCTGTGGACGAGCAGGAAGCGAAGGTGCCGCCAGCCGTCGCGGAAGCTCGACAGCTTGCTCTCGCCGCCGCGCGGGTGGTATTCGATCGGGAACTCCGCGATGCGAAGCTTCTCCTTGCTCGCCCTGATGACCATCTCGGAGGCGAACTCCATGCCGGTGGTGCGGAGGTCCAGGCGCGGGAGCACCTCGCGGCGCACGGCGCGCATGCCGCAGTGCGCGTCTTTTACGCCCGTGCTGAAGAACAGGTTGAGCAGCCCGGTGAGGATCGGGTTGCCGACGTACCGGTGCAGCCACGGCATCGCGCCGGGCTTGATGTTGTCCATGCGGTCGCCGATCACCATCTCGGCGCCTTTCTCGAGCTCGTCGACGAACCGCGGGATCTCGTTGAAGTCGTACGTGAGGTCGGCGTCGGCCATGACGATGTACCGGCCGCGCGAGGCGGCGAACCCGGCGAGGTAGGCGCTGCCGTAGCCGCGCCTGCGCTCGACGACGACGCGGGCGCCGGCGTCCCGCGCGAGCCGCGCGGAGTCGTCCTCGGAGTTGTTGTCCGCGACGACGACCTCGCCGTGCACCCCCATCCGCTCGATCGCGGCGAGCGCAGCGGTGACGCACTCGACGATGTTCTCGGCCTCGTTCAGGCACGGGATCACGACCGAGACGAGAGGATCGAGGAACGCGGCGGGTTCGTTGGCCGCGGGCGGCGTGGTCTGCGCGATTGTGCTCATTGCGGGGGGTTGATCCTCGTGGGATCCGCGCGAACGCACGCGGCCTGCCGTTTATAACGCGTGAGCTAGCGGAAAGTAACGCTGCAAGATTTCACGCGCGAGGCGAGATGAGATCCTAGCGGCATGCGCGTGTGCATCATCTACGACTGCCTGTTCCCCCATACGGTGGGCGGGGCGGAGCGCTGGTACCGCAATCTCGCGGAGCGCCTGGCGGGCGAGGGCCACGAGGTCACCTACCTCACGCTGCGCCAATGGGAGCGGGGCGAGAAGCCCCGGATCGACGAGCGCGTGAGGGTCTGCACGGCGGGCCCGCGGATGGCGCTCTACACCGACGACGGCCGGCGCAGGATCCTGCCCCCGCTCGTGTTCGGCGTGGGCGTGCTCGCCCACCTGCTGCGCCACGGGCGCCGCTACGACGTGGTGCACACGGCCTCGTTCCCGTATTTCTCACTCCTTGCGGCGGCGCTCGCGCGAGTGCTCGGCGGCTACCGGGTGGTGTGCGACTGGCACGAGGTCTGGAGCCGCAGCTACTGGCGCGAGTACCTCGGCCGTGCGGCGGGCGACGTGGGCTATGTGGTGCAACTGCTGTGCGCTCGTTGCCGCCAGCGCGCGTTCTGCTTCTCGCGGCTGCACGCCGAGCGGCTGCGCGGGGAGGGGCTGCGCGGTGAGGTGACGGTGCTGGAGGGCGAGTACGCGGGCGGGCTCCAGGCGCCGGTGGCGGTGCAGGCCGAGCCGGTGGTGGTGTTCGCGGGACGGATGATCCCGGAGAAGCGCGCCCCGGCGGGCGTGGCCGGGGTGGCGGCCGCGGTGCAGCGGATCGAGGGGCTGCGCGGCGTCTTCTACGGCGACGGGCCCGAGCGAGGGCTCGTGCTCGAGGCGATCGCGCGCGCGGACCTCGACGGCGCGCTCACCGCGCCGGGGTTCGTGCCCGCGGAGCAGATCGAGGAGGCGCTCACGCACGCGCTGTGCATGCTGCTCCCCTCGCGCCGCGAGGGCTACGGGATGGGGGTCGTGGAGGCGGCCGCGCGCGGCACGCCGAGCATCGTGGTGGCGGGTCCCGACAACGCGGCCACCGAGCTGATCGAGGAGGGCGTGAACGGCTTCGTGGCGCCGGGTCCCGAGCCAGAGGCGATCGCGGCGGCGATCGAGCTCGTTCATGAGAGGGGGATGCCACTTCGCGAGAGCACGGCGGCGTGGTTCTCCGCCAACGCGCGCCGCCTGTCGCTCGGGTCCTCGCTGGAGGTGGTGCTCGCGAGCTACGCGAGCGCGGCGGAGTAGCTCTGCAGGGTGAGCCGCGCTGCGCGCTCCCACGTGAACAGCTTCGCGCGCTCCCGCCCGAGCCCGCGCAGGCGCTGGGCCAGCTCCGGCTCGCCCAGCAGGCGCTGGATCGCGGCGGCGATCTCGGACTCCCGGCGGGGATCGAACAGGAGCGCGGCGTCGCCGGCCACCTCGGGCAGCGAGGAGGCGTCCGCGCATGCCACCGGCACCCCGCGCGCCATCGCCTCCAGCACCGGCAGCCCGAAGCCCTCGTACAGCGACGGGAACACGAACGCGTCGGCGACGGACCACAGAGACTCGACCTCGACGCCGGAGACCCACCCGAGGAAGCGCACGTCCTCCGCGACGCCTGCGGCGGCGGCGCGCTCGCGCAGCTCGGCCTCGTGCCAGGTGGGATAGCCGGGGAGGACGAGCAGCGGCCGGCGCTCGGCGGGGATCGCGGCGAGCGCGCCGACCAGGGCGGCGAGGTTCTTGTGCGGGCGCTTGGCGGACAGCGTGAGCACGACCGGGCGCTCGCCGAGATCGAAGCGCTCGCGCGCCTGCGCGGGCGCGAGCGGCTGCGCTCGGGCGGCGCTGCCGAGGCCGAGCGGCACCACGTCGATCCGCTCGGCGGGGACGCGCGTCAGCTCCAGCAGGTCGGCACGCGTGCTCTGCGAGTCGGCGATCACGCGATCCGAGCGCCGGGCGGCAGCGGGCACGAGCACACGCATGCCGCGGTCCCGGAGCCCCGGGTGTGCGTCGGGAAAGCGCGCGTAGATGAGGTCGTGCACCGTGACGACGCGACGGAACGGGCCCCACAGCGGCGCGGTGCTGGCCATGCTGTGCACGAGCGTCACCCCGGCGCGCGCGGCGAGCACGGGCAGCAGCGTCTGCTCGCCGAGCACCCACTGCCGGCGGTCGCGGGCGCGCACCGGCACGGTGACGGCAGGGAGCAGCTCGCCCCACGGGCCCTCCGCGGCGGCGGCCTCGCGGTTGACGAACGCGGTGAAGCGCATCCCGGCGGGCGCGGCCGCGATCAGCTCGGGGATCAGCTCACGGGCGGCGACCTCCATGCCGCCGGTCTCGCCGGGGACGAGGAAGATCAGGTTCAGGCCCACGTGCGCGCGGTCCGCGCTGCTCATCGCGCCCTCCGCGCGAGCGCGCGCTCGTACACCTCGCAGGTGGCATCCGCGGCGGCCTCCCAAGTGAACCGCGCAGCGCGCGCGGGACCGGCGCTCGCCGCCGCGGGGTCGGCGAGGGCCGCCCCGATCGCGCCCGCTGCGCTCCCGGCGCTGCGCGGATCGAAGTAGTGCACGGCGTCGCCGCCGACCTCGCGCAGCACGGCGAGATCGGAGGCGGCGACGGGCAGGCCGTGGGCGAGGGCCTCGAGCACGGGCAGCCCGAACCCCTCGCCGAGCGTGGGAAACGCGGCACACGCGGACGCGCGCCAGAGCCCCTCGAGGTCGGCGTCGGGCACGTAGTCGACGAACCGCACCCGCTCCTGGACGCCCAGCGAGGCGGCGAGCGCACGCAGCTCCTGCTCGTAGGGCTCGGGGTGACCGGCGAGCACGATCGTGACATCCGGGGGGAGCTGCGCGGCGGCGCGAACGAGCAGCTCCTGGTTCTTGTGGGGTCGCTTGGCGGCCACGCACAGGACCACGCGCGAGGCGGCATCGAGATCGAAGCGTGCGCGCAGCGTCGCGGCGTCGGTCGCGTTGGCGGCGCGCGCGGGCTCGTAGCCGTGGTGGACGACCGTCAGGCGCGCCTGCTCGATGCCGAGCACGCTGCTCACTTCCTCACGCGCGGCCTCCGAGCCGGTGATCAGCGCGGCGGCGTTGCGCGCGGCGGAGCGCACGAGCACGCTCATCCCGGCGGTCGTCAGGCGCCCGAACGTGGGCGTGTGCATGAACGTGACGTCGTGCAGCGTGACAACGTCGGTCACCGCCGGGCGCAGCGGCGCGATGCTGGCGAGGCTGTGCAGCACGTCGGCGCGCTCGCTCCGCGCGAGCCGCGGCAGCAGCACCTGTTCGGCGAGCTGGCGGCGCCCGCGCTGACCCTCCTCGCACGGCAGCTCGTGCAGGGTGGCGAACTCGCCCCAGCCCTCCGCGCGCAGCGCACGCGCGCCGGAGACGGTGGTGGCGAGGAGGATCCGCACCTCGGGCCGGGCGCGCGCGAGCGCCGGCGCGAGGCCCCTCAGGTAGGTCTCCGGTCCCCCCGACGCCCCGGGCGCGAGATAGAGCGCGTTCAAGAGCACCTTCTCGAGCGGCGGCATTGGGCCCCGATGCTACGGTGCCACGCCGGTGGGCTACTTCGACTGGCACGAGCAGCCCGGCTACTGGGCGGACGTGACACGCCACTTCGACGGCTCCGCGGAGCTGCTGGACGTGGGCTGCGGCACCGGGTGGCTGGCGGAGCACTTCGCTTCCTACACGGGGATCGACGGCTCTGCGGACGCGGTCGGGATCGCGGCAGAGCGCGGCCGCAACGTGCTGCTCGGCGACGTCGCCGAGCCGCTGCCGTTCGCCGAGGGCCGCTTCGACGGGGTTGTCGTGAAGGACCTGCTCGAGCACCTCGACAGGCCCGCGGACCTGGTGAGCGAGGTGCACCGCGTCCTGCGCCCGGGCGGGCTCGTGTTCGCGTCCTCGCCGGATGCCCAGGGCTGGGTGTGGGACGACTACACCCACCGGCGCCCCTACACGCGCAAGAGCTTCCGCCTGCTGTTCGCCGATCAGGGCTTCGAGGTGCTTCGGGTGGGCTACGAGTCGGTCGCGCCCGGCGTCGGCGTGCTCTCGGCGCGCACCCGCCGCAAGCGCAGGCCGCGCGTGTTCGCTGCGCTCGCGTGGCTGCCTTTCCACCGCCGCAACGTGTGGCTGCTCGCGCGCAGGCGCGCCGCTGACGGCCCGTAGAATGCGGCCGATGCTGCGAGGCGGCGCCGCGAGCGAGGCGAGCACGTACACAGCTCCGAAGCCGGCCGGCTACTACGGGAACGCCCGCGAGGACCTGGTGGCGGCCCTGCCGCGGCCGCTCGGGCGCACGCTCGACGTGGGCTGCGGGGCCGGTGAGGTGGGCCGGGCGCTCCGCGCGCAGGGCGCAAGCCACGTGGCCGGGATCGAGATCGTGCCGGACGCGGCGGCGCGGGCGCGCGAGGCGCTCGACGAGGTCGCGGTGGGCGCCGTCGAGGACGTGCTCGGCTCGCTCTCGGGGCCGTGGGAGACGATCTGCTGCTACGACGTGCTCGAGCATCTCGTCGACCCGGCGGCGGTGCTCGCGGCGTTGCGGGAGGCGGCCGCGCCGGAGGCGCACCTGCACGTGTCGGTGCCGAACGCGCGCCACGTGTCGCTGCTGGTCGACCTCGTGTTCCGCGGCACGTTCGGATACACCGAGTGGGGCCACCGGGACTCCACGCACCTGCGCTGGTTCACGCGCAGGGACATCGTCGCGGCGATCGAGGGCGCAGGCTGGCGGGTGATCTCCACCTCGCATCCCGTGCTCGGCCTCTCGCGCCCCCTGGACGCGCTCACGCGCGGGCGCTCGACGGAGTTCCTGGTGGGCCAGTGGTACGTGCTCGCGGCACGGACGTGAGCGCGTCGGTCGTCCTCCTGCGGGGGCTGAGCGCGGCACCGTGGGACCTGCGTCCGCACGAGCTGCTCGGCGACGGGTTCCGCGTGAGCGCGGTGGTGGCGCCCGGCAATCTCTACGACACCTCGGAGCTGTCGTTCGAGCGCCGCTCAGCTCTGACGCTCAGCGACGCGTTGCGCGTGCCCGCGCTCGGGCGGCTCGGGGCGAAGGCGGCGGGCGAGCGGTTCCTCGGCCTGGAGGCGCACCTGCGCGACGCGGACATCGTGCACGTGGTCGAGCTTGGCAACTGGTACAGCGCGCAGGCGGCGCGGCTGAAGCAGCGGCTGGGCTTCAAGCTCGTGGTGAGCGCGTGGGAGACCCTGCCGCTGCGTCGCTCCTACCGCAACGTGCGCACGCGCCCGTACGCGACCGCGGTGCTCGCGGCGGGAGACGTGTTCCTCGCGGCCACCGAGCGTGCACGCACGGCGCTGCTGCTCGAGGGCGCGCCGCCTGACCGCGTGCAGGTGGCGGCGCCGGGGATCGACGTGGAGCGCTTCGCTGCGGCGCGCACTGCGGACCCGCCGCCCGACGGCTCGCACCTCGTGCTCTCGGCGGGGAGGCTCGTGTGGGAGAAGGGCCACCAGGACCTGCTCCGCGCGCTCGCGCTGCTTCGCCGGGAGGGGCGCGAGGACGTGCGCGGCCTGATCGTGGGCGACGGACCGGAGCGCTCGCGCCTGCACGCGCTGTGCTCCGACCTCGGCCTCGACGGATCGGTGGAGTTCCGCGCTGCTGTGCCCTACGAGGAGATGCCCGCGATCTACGCGCGCGCGTCGTGCCTGGTGCTGGCGAGCCTGCCGGTGCGCTACTGGGAGGAGCAGTTCGGGATGGTGCTCGCCGAGGCGATGGCGGGGCACCTGCCGATCGTTGCGAGCACCAGCGGCGCGATCCCCGAGGTTGTGGGCCCCCGCGGCACGTTCGTGGCTCCGGGCGACTGGGTGGGCCTTGCGCACGCGCTGCGCGACGGTCCGCTCGCGGGCGCGCCGGGCGCGCGCAGCGAGCCGGAGACCGAGCGCATCGAGCGGTTCTCGGTGGCGGCGGCGGCGGAGCGGCTGGGGCGCGTCTACACGGAGCTGCTGGGCACGGCGAGCGGGTGACCGCGGACGTCGTGATCGTGACCTGGCGCGCGGGCGGCCGCGTGCTCGGCTGCCTGGAGCGACTCGTGACAGAGGTCGAGCCCGAGCGCATCGTGGTCGTGGACAACGCTTCCGGCGACGGCACGGTCGAGGGGGTGCGCGCGTCCTTCCCGCGGGTGCGCGTGATCGAGATGGAGCGCAACGTGGGCTTCGGTGCCGCGGTGAACGCGGGCGCGCGCGCTGCGCAGGGGGACGCGCTGGTGCTCGTCAACGACGACGTGGAGGTGGACCGGGGGTGCATCGCGGCGCTCCTTGAGCCGCTGCGGCGCGAGGAGCGCTGCGCCATGGTGGCGGGCCTCACGCTGATGCCCGGGCGGCAGCTCGTGGACGGCTTCGGGATCGAGCTCGATGTGACGCTCGCCGCTTACAACCGCCTGCGCGGTCGCGCGCCGGACGCGCTCCCGGGCGCGCTGGCGATGCCGAGCGGCGGGCTGGCCGCGTACAGGCGTCGGGCGTTCGAGCAGGTGGGCGGGTTCGACGAGCGCCTGTTCGCCTACGGCGAGGACGTGGACCTCGGCCTGCGCCTGCGCCTGGCGGGCTGGCGCGCGGCGCAGGCGCCGGACGCCCGCGGCGTGCACGAGGGCGGCGCGACGATCGTCGTCGGCTCGCCCGGCCAGCGCCGCCATGCGGGCTTCGCCCGTGGGTTCCTGCTGCGCCGCTACGGGGTCCTGCGCTCGCGCGCGGCGGCGCGGGCGCTGCTCTTCGAGGTGCTCGTGGTCGGGTGGGGGCTGCTGCGCCGGCAGACGACGCTGCCGCTGCGCGCGCGCGTTGCGGGCTGGCGTGCGGCGAGTGGTCGGCCGCTGACCGCGCCGCCGGATGCGATCGACTCCTCGATCAGCGCGCGGGAGGCGTTTGCGAGGCTGCGCGGGGGTTGACCGGCAGCAGCTCCTCGTAGATCTCGAGGTGGCGATCGCACACCGCCTCGGGAGCGAGCTGCGAGCGCCAGAACTGCTGGCCGCGCGCGCCACGCGAGCGTGCCTCGCCGGGATCGGCGAGCAGCGAGGAGATCGCTTCGGCGAGCGCGTGCTCGGTGCGGGCGGCGACGAGCCCCCCGCCGGAGTCCTCGACGAGCTCGCGCAGCACGGGTATGTCGCTGACGACGACCGGCACGGACTCGCTCCATGCCTCGCCGACGACCATCCCGAACGACTCGCTGGAGGACGGCAGGCAGAGCAGCTGGGCGCGCGCGAGCCAGCGGCCCCGCTCGTCGTCCTCGACGCGCCCCACGTCGAGGATCCGCGCATCGGCGCTGCCAAGTGGATCGCCCGGCCCGACGAACGCGAAGCGCGTCTCGGGGTGTCGCGCCCACACGTGCGGGGCGGCGGCGAGCAGCAGCTCGACGCCCTTGGTGGGCCGGCGCGCACCGAGGAACACGACGAGCGGCGCCCCGTCGGGCACCGGCAGCGGGTCGCCCGCCGCGGCGCGGCGAACGATCGGCGGCACGGGCAGCGCGACCACCCGCAGGCGGGCGGGGTCGACGCCCGCGCCGCGGTAGACGGCGGCATCGGCGCGGGTGGTTGCGATCACCGCGTCGGCCTCGCGATAGGCGCGGATCGACCCCGAGTCGAAGCCCCAGTCGCCGGGGTGGGCGAACGGGCTTATCGCAGACGGGATCCCCGCGCGGGCGGCGGCACGCACCGCGGCGTAGGCCATCACCTCGCCGCCGAGCACGTGCACCACGTCCACGCCGGCCAGCAGCGGGGACAGCACGGGTTCGACGACAGCGGCGTAGTAGGCGGCGCTGTGGCGGCGCAGCCGTCGCTGCGATAACCGCCCCATGAGCGGGATCAGCTCCAGCGCGAACGGGAGCAGCAGCGTGCGCCGCGGGCGCGTCGGGCGGAACTGCACCACGTTGACGCCGTCGTGCTGGAACGGCGCGAACCGCTGGTTCTCGCGGATGATGTGCGTCATCCGCCCGAAGCGGCCTTCGTCGACGCACTGCGCGATCACGCGCACCTCGTGGCCGCGCGCGGCGAGCGTCTCGCCGAGGTTCATCGCGACGCGTTCCACGCCGCCGATCGCGGGCCAGTAGCGGCGCGTGACGATCGCGATCCTCATCGCGGCGTCACGGCAGGGGCTGCGGGCGGCGCAGCGCGGCATCGATGAGCTCCTGCGGGATCGCGCGCAGCGCGAGCAGCACGGCGAAGTAGACGACCGAGCCGAGCAGCGCCGAGAGCAGGCTCGTCAGGCCGGGGATCAACGCGACGCCCCCGCCGACGACCAGGGCGGCGGCCACGCGCAGCGGCACGCGGGAGGAGTAGCGCAGCTGCGGGCGCGCGCGGCGAAGCATCGCGTACGAGCTCGCCGCGAGCACCGCCTCGGCGGCGGAGAACGCGATCGCTGCGCCCTGCGCGTCGAGCACCGGCACCAGCGCGAACGTGAGCGCGACGCTCGCGACGAGGGCGCCGATGCTGATCATCAGCAGCTCGCGATGGCGGTGGAGCGAGAGCAGCCCGTACTGGAACGTGGACGCGGTGAACTGCGTGATCATCGCGAGCGACTGGATGCGCAGCACCTCCGTGGGCACACCGGAGCGCCCGTTGGTGAGCACGTGCACGATGAAGCCGGCGCCGGTGGCGAGTGCGAGCGCGAGCCACACGCCAACGATCAGCGTGACCTCGAACAGCCGCTCGAGCACGTAGCCGAGCCGCTCGTGGTCGTCCCGGGCCGCGCGCGCGAGGATCGGCAGCGCGGAGCCGACGGTGAGCGCGGGAACGGCGATCAGCACCGACACGACCACGTAGGAGGTCGCGTAGTAGCCGGTCTGGAGGCTGCTCGTGAGCAGCGACATGAGCACGACCGTGATGCGCAAATAGACGGTGCCGATCGCGACGGCGGCGGCGAACGGCAGCACCGCGCGCAGGAGCACCACCCACTCGGAGCGCTCCAGCGACGGGCGCAGCGCAGCCGATCGCCGCACTAGCGGCATCGTGGCGGCGAGCACGACGACCGACACGGGCACGAACAGAGCGAGGAACGGCAGCAGGTTCGCCCCCGCGAGCACCAGGACGACGATCCCGACGACGCCGAGCACCTGCCGCAGCAGGTCGAGCAGCGTGACCCACCCGAGCTCCAGCCGCGCGGCGAGCGGAACCGCGTAGGTGCCCTGAAGGACGGTGAGCACCATCCCCACGCCCGCGAGCAGCGTGCCGAGCAGCACTGCGTGCCCGTACCCCGCGATCGCTGCGAACGCGGTGGCGACCAGCACCCCGGCGCTGGTGAGCGCGATGCGCAGGCCGAGCAGGTTGCGGATCAGGGCGTGCTGCGCCTCGGGGCCGCGCGTGGCGAACTCGCGCACGCCGATCTGGCCGAGCCCGACGTCGGTGACGCCCTGCACGATCGTGACGAGCGAGATCACGAGCACGTAGCGCCCGTAGTCGTCGAACCCGAGGTGGCGGTTCAGGAGCGGCACCGCGACGACGCTGAGCAGGGCTCCCGCGAGGTACCCGCCGGTGCGCAGCGCGCTGCCGCGGATCGCGGTCGGGCCTGCCTCTGCGGTGTCGAGCAGGTCCGAGGTCGCAGCCACCGGGACGGCTGGGTCAGGCTCGGTGACCATCAACTCCGACGGAATATAATCGGCCGATCGACGCCCTCCGAGAGAACAACCTGCGGGGCAAGCGCGTGCTCGTCACCGGAGGGTCGGGCTTCCTGGGCAGGCAGGTGCTGGACCGCCTCGGCGGCGCGGACGTTGCGGAGGTGTTCGCTCCGCGCTCTGCGGAGTACGACCTGCGCGACCCCGACGCGATCCGCGCGGTGCTCGCAGACACGCGCGCTGAGGTGGTGATCCACCTCGCCGCGGTGGTGGGGGGGATCGGCGCGAACATGGCCACACCCGGCCAGTTCTTCTACGACAACGCGATCATGGGGATCCATCTGATCGAGGAGAGCCGGCTCGCGGGAGTGGGGCGCTTCGTGTGCGTGGGCACCGTGTGCGCCTACCCCAAGCACGCTGCGGTGCCGTTCAACGAGGACGACCTCTGGAACGGCTATCCGGAGGAGACCAACGCGCCCTACGGCCTCGCGAAGAAGATGCTGCTCGTGCAGCTGCAGGCGTACCGGCAGCAGTACGGCTTCGAGGGCGTGTACCTGCTCCCGGTGAACCTGTACGGACCCTTCGACAACTTC
The DNA here is from genome assembly GCA_025934395.1 of Solirubrobacteraceae bacterium. Classification (GTDB taxonomy): domain Bacteria; phylum Actinomycetota; class Thermoleophilia; order Solirubrobacterales; family Solirubrobacteraceae; genus Palsa-744. The sequence goes on along the minus strand of JAICYC010000052.1, from coordinate 243 downwards.
GACGAGCGCACCTCGCACGTGATCCCAGCCCTGATCAAGAAGTGCTGCGAGGCGATCGACCGCGGCGACGAGTCGATCACCTGCTGGGGCACGGGCGCGGCCTCGCGCGAGTTCCTCTACGTGGAGGACGCGGCCGAGGGGATCGTCGCCGCTGCGGCGTGGTACACGGGCGCCGAGCCGGTGAACCTGGGATCCGGTCTGGATATCACGATCGCTGCGCTCACGGAGCTGATCGCCGAGCTG
>JAICYC010000032.1 GCA_025934395.1 Solirubrobacteraceae bacterium | reverse complement strand
GGCCGCGATATCGATGCTCCTCTGCCCTTCAGCCGCCGCCAGCACAATCCGGCAGCGCAGCGCCAGCGCCTGCGCGCTGCTCGGCCGCCGAGCCCACCGCTCGAGCACCTCCTGCTCATCTCCTGAAAGCACGACCTCCGCCAATCGTCGCGGTCCATGACAACGGATTCGCCGCGCCCACCAAACAGCCTGCGAACTACCGACTCAGGTCACTAGACCGACCGAGGACCGCGCCGGCTGACGACTTCAGGGCGACGATGACCGCGTACCGGATGCTCAGCTTGTGAACCGTCGAGTGTTGACCGCGGTAGCTCTCGGCCTTGGCGTCGCCTACCGGCGACTGCTTCGCCAGCCGATTCTCACATGGGGCGCCACAGATGCCGAGGCCAGCGCACACCTACCGGGTGACGAGTTGCTTCCGCACCCCGACGGGGTCGCCACGCGAGCGGTCAGCATCCGAGCTCCTCCCGCAGCGGTGTGGCCGTGGATCGCGCAGATGGGCCCTTCTCCGCGAGGTGGCGCATACACCTACGACTGGATCGAGAATCTTCTCGGCCTGAACATGCACAGCTCCGACCGCGTCCTACACGGGTACCAACAGCCCCGGATAGGCGACACGATCGCGCTCGGCGCCAACACGATGCGTATCGAGCGGCTGGAGCCCAACCACAATCTCGCGTGGCGCTCGACTGACGGCAAGTGGGTCTGGGCCTTCGTCCTCATACAGCATGGCGCGCAGACACGCCTGATCAGCCGCAACCGCTTCCGCCTGACCAGCGCGCTCGGTCGTCTCGGGATGCTCGGAATGGAGCCGGCATCCCTGTTGATGGAGCGCAAGATGCTGCTCGGCATCAAGCAGCGCGCTGAGCGACTCGCGCGCGCCCCGGCCTACTTCGCTCTCACCGGTCAGCGGTAGCGAAGCGGCGCGCGCATACCTTCGCCGCCGTCGCGGCGATTTTCGGATCGGCGAGTGCGTAGTTAGGCGCAGCAACAGCGCGGCGTTGAACGGTGGTCGCGACGCCCACCGCAGACGTAACGTGACCAGACATGTTGAAGTGTCCTCGGCCTCGCCGGGAGCTTCACATCAATGCTATTGACTGAATTGGAGTGAAGTCATGCGTCGCAGGGTTTTTGATGTTCTCACCAGCGTCGTCGGGCTGGGCCTCGCCGTAGTCCTCCTTGTCGCCGGCGGTCTCTTGATGTGGGGCTACAGCTACGACCACAGCAACGTCCGCAACCAACTGGCCGGCCAGCACATCGTGTTCCCACCGAAGGCAGCGTGGGCGAGCGCCAAGCCCGGCACCGAGATCACTCCGGCCATGATCCCGTATCTGAAGAAGTACTCCGGACAGCAGCTGCTCACCGGCCAGCAGGCCGAGGCATACGCCGACCACTTCATCGCTGTCCACCTCTCCCAGATGCCCTACGGCGGTGTGTACTCCAAGATCAGCGCCGCTGCTCGCGCAGAACCGAACAACGCCAAGCTCGCAGCGCTGGAGCAGGCCTCCTTCCAAGGAACGACCCTGCGCGGGCTGCTGCTCGAGGCGTACGGATTCTCGAAGATCGGCGCGATCATGCTGTGGGGCTCGATCGTCTCATTCGTCCTCGCCCTGATCATGCTCGGGTTTGTCGCGCTTGGCTTCCGCCACGCACAGCGCACTCCGGAGGAGCAGGAGATGCTCGCCCGCGGGCACCGGCCGACGGCTGCGCCGGCAGCCAGCTGAGCATCGCGACGAACTGAAGATCCCGGAGCTCGCTGGGCGCCGCAATGCGCCCAGCGAGCTCGTCGGCTATGCCGGGCGCCCGCAGTCGAATCGATCGCTCCGGCGCGATGTTGCGGTGGTGTTGCCACGTCCGGGAGCGTGGGGGAGGGACTGCTTTGCCTTCACGCCGCATCGTTGGTCGGCGTGGTGATCGCGTAGAGCTGCGCGAGCAGTCGGCGTAGTTGGTCGAACTTTCGGGGTCCCAGCTGTTGTTCCCAGTCCTCTTCGACCTCTTGGACGATTTCGTAGATTGCCGTGGTCGCAGCGTGGCCTCTGGGGGTGAGGCGGATGCGCTTTGAGCGTTGGTCGTCGCTGTCGGTTTCGCGCGTCAGATAGCCGAGCTCCTCCAGTTGCCCCAGGAGGTAGTTGAGCGCCTGCTTGGTCATGCGTGTCTTGGCGGCGAGTTCCGAGGGGCGCTGGTTCTCGGGGCCCGGGTGCCGCCAGATGTCCACGTGTGCTGCGACGAGGTCGGTGAAGCCGCGGTCGTGCAGGCCGGCGAGCATCCGCTGGCGCACCGTTTCCCACGGCACTCGCAACAGCGCTCCGATCAGCGGTGGCGGCGGGGCGGGTCCAGCGTCCAACTGAGTAAAGCCACTTGACAGGCTCATGTCTCCAGTATACATTGGTCAAGTCGCTTGACTAAACTGGCCCCGTCCGAGATGCGCCGCATGTAGGGGCCACCGAAAGGAGCCAACATGCACAACACGATGGACCACGACACGATCACGGTGGGTGAGTTCGGCGTGCGCTTCCTGGTCGAGGGCGGGGATTCCAACGGGAGCGCGTCGGTGTTCGAGTGCTACGTGCCAGCCGACTCGCGGATGCCGGCGCCCCACGCCCATGACGGGTTCGAGGAGACGATCTACGGGCTCGTGGGCATCACGACCTGGACGATCGACGGCAAGAGCGTCGACATCGAGCCGGGCGAGGCGGTGTGCGTGCGGCGCGGACAGATCCACGGGTTTGAGAACCGCGGCGACGTCGACGCGAGGTTCCTGGCGGTCGCGACCCCGGGCGTGTTCGGCTCGGCGTACTTCCGCGAGATCGCCGACGTCCTTGCCGCCAGCGACGGTGGTCCACCTGATCTCGCCGCGATCGGTGAGGTGATGGCCCGCCACGGGCTCACGCCCGCCCCGCCCACGCCCTGAGTGGGCTTGCGGTCGGCCGAGCCCGAAGCGGGCGAGCGGTGTTGGCTAACGCAGCACTCCTGGCAACCCGAACGCCGGCAGGATCCCGGTGTCTCCGAATCGGGTCAGGCCCGAGATCCGCTCGCCCTGGAGGGTCAGCACGAGCAGGCTGTTGAAGCGTGCGATCGGCGCGTGGGCGTCTCCGACATAAGTTGCGAACGCAGGCTGACCGTTCGCGCGGGTCGGCACGAGCCGCGTCGGGCGGTCGATCGTCAGGGAGAATCGGTCGTGCAGGTACGCGGAGATCGCCGCCTTGCCGTGCAACTCGCCGGGTTCGGGCGGCATCGTAAAGAGCGCTTCGTCGGTCAGCAGCACGGCGATCCGGTCGGTGTCGCCGTCCACGAACGCGTCGGCGAACTGGCTGAGCAGCTCGAGCTCGGCGGCCGAGCCCGGGAGCGGGGCGCGCTCGAGGGCGTCGGCGCTCAGCGGCGCCCGTGACTCGAGCGCGGCCCGCGCGCGCTGGAGGGCGCTGTTGACCGACGCCTCGCTGGTTTCGAGCATGGTGGCGACCTCGCCGGCTTGGAAGCCGAGCACGTCGCGCAGTACGAGCACCGCGCGTTGGCGCGGCGCGAGCTGTTGCAGGCCGGTGACGAACGCAAGCGCGACGGACTCCTTCGCCTCGTAGCGCGCGTCCGGTCCGGGCGCGAGGTCGGCGATCCCCTCGAGCATCGCGTCCGGGTAGGGCTCGAGCCACGGCGGCTCCGCCATCGGGGTCGGGCCGGACAGGTCGGCCCGCGACTCGGGCGGACGGCGGGCGCGGGCGCGCAACGCGTTGAGACAGCGGTTGGTCGCGATCCGGTAGAGCCACGAGCGCATCGATGCTCTCCCCTCGAACTCGGCAAGACCGCCCCAGGCCGCCAGCAGCGTCTCCTGGAGCAGATCCTCGGCGTCCTGGAGCGAGCCGAGAATCCGGTAGCAGTGGAGCTGCAGCTCGCGCCCGTAGGGCTCGACCAGGGAGCGGAACGCCTCCTCGTCGCCAGCCCGGGCGAGCTTCAACACGGCCGCCTCAGTCATCGCCTAGCAAGGACACCGCACGCGCCGGAAAGTCATCGCTCAATTCTCCCGCGCCCGCGTGTCTACCCAGACAACGCGACCGAACGAGGCTTGAACGATGACCGAAGATCGGCAGACGATTGCCGCTGATCAGATCCGGATCACCCACGACCGATCCGTTACCGGTGTCGCCGCCGGCGCGCGGAGGTTGCCGAAGGGGCAGGGCCGCGGATGGTCCGCCTGGCTGGCGAACGTCAAACGCAGACGTCGGCTGGGCAGGGAGGAGAGGCTCGAGTCGATCGAGCGGCTGCAGAGGCTCGAGCGCCGCAAGCGGCAATCCGGTGAGTACGTCCCCGATCGCCCGCATCCGCCGCATTGCAGATGGTGGTGATCGGTCCTGCCGTGATCGTGAGCCCGTGCACCTGGGAGGACTGAACCAATCCGCCCCGCGCGGGTGCGGAATTGGCTCTGGCGCGACCGTCGGGCCGGGGGCAGTCGACCCCGCTCCTCGCTTTTCAGGGTGAGGGTCAGTCGGCGCTCAGCGGTGGGCCAAGGAGGGACATGTCGTGTCTGTCGAAGATCGCTGCGACCTCGGTGTGGTCGGGCGTCCCGTTTCGTGTCGCTGGTCCGAGCTCTTGGAAGAAGCGATGCCCGCCGCCGGGCGTGAAGACCACGATGAGTTCGCCGGGCTCATCGGTCAGGTTGAGGAAGGCGTGGGGGATTCTCGAGGGTAGGCGGGCGAACCCGCCCTCGTCGAGCTCGAAGCACTGCTCGCCGATCCTGACCCTGAACTGCCCCTTCAGGACATGGATCGTCTCCTCCTGCGTGTGATGCACGTGCAGCGGAGGCCCGCCTTTCGGCGCGACTTCGCACGTGAAGTAGTCGAGGGCACCGTTCGTGTCATCGCCGGTGAGCTTGAAGACGAGGTCTCGTCCGGGGCCCGACTCCAGCCGCACTCCGTCGTCGGCACCCAGGACGGTCGGTTGGCTGATGTAGGTCTGCATCCATCTCTCCTTGGATCGCTTGTGTCGGACAGCTACGATATTTGAGCGATGCAAACACTATCCGAGGTATTTGCGGATGTCAAGTAGTTTCCCCGGGCCCCCGATGGACTCTCCCCTGCCGCGGGACGTTCCTGAGCCTCACCCGTTCACGCCGGCGGAGTTCGGCGCGTGGCGTGGCATGCTGCGGGTTCACGCAACCGTCTTCCGCGAGCTCGATGAGCGACTCGTGACCGATCACGGGTTCGGGGTTGACGCCTACGGCGTACTCGTGACGCTCGTCGGTGCGAGCGGCTGTGCGCTGACGATCGGAGACCTCGGTCAGAGACGCAACCTCAGCCCGAGCGGGATCTCGAGATCGGTTGACCGTCTCACGAAGATCGGGCTCGTCGAGCGGAGAACCAACCCCGCCGACGGGCGCAGCCTCCTCGTCGGACTCACCCCGCAGGGTCTGGCCCGACTCCGAGCCGCACAGGTGACACACCACGAAATCGTGCGTCACCTGCTGCTCGACAGGCTCGGCGCACGTGACCAGAAGAGCCTGGCGCAGCTATGGGAGAAGGCGATGCCCGGAGCAGTTTCCAGCGAGGTCTGGCCGCCGTGAGGGACGCGGCGGCGTTGCGCCTCGAACGTCGCATCGTCGCAGGGCTCGCGGCTTCGCTTCGCGGCGAACTTCCTTGGACGCACCCTGCACTACACGTGCGAGGTGCGGGACTTCGCCCGTCTCTGCTCCGTGGCTACTCGGGTGAGCCTATTTTTCGAGACCTTTGATCTCGATGGGAGTCGAGTTCGAGCCTGTCTCCGCCACGATGTTCAGCGTCGATGCGAACGGTCCGCTCGTTTCGAGGCCGTTCGCGTATGTGGTGCTCAGCGTGTCTTTGGGCCCTTCCTGGAAGCTTTCAGGAACCTGCAGGCCGGTGGTTTTTTTGACCAAGAACGCGACGTCCGTTGCTTCCGACATTTTGTTGATCGGGCTGAGCTTGCCGATCACCGAGCCTTCGACCATCGCCGATTCGCCTTCGCCGGTGCATTCGTAGCTGGCGAGGGCCGTGAGCGGCGGCGTGGGTTTCAGGTCCATGCCAACCGCGACGACCAGATGCCCGTTGACTTCTTCGTGGCGCGTGAACCCGATTTCGGCGCTCAGCGGGAAGGTCAGGATCTCGCCGGTCGCCGTCGCGTTGGGGCTCTTGCAGAGGGTGCTGCTCGGGTTGTTGCAGGCCTGCAGTTCAATCGTCACCGAGGCCGTTTTCGCCCCCGTGTATTCGCCGGAGATGTTGGCCGCGACACACTTGATCGTCGGGTGGCCGACGGTCTTGAGTTCGGTTTCGCCGCCGGCGCCCGAGAAGCGCAAGTTTTCGGGCTGGGCGGCTGGAGCCCATTCGTACTTGCCCAGCGCCGTCGGTTTCGCGCGGGTGATACAGGTAGAGGCCGTGTAGCCCACGCCTCGTTTAGGGGATTCGACCTTGACGCAGCGTCCCCATTCGGGCGGTTCATTGGCGGAGGCGGTCGCCGTCATCGCTGCCCCGAGCAGAAGCACGGTGACAACCCAAGCCCCTACGAGAGTGAGCTTCATCTCCTCGTCCCTTCGCCGTAACCCGAAAACGCGGGCAGCCACGCCACCCCGTCGCGAGCATGCGATACCCGCAGGGCGCACCGCCGAAACGCCAACCGAGGCCGCGAGATGCGACTGCACGTCATGCGCTCGAGTGGACTCGAACCCCCACGGGCCGTGAAGCCCACAAGGCCCTCAACCGCAGCCGCTGCCGGCCACCGCCGTCAGGTCGAGCCGTCTAGCGCGGCCCGCAGGGCATCGAGTTCCGGCGCTCCGAAAACCACCCGGTTGCGTGTAGCGATGTAGACGAGGTCGAGGTTGATCCCCGCACCAGCGATCTTGCGGGCCAGGTCCGCGAGGACTCCCGGGTTGTCCTCCACGCCGACGACGACCACCTCGCGCTCGCGCGTGACGGCCAGCTGGACGGTCGCCAGCGAACGCCTCACCGCCTCCGGGTGCGGGACGAGAATGTGCAGCTCGGCACGCTCACCGGACCCGATGCACGTGGCGGCTGCGAGGTTCACGCCCGCGTCGCTGACCGCGGCGGCCACCTGCGCTAGCGCACCCGGCGTGTTCTCGACATCGATGACCAAATCAAATGCCATAGCGATCGCAGCAGCAGCCTACCGGCATCACGTCGCGGTGATCGTCGGCGACGATCCTCTGCTCGTACGTGCCGGAGAAGGTGGGTACGGAGAGCGAACCTAGCCGCAACTCATGCGCTCGAGTGGACTCGAACCACCACGGGCCGTGAAGCCCACAAGGCCCTCAACCTTGCGCGTCTACCAATTCCGCCACGAGCGCAGAGTGGGCGAGTATAGCCCTGGCGGCCGTGCACGGATCGGTCCGCGGATCGCGGTCCTTGCGTCCGTCCAGGGGCGGCGCTACAGTGCGAACACACGTTCGTTGCCGTCCCATCCGTCCAACCCACACGGGAGCCCTCGAGCAAATGGATCTGACCAAGCGCCAGCAGGAGATCTTCGACTTCATCGGCAAGTACTCGGCGAAGTACGGCTACCCACCCACCGTGCGCGACATCGGCAAAGCGGTCGGCCTCGCGTCCTCCTCGACCGTGCATGCCCATCTCGCCAACCTGGAGAAGATCGGGCTCCTGCGCCGCGACCCCTCCAAGCCGCGCGCGATCGAGCTGCTCGACCGGGCCGTGGGCAGCGCCGTCGACAGCATGCGGGGGATCGTCGGGGGGGATGGGCTCCCGCTCCTCGGCTCCGTCGCCGCTGGCCAGCCGATGCTCGCGGAGGAGAACGTGGAGGAGTACGTGTCGGTGCCCGACATCGCGGGCGGCGCCGACGGCGGCTACCTGCTCAGGATCCGCGGCGAATCGATGAAGGACGCCGGGATCCTCGAAGGCGACTACGTGGTCGTCCACCCCCAGGAGACCGCCAAGGACGGCGACGTGGTGGTAGCGCTGCTGGGCGAGGAGGCGACCGTCAAGCGCTATTTCCGCGAACCCGATCACATTCGTCTGCAGCCCGAGAACGAGACCATGGAGCCGATCCGCTCCAAGGAGGTCAAGGTGCTGGGGCGTGTCGTCGGCCTGATGCGCAGCGTCTGACCGGGGCGATAGCCGGCGCTGGGCGGCGTCCTCGCGCGCTCGTGTGCGTTCTGCACACTTCGCGACGCTGCCTGTGCCCAGACATGGGTACGTCCTTGCCCAGCTTGGCTATCGCCCCGCTCACGCGGGAAGACGGTGCGTGCGGATCCCCGGCGCGCGCCTTTACGCGCCAGCCCTTGAGCGATACCGTGGGGGTGCAGGTCAGGCAGCCGCGGAGGCTCTCGCCTTCGAGGAAAGTCCGGACATCACAGGGCAGGGTGGTCGAGGAATCGACCCGGGGAAACCCGCGGGAAAGTGCCACAGAAACAAACCGCCGACGCCCGCCGTCCCACGTGAACGGCGGGCGGGCAAGGGTGAAATGGTGCGGTAAGAGCGCACCAGCGTCGCGGTGACGCGGCGGCTGGGCAAACCCCACCCGATGCAAGGCCGAACAGGACCGCTCGTAGGCTGCCCGCCAAGGTCCGGGTAGGCCGCTCAGATGGATGGCTGCCCAACGACAGGATCCGGCTTATCGACCTGCTACGGGAAGGCCCCGCCTCGGCGGGGCCTTCCTATCGACCGCTGCCGCGGCCGGGCGACCGAGCGCTGCTCGCTCGGCGCCCGGCAGCGATCAGCTCCCCATAGCCGTGACGTGGACCATGTTCGGCGTCACGGGCTTGGTCGACCCGCCCGTCGGTGCGGGCGGAGCGCCCTTCGGCGGGGGCGCGCCGGGGGTGTGGAGCATCCCCGCCGCGCCCTTCACCATGCTCCCGAAGTCGTGCGTGACGAACGGGTAGTTGCCGGGCGATTCGAGCGTGAACTGCACCCAGCCACCCTGCGAGGGCGCGAGGCTCACGGTTTGGCTGCCGTGGGCCACGACGCCCTCCACGTCGGTCGTGTCGAACACCGTGCCGATCACGTGGAACGCGCTCCATCGGCTCGGGCCGGCGTTGAGCACCCACACCCGGATCGGCTTGCCGGCGGGAGCGGTGATCGGGTCGAGCTTGTACTCATTGGCGTAGCCGTTGAACGCGACCACGTCGGGGTTCTCCGCTGCCAGCTTCGCCTGGTCTGCGATCCCGCCCGCCTGGCCGATGTAGAACTCCTGCTGGGTGATCCACAGTTCGCGGGCCACCGGCGGCAGATTGCGGGGCTTGACGACCATCATCCCCGTCATCCCCGTTCCCGTGTGCGTGAGCACCGGCTGGGTGGCACAGTGGTACATGAACGCGCCCGCGTACTTCGCCACGAACGAGAACGTCTCGGACTTCCCCGGCGCCACGTCGGTGTAGTACTTGTTCGGAGGCAGATGTGCCGCGTGGAAGTCGATCGAGTGGGCCATGTCCACGCCCATCGACTTCGACGTGCCGTTGACGAATTCGATCTGCACGCGGTCGCCCTGGTTGACGACGATCGGAGGCGAGGCAGCAGTGCCGCGATAGCCGACGCCGTTCACCGTGTACGTCCACGCCTGCACCGGCGCGAGGTTCGGGTCGACCTGCGTGATGTGCTGCATCACGCCGACGCGGAAGTGCTTCACCGTGCCCGTGGGGACGGCCGGCAGGTTCGGGTTCACCGGCTGGAAGCGCTCGTAGGGCATGCCCTTGGCCGCCGCGAGGGTGGGGGCGGGCGCAAACGCGGGGTTGACCGCCGCCTTGCTCGCGGTGGCTGGGTTCGCTTCCATCGAAGACGCGGGACCGCTGGAGCTGCTGTCGGTCTGCGCGATCGCCACCACACCGAAGATGATCGCGATGATCGCCAGGAGCGCTGTCATCCCGACCCCCACCACCATCCAGTCGCGCCATCCCTGCTCGCGCGCACGGGTCTCCGCGAGCTCGGGCGGGTAGTCGGGTACCCGGGGGATGTCCACTTCGCCCCTGGCCCTGTCGTAGTCGGTCGTTGTGTGTGACATCTGTTCGCCTCCTGGGTGCCGATCGCGGTCTGCCGTAATTCAACGGCGTGCGAGCGGCCGCGGGAACGGGATACCGCCGCGAAGTGGGCGTGGTCGGTTACGGACGCGCCTTCGGTGTCTCCACCGCTTGGTCGGTGAGGACTACGGACCCCGGCCGCGGTGAGCCCCGGTTACCGCCCGCGCGCGGGTGCGGTTTGCTGCAGGAGTCATGGCCGAGCGAAAGGATCCCCCGATGGCAACCCACCGACGCGCTACCCGCAGTTTCCAGATCGGCGTCTCACACGCCCTCGCGATCGCCGGCGCCGCGGCGCTGGTCGCCATAGCGGTGATCCACCTGATCGACGGCCCGATGTCGCTCGAAGACCCGTTCTACATAGGGGCGCTCGAGCTCTCGCTCGCCGCCGCGTGCGTGCCGCTCGCGATCCTGCTGGTCATGCGCCCGGTGCGCGAGGTGTGGGGGATCAGCGCGGCGACGGTCGGCCTCGCGCTCGTGCTCTACACGCTCAGCCGCACCACCGGCCTTCCCGGTGCCACAGACGGCATCGGCAACTGGGGCGAACCGCTCGCGATCGCCAACGTGGTGGCGGAGGGCGCGTTCCTGCTGCTCGCCTGCGCGGTGCTCGCCATCGGGCGCTACGAGGCGGGATCACCCGCTCGGCGGCTGTGGGCGAACCGTCCGAACGGCGCCGCGCACGCTGCCTAGCTCACGGCCAGAGTTCGAGCGTGTTCATGATCGCGCCCCACGTCTCCACTTCGCGCGCTTCGAGGTCGGCGATCCGCTGTTCGAGCTTGCGCGTGCGGGCGGCGAGCGCGCGGTCGGCAGCGGACTCGTAGCGCGCGAGCGCGGGCGGTTGTTCGCCCGCCGAGACCCACGCCGCCATGAACGCGGGCGAGAACGACACGGTCGTCTGGGTGAGCGCGGTGAAGCCGCTCGTCGCCCACCCCCGAACGTCTGCGCACAGGTTCGGCTGCGGGAGCGCGAGCAGCGTGCGCACCTTCCCCACGTAGGACCTGATCGTCCGCGTGAGGCCGCCGTTGCTCCAGCGAAGCGGCGCGACCACTCGCACGAACGCGCGCCCGGCGGGACGGTCGAGTTCGACGATCGACATGACCAGGGCGCCGATCACCTCGTTGCTGAGCTGGGTGGACTGGGGGTTCTGCGGCGAGGCTGCCGCTGCTTTGGGGCATTCGCGCCTCACCCCCGCAAGCACCTTGCGCAGCCGCCCTTCGATCGTGGGAATTTTCGAGGCGACGACCTGCACGAGCCGGTGGTTCGCGCGCAGATAGGCGCTCGTCGCGCCTACGTTCCCGCCGGCGGCGGCGTGTGCGCTCACGGGCGCCAGGAGCAGCGCCGCCACGCACGTCAGGGACACGAGCAGACGGGTCATCGATCGACTCGTGCCGATGATACGGCCGGCGCAGACCGAGGGTGATCGGCACGAGACGGACCTTCTTGACACCGATCGGTGACAAAAGTGCTCCCGGCCCTCAAGTCGGTCGGACCTGCCCGCCGATAGGGCCATGTCCGCGACGCATGAACCCACCGGGGCGAGCGTGCAAGAGCTCTCCCAACTCGGCCGCGAGGGGTGGCAAGTGCGGGTCGGACACCCCCTCTCCCTCGAACAACCGGAGCACGACTATGCAAATAGCGACCAAGCAGGCGGTCCGGGCATCAGCGCAGGATGCGCTGTCTCTGTGGCAGGAGTACGAGCGGACCGGCGAGCGCGATTTGCGCGACCGGCTGATCTTCATGTTCATGCCGATGGCGAGGCACATCGTGCACCGCAAGGCGCGCGAGCTCCCGAGCCACTGCGACGTCGAGGACCTCACGTCCTGTGCGATCGAGGCGCTGATCCACTCGATCGACCGGTACGACCCCAGCAAGGGCGCCACGCTGGAGCAGTACGCCTGGACGCGCATCCAGGGCGCCGTCATCGACGGCCTGCGCAGCAGCGACTGGGCGCCCCGCTCGCTTCGTCGCGAGGAGCGCGAGATCAACCGAGCACGTGACACGCTGCTCGCCCGCAGCGGCGAGAGCCGCCCCAGCCACGAGGAGCTGGCCACCGCGGTCGGCATCAGCGTGGCGGAGCTGGCCGAGCGCCTCGACCGTGTCGCGCTCGCCGAGGTGGGTTCCCTGAATCGCGTGGTCGGCTCCGACCCCGCCTCCGCAGTCGAGCAGATCGACGTGCTGCAGAGCGAAGACCCCGCCGTGGACCCTGTCGCCAACGCCGAGCGCAGCGACGCGAAAGCGCGCCTGCATGCCGCGTTCGCCACGCTCTCCCCGCAGGAGCGCGAGGTCGCGGTGCTGCTCTACGTCAACGAATGGACGCTGCGCGAGATCGGCGAGCGACTCGGCCTGTCCGAGAGCCGCATCTGCCAGATCCACACCAAGATGCGCACCCGCCTGTACGAGCGGCTCGCCGACGACGCCGCGCTGTTCGCCGAGATCATCTGAGGGCCGACGACCGGCCCGGTCACGCTCGCGCCGCCCGGCGCGGCGCGGCTCAGTCGGTGAGGTGCTCCCCGTCCGCCTCGCCGTACGTCCGCTCGTAGTCCTCGGGGGCGTCGTCGCTCGCCGCGTCGCGCATGATCCGCGCGGGGCTGTGCTGGTCCCCGTGGGATGTGTGCTCGATCAGTTCCTCCTCGGAGAGCTCGAAGCCCTCCGACTCGCCGCCTCCCGCCTCGTCCACGGCCATGCGCGCCTGGCGACGTCGCTCCTCGAGGTCGCGCAGAGGGTCGGAGCGATCGACGTCCTCCACGAGCAGCTCCTCAGGGTTCCAGCTGCCTGCGCGCCGCGTCCATCAGCGACTCGCTCGCCTTGAGCTCGTCGAGCGCCGTCATCATCGCGTCGCGCTCGCAATCGATCTTCGCCGGCCACTGCTTCGGCGGGTGGTCGTCGAGCGTCTTCATCCCGTTACCCGTGATGATCGCCACAACCGTCTCGTCGGAGTCGAAGCGGCCCGCTGCGGCGAGCTTCTCGAGCACCGCGATCGTCGTCCCGCCCGCCGGCTCGGTCAGCAGGCCCTCGGTGGCGGCGAGCAGGTCAATGCCCGCGAAGATCTCCGGATCGCTCGCGAAGGCCGCGGTGCCGCCGCGTTTGTGGACCGCGTCGATCACGAGGTAGCCGTCGCCGGGAGCGCCGATCGCGAGCGAGTGCGCTGCGGTCTCGGGCATCACCGGGTGAACCTCTGCCTCCTCCGCCAGGATCGCGCTCGCGATCGGGTTGCAGCCGCTCGGCTGGGCGATGTGGATGTGGGTCGACTCGGTCTCCGCCAAACCCATCTTCTCGAGCTCGATCAGTCCCTTGTGCACGCGCGAGGAGAGCGTGCCTCCCGCAGCGGGGCTCACGATGTGGTCCGGCGCGTTCCAGCCGAGCTGCTCCACGATCTCGAACGCGGCGGTCTTCGCGCCCTCCGCGTAGAACGGGCGCAGCGTGATGTTGGCGAACTCCATGCCCGTCGCTTCGGCCACTTCCCGGCAGCGCCGGTTCGCTTCGTCGTAGTTGCCCTCCACCTGGCAGACCTTCGCGCCCAGCGCCATGCAGCCGCGCGCCTTCGTGTTCTCCAGGCGGTTCGGGTAGACCACGTACGCGCTCACGCCCGCCCTCGCCGCGAGGGACGCCACCGCCGTTCCGACGTTGCCCGTGGACACGCACCCGATCTCCTCGCGCCCCAGCTCCAGCAGGCGCGCGATCGACATCGACACCACGCGGTCCTTGTAGGAGAAGCTCGGGCGCGAGGAGGAGTCGTCCTTGATGTACAGGTTCGCGATGCCGAGCTCCGCGCCGAGGCGGTCCGCTGCGATCAGGGGCGTGTAGCCGGCGTAACGGCCCACGCGCGCCTGCGCGCCCGCGTCGACGATCGGCAGCAGCTCCTCGAAGTGCCAGATGTTGTGCGGGCGCTCCGCCGGCGCGACCTCCGCGAAGTGCCGCGCGGCTAGCTCGTAGTCGTAGACGACATCCAGCCCCTTCCCGCAGTCGGGACAGATGAACACCGACTGCTCCAGCGGCCAGCTGTGCTCACAGCGGTGGCAGACCAGCGCGGTGGCGCAGGAACGCGTCCGCTGCCTTGCCCCCTGACGGAGGCTCTCTGCGGTGCCAATGCTCATGCCGCCACCTGGAACGATACGCCGGGCCACGGCGTCTGTGTACCTATGTCCTCGTTGCCGAACGCCAGCCACAGCTCCTCGGCGATGTGCGGCGCCAGCGGCGCGAGCATCTGCGCGTGCACCTCGAGCGCCGACAGCAGCGCCGCGCGGTTGGCCGCGTTCAGCTCCGGCTCGCGCGCGAGCACTCGTTTCTCGAAGTCCTTGATGCGGTCGAACAGGCGCATCACGTTGCGGACCGCGCTGTGCATCTCCAGCGCGTCCATGTCCTCGGTCATCTTCTCCACCGCCGTGTCGCACCACTTGGCCAGCCGCAGGCGAAGGTGCTCCGTCTTGTCGCGCTGCTCGCCGCCGTCCGCATCGCCGGTCGCCGGCTCGCGCTCGGTCGCGGTCTCGCCGTCGGCACCCTGGGCGAGCTTCGCCTGGGTGTACTCCCACACCTGCGCCAGGTAACGGCTGCAGCGCAGCACCGCCGAGTCGCTCCAGTTCAGCGATCGCTGCGGCCTCGCGGCGTAGAGCACCGCCAGCCGCACGGTATCCGCGCCATAGCGCTCCACGAGCTCGTCGGGGTCCACCACGTTGCCGAGATGCTTGCTCATCTTGCGCCCGTCGCGTATCACCATCTCGTGGAACAGGCATCCGGCGAACGGCTCGCCGTCCGCGAGGAACGCGAGCGGGCCGATGTCGCGGAGCGCCTTGGTCACGGTGCGCTGGTCGAACACGAAGTTGCCCGAGTCCGAGCCCGCCACGAGCCGCTCCGACGGGAGCCAGTAACGCAGGTCCGGCAGCGCGAGGATCTCCTCGAGCGACTGGCCGCGAGCCTCCTGCGGCACGCATGCAGGCACCCACAGCCACAGCGCGTCGAAGTGGCAGTCGAGCGTGTCGGTCTCGCGCCTGCCGGGGCCGCCGCACGCTGGGCAGGGCACGTTTACGAACTCGTCGAGCTCCGCCAGCGGGTTGCCCGCGCCCGTCGGCCGGATGTCCAACGGCAGGAGCACCGGCAGCTGATCGCGCGGCACCGGCACCGCCCCGCAGTCCTCGCAGTAGACGATCGGGATCGGTGTTCCCCACGAGCGCTGGCGCGAGATCGCGAAGTCGAAGGCCCTGTAGCGCACCGCCGGGGTGCCGGCGTGGATCGCCGGGGGCGCCTCGGCCTCCTCGCCGTCGCCGCCGAGGGAGCCGCCGAGCCCGAGGCGCTCCGCCACGACCGCGTCCGCGTGGTCGGCGGTGGGGATCCCGAGCACCGCTGTCACTCCGAACCGGGAGTCCACCAGCGGCGAGACGATCACCGGGAGCGGCGTACCGGCGGGCCCGGTCACGGTGCGGCGCGTGTCGATCAGCGGGATCGTCTCCGCCTCGCGCGCCGAGCGCTCCCAGCCCCCGGTGCGCAGCTGATCGAGGGAGTCCACCACCTCGGGGTGCGACGCCCAGCGCTCCACGTCCGGGTGGCGCGCGCTCATCAGCACGAAGCGCGCGCTGCCCACCGCCTCGGAGTGCGGCGTGAACACCTGGATCTGAGCGCCCTCGTCGTCGGCGAGGGCGAGCTCGACGCCGTCCACCCGCCCGAGCACGTACTGCTGCGAGGAGAGCGCAACGTCGTCCCAGAGGCCGCTCGCCTCGCGCTCGGCCAGGCGCTCGTCGTTCTCCTTCACGTACGCGCTGATCTTCAGGTACCACTGCGGAAGCTCGACCAGGCGCACGGGCCCGTGACAGCGCCAGCACGTGCCGCCCGGCTCGACCTGGATCGACGCGAGCGTGGTCTGGCAGTTGTCGCACCAGTCCACGTTGCCCGTGCCGCGGTAGATCAGGCCGGCGTCGAGCAGCACCAGGAACAGCCACTGCGACCAGCGGTACATGATCGGGTCGGAGCTCATGAACGAGCGCTCCCAGTCGAACGAGAAGCCGAGGCGCTGGAGCTGGCCGGTCATGTGCTCCGCGCAGCCGTTGACCCACTCGGTCGGGGGCACGCCGCCCGCGATCGCGCCCAGCTCCGCGGGGAGGCCGAACGCGTCGAATCCGAACGAGAACAGGACGCCGTCGCCGCGTGCCCGCCGGTAGCGCGCGTACGCATCTCCGATCGAGTAGCTGCGCACGTGGCCGATGTGCACGTTGCCCGACGTGAACGGCGCCGAGGGCTTTATGTACAGGTGTGCGCGATCGTCTGCGAGCGCCGGCGTGCGGAACGCCTCGCGCTCGTTCCAAGCAGCCTGGCGGCCCGCCTCGATCTGATGGGGCTGGTACTTGTTGTTCTGGCTCGCCGACACGCGGTTTCGAGCATAGCCAAGGGGTCCCGCGGGGCACCGCCGTTGCTATGCTCGAACTCCCTGTAACTGATGCGCCGAAAACGCCCGGGCGGCGCTTGTGCTGTGCCCATTTGGCCCCGCCGAGCGCGGGGCTTTCTCGTCCGCTCCGACTGCGAGGATGCCACGATGGAAATTGAGATTGGACGCGGTAAGAAGGCGCGTCGCGCCTACGGCTTCGACGACATCGCGATCGTGCCCTCGCGGCGCACGCGCGACCCGGACGACATCGACATCACGTGGAAGCTGGGCCCGTACCAGTTCGACCTTCCGCTGCTCGCCTCCGCGATGGACGGGGTCGTCTCACCCGAGACGGCCGCCATCATGGGCCGCATCGGCGGCCTCGCCGTCCTCAACCTCGAGGGCATCTTCACCCGCTACGAGGACGCGGAGTCCCAGCTCGAGCGGATCGCCTCCTTCTCCAAGGAGGAGGCCACGCGGGAGATGCAGGAGATCTACCGCGAGCCCGTCAAGCCGGAGCTGATCGCCCAGCGGATCGCCGAAATCAAGGAGCAGAAAGTCGTCGTGGCGGCCTCGCTCACGCCCCAGCGCGTGCTGCGCTACCACGAGATCGCCCTCGAGGCGGGGCTGGACGTGCTCGTGATCCAGGGCACCGTCGTCTCCGGCGAGCACGTGTCGACCGTGTCGGAGCCGCTGAACCTCAAGGAGTTCATCCCGACGCTCGACGTGCCCGTGGTGGTGGGAGGCTGCGCGTCCTACCACACCGGCCTGCACCTGATGCGCACCGGCGCGGCAGGCGTGCTCGTGGGCGTCGGCCCCGGTGCCGCGTGCACCACCCGGGGCGTGCTCGGGATCGGCGTGCCGCAGGCGACCGCGATCGCCGACGTGGCGCACGCGCGCTCCACGCACATGCTCGAGACCGGCGAGTACTGCCAGGTGATCGCCGACGGCGGCATGCGCAACGGCGGCGACGTCTCCAAGGCGATCGCGCTCGGCGCCGACGCGGTGATGATCGGCTCGCCGCTCGCGCGCGCGTACGAGGCTCCCGGCAGGGGCTTCCACTGGGGCATGGCCACGTTCCATCCCACGCTCCCGCGCGGCGCGCGCGTGGCGACCACGCAGAACGGCACGCTCGAGGAGATCCTCGTCGGCCCCGCGCGCGAGAACGACGGCACGTTCAACCTGTTCGGCGGACTGCGCACGTCGATGGCGACCTGCGGTCACAAGGACCTCGCCGAGTTCAACCGTGCCGAGGTCGTGATCGCCCCGTCGCTGCAGACCGAGGGCAAGGCGCTGCAGCGCGACCAGCAGGTCGGGATGGGCGCCACCAACGGGAAGGTGGCCGCGCTGGTCAATGAGTAGGCCGGCCGAGACCCTCACGGCCGTGCCCGAGACCGAGCAGCCGGCGACCGGAGCGGGTTTGATCATCGGCGCGCGTCGCGACGCGCCTGCGGCCGCTCAGGAGGTGCTCGTCCTCGACTACGGGGGGCAGTACTCCCAGCTGATCGCGCGCCGCGTCCGCGACTGCGGTGTGTTCAGCGAGCTGCTCCCACACCACACGCCGCTGTCGGAGATCGAAGCGCGCAAGCCGCGCGGGATCGTCCTCTCGGGAGGACCCGCCTCGGTGTACGCGGACGGCGCACCGCCGCTGGACCGCGGCCTGCTCGAGCTGGGCGTGCCGGTGATGGGCATCTGCTACGGGATGCAGCTGCTCGTCCGGGAGCTCGGTGGCCGTGTGGAGGAAGCGGAGGTGGGGGAGTTCGGGCGCTCGGACCTGCACGTCGCGGGCGACGGCGGCCGGCTGCTGGCGGGCCTGCCCGCCGAGCAGACGTGCTGGATGTCGCACCGCGACACCGTGTTCGAGCCGCCACCCGGCTTCACGGCGCTCGCCTCCTCCACGGCGTCGCCCGTGGCCGCCGTCGAGGACACCGCGCGCGGCATCTACGGGATCCAGTTCCACCCCGAGGTCGTGCACACGCCCTACGGCGAGGAGGTCCTGATCCGGTTCCTCACGGAGATCTGCGGGTGCGACCGCTCCTGGTCGGCCGCCTCGATCGTCGAGGAACAGGTGCGCAGGATCCGCGAGCAGGTGGGCGAGGGCAACGTCATCTGCGGCCTGTCGGGCGGCGTGGACTCCTCGGTCGCCGCGCTGCTCGTGCACCGCGCGATCGGAGACCAGCTCACCTGCGTGTTCGTCGATCACGGGCTGATGCGCAAAGAAGAGGGCGAGCAGGTCGTGAGCACTTTCCGGGACACGTTCAAGGTCCCCCTCGTCGCCGTCGACGCCGAGGAGCGCTTCCTCGAGAAGCTCAAAGGGCTGACCGACCCCGAGGCCAAGCGCAAGGCGATCGGCGCGGAGTTCATCCGCGTGTTCGAGGAGGAGGCCACCAAGCTCGCCGAAGCCGATCCCGCCCATCCCGGCGCGGACGCCGCGCGGTTCCTCGTGCAGGGCACCCTCTACTCGGACGTGATCGAGTCGGGCGGCGGCACCGGCGCGGCGACGATCAAGTCCCACCACAACGTGGGCGGCCTCCCCGACGACCTCCAGTTCGACCTCGTCGAGCCGCTGCGCGCGCTGTTCAAGGACGAGGTGCGCGCCGTGGGCGCCGAGCTCGGCCTCCCCGAGAGGCTCGTGTGGCGCCAGCCGTTCCCCGGGCCGGGCCTCGCGATCCGCGTGGTCGGGGGCGAAGCGACCAAGGAGCGGCTCGACGTGCTCCGCGAGGCCGACCACATCCTCCAGGACGAGATCCGCAGGGCCGGCCTGTACCGCGAGCTGTGGCAGTCGTTCTGCGTGCTCCCCGACGTCCGCACCGTTGGCGTCCAGGGGGACGAGCGCACGTACGGCTACGTCGTCGTCGTGCGCGCCGTCACCAGCGACGACGCGATGACCGCCGACTGGGCGCGGCTCCCGTACGACCTGCTGGAGACGATCGCCTCGCGCATGATCAACGAGCTGCGCGAGGTCAACCGGGTGGTGCTCGACATCACGTCGAAGCCCCCCGGAACCATCGAGTGGGAGTGACCGAGGCAGCCGCCTCCTCGTCCCTGTCGGCGTCCTCGCTCGCTCACGTGCAGAGCACGCTTCGCTCGCTGCGTCCTTGACAGGAACGACGATTCGGCCGCCTCGGACATCGACACCTCTCGCATCCGGCGGGTTCGCGCCCCGGCGCTCCGGGCGCCACGTTATTTCGCCTATAGTGTCCCCTTCGCCGCGCGAGTACGCGTGGCCTTTTTCACGCCTATGGCCCCCTCTGTGAAGACCTACGTGGCAAAGCCGAGCGACCGCGAGCGCAACTGGCTGCTCGTGGACGCCAACGGCAAGACGCTCGGCCGGCTCGCCACGCAGATCGCAGACGTGCTGCGTGGCAAGCGCAAGCCCACGTACACGCCCCACATCGACACCGGTGACTTCGTCGTGGTCGTGAACGCGGAGAAGATCCACGTGACCGGCAACAAGCGCCAGGACAAGCGCTACTACAGGCACTCCGGATACCCCGGCGGGCTGCGGTCGCGGACCTTCGAGGAAATGCAGGCGCGCCGGCCGGAGGAGATCATCCGCCTTGCGGTCAAAGGCATGATGCCCCGCAACCGCCTCGCGCGCAAGCAGCTCACGAAGCTGAAGATCTACGCGGGGCCCGAGCACCCACACGTCGCGCAGAAACCCGAGCCGCTGGAGATCGACGCCTGATGATGGCAGACGAGCAGACCCCGCAGCCCCCCGAGGACGCCGAGGAGACCCAGCACGCGGTGCCCGACGGCGACGCCGCCGAGATCGCAGGCTCCGCCGAGGACGCGCCGCTCGAGGCCGCGCAGGAGGCGCAGGAGGCCGGCGGCGACCTGAGCGCCCCCGAGCAGCCCGCTGGTGAGCCCGCCGGCGAGGGGCACGCGGTCCCGAGCGAGGAGGCCGCCGAGATCGCAGGCTCTGCAGAGGACGCGCCGCTCGAGGCTGCGCAGGAGGCGCAGGACGCCGAGGCCGTCGCCGAGGCGGTCTCCGAGGACGACGAGCAGGACGGCGCTCCCCGCGAGAAACCAGCCGTCCCCGGCGCACACCTCGAAGTGGACATCGTTCCCGAGGGCGTGGACCCGCTCGCCAGCGGCGAAACGGCCTACGAGGACCCCTACGCCGTCGAGGAGGAGGGCCCCGCCGCGACCGAGGGCGCAGCCGAGGAGCAGGAGGGCGACGAGACGCTCGCGCAGCCGATCTCCACCGCCGCGATCGACCTCGCCTCCGGCGCGCGCTACCGCGCCACCGGCAAGCGCAAGACCGCGATCGCGCGCGTGATCCTGCGCCCCGGGAGCGGGACCTACGTGATCAACGGGCGCACGCTCGAGGAGCACTTCCCGCGCACAACGCTTCAGCGCAACATCCGCCAGCCGCTCGAGACGGTCGGCTACGAGGACCGGATGGACGTGGTCGCGCGGCTGCACGGCGGCGGCATATCCGCCCAGGCGGGCGCGCTCCGCCACGGCGTCTCGCGCGCCCTTCTGGAGGCCGACCCCAACCTTCGCGGCGAGCTCAAGCGCCGCGGTTTCCTCACGCGCGACTCGCGCGCGAAGGAGCGCAAGAAGGCCGGTCTGAAGAAGGCGCGCAAGCGCCCGCAGTTCTCCAAGCGCTAGGCGCGCTCCCAGAGGCGCGAAGATGGCCCGCAAGCTGTTCGGGACCGACGGCGTTCGGGGGGTCGCGGGGACGTTCCTGACCGCCGACCTCGCGCTCGCGCTGGGCAGGGCAGCCACGCTGCAGGCCGGGTCGCCCGCGCCTCGCGTGCTGATCATCCGGGACACCCGCGAGTCCGGTGAGATGCTCGAGGCGGCGGTCGCCGCCGGGGTGAGCGCTGCGGGCGGCGAAGCGCTGCTGGGTGGCGTGCTGCCGACCCCCGCCGCGCCGCTGCTGCTCGCACGCTTCGGATTCGACCTCGCTGCGGTGCTGTCCGCCTCCCACAACCCCTATCGCGACAACGGCATCAAGTTCTTCGCCTCCGACGGCTACAAGCTCAGCGACGACGCGGAGGCGCGGATCGAAGCGGCCGTCGCGGCGGGCGAGGGCGCCCCCGGCCCCGACCCCGATCCCGAGCAGCCGATCGGGCGCATCCGCGAGCTGCGCGGCGCCGCAGAGGACTACCTGCGCGAGCTGCACTCGCGCTTCGACGGTCTCGACCTCAGCTCTCGCAACGTGCTGATCGACTGCGCCAACGGCGCCACCCACCATGTTGCGCCGGAGATCTTCAGGCGCCTCGGCGCCCACGTCACCGCCGTCGCCGACGAGCCCGACGGACGCAACATCAACGACGGCTGCGGCTCCACCCACGTCGAGGGCCTGTCCGAGCGCGTGCGTGCAGGCGAGCACGACGTCGGTTTCGCCTTCGACGGTGACGGCGACCGCGTGCTCGCCGTGGACCGCCGCGGGAACGTCGTCGACGGCGACGAGCTGATGGCGCTCGTCGCGCGCCATCTGCACGGCACGGGCGCCCTCGGCGGCGGCGTGGCCGTCACGGTGATGACCAACTACGGGTTCCACGCAGCGATGCGCGAGGAGGGCGTCGAGGTGGCTGTCTCCCAGGTCGGAGACCGCTACGTGCTGGAGGAGCTGCGCGCGCGCAGCTGGACGCTCGGCGGCGAGCAATCCGGCCACATCATCGACATGCGCTTCAACGCCACCGGCGACGGCATCGCCAGCGCCCTGCTCACGCTCGAGGCGCTCGGCGACGGCGACCTCGCCGAGCGCCACGCGATGGACAAGCTCCCGCAGCGGCTCGTCAACGTCCGCGTTCGCGACCGCGAGGCGCTCTCGGGCGCGGCCGCGGTGAACGCGGCGGTGCAGGACGCCCAGCAGCAGCTCTCCGGCCGTGGCCGCGTGCTCGTGCGCCCGAGCGGCACCGAGCCGCTCGTGCGCGTGATGGTCGAGGCGCCCACCGAGGACGAGGCCGACCAGGTCTGCTCGCAGCTCGTCGCGCTCGTCGAGCGCGACCTCGCCTAGCGCCCCGAAACGCCCGCAGCGCCACGCGAACGCGCTGGTATCGTCGTGGCGCGATGTGCGGCATCGTCGGCTATGTGGGTGGCCGCCCCGTGCAGGATCTCCTGCTAGAGGGCCTGGGACGCCTCGAATATCGCGGCTATGACTCAGCCGGCATCTCCGTGATCGCCGGCGAGGAGGTCCAGACCGTGCGCTCGGTGGGGAACCTCAACGCCCTGCGCGAGAAGGTGCAGGCCACCACCGGCGCAGGCGCGGTCGCGGTTGCCCAGCAGCCCGCCACCACCGGGATCGGGCACACCCGCTGGGCGACGCACGGGCGCGTGAGCGAGGAGAACGCGCATCCCCACTACGACGGCGGCTCGCGCGTGCACGTGGTGGTCAACGGGATCGTCGAGAACTACATGACGCTCAAGGAGCGGCTGCTCGCCAAGGGCGTGGAGTTCACATCCGAGACCGACGCGGAGGTGATCGCCCACCTGATCGCCGACCTCTACGACGGTGACCTTGCGCGCGCCGTGCGCGCCGCCTACGCCCAGCTCGAGGGGCACTTCGCGTTCGTCGCGATGAGCCTCGACGAGCCGGAGCTGCTCGTCGGCGCTCGCCGCGAGTGCCCGCTCGTGGTGGGGCGCGGCGAGGGCGAGCAGTTCCTCGCCTCCGCGGTGCCCGCGTTCCTGTCCGAGACGCGGCGGATCCAGCACGTGGAAAACGGCGAGGTCGTGGTGCTGCGGCCGGACCGCGTGATCCTCACCACCGCAGACGGCGAGGCCGTCGAGCGCGATGTCGTCACCGTCGACTGGGACGAGGAGACCGCCGAGAAGGGCGGCTACGAGACGTTCATGCTCAAGGAGATCCACGAACAGGCCGACGCCGTCGCCGAAACCGTCGCGGATCGCCTCGCCCGCGGCACCGGTGTGGACCTCGACGAGGAGGGAGCACTCGAAGAGTCGATCCTCGAGCGCGCGCGGCGGATCGTGATCGTCGCGTGCGGCACCGCCTACCACGCGGGCGCGATCGGCCGCTACGCGATCGAGGAGTGGGCGCGGGTGCCCGTGGAGATCGACATCGCCTCCGAGTATCGCTACCGCAACCCCGTCGTGGGGCCCGGCGATCTGGTCATCGGGGTGTCGCAATCCGGCGAGACCGCCGACACGCTCGCCGCGATGCGCCTCGCGCGCGAACGCGGCGCGACCGTGCTCGCCGTCACCAACACGCGCGGCTCGCAGGCCACGCGCGAGGCCGACGGTGTCCTCTACACCCGCGCGGGGCTGGAGATCGGCGTTGCCGCCACGAAGACCTTCGTATGCCAGGTCGCCGTGTTCTACATGCTCGCGCTGCGGCTCGCCGAGCTGCACGGGACGCTCCCGCCCGAGCGCATCGCGGAGCTCGTCGCGGAGCTCAAGCGGCTGCCGCGCAGCATCGACGAGGTCGTCGCCGGGGCCGAGCAGAGCGCCGCAGCGATCGCCGAGGGCTGCTGGCAATCGGACTTCTTCCTCTACATCGGGCGCCACGTGGGGCTGCCCGTCGCGCTCGAGGGTGCGCTCAAGCTCAAGGAGATCTCCTACATCTCCACCGACGCGTACGCCGCGGGCGAGATGAAGCACGGCCCGATCGCGCTGCTCGACGAGGCCACGCCGGTCGTCTGCGTGGCCACGAGCTCGCCCGTCCTGGAGAAGCTCGTCTCCAACGTGCAGGAGGCACGCGCGCGCGGCGCGCGCGTGATCGCGGTCGCCAGCGCGGGGGAGGGGGTGGTCGAGCCGCACGCCGACGCCACGCTCACCGTGCCCGCGACCGATTGGATGCTCCAGCCCGTGCTCGCCGTGATCCCGTTGCAGCTGCTCGCATACGCGATCGCCCGCAAACGCGGCCTGAACGTCGACCAACCGCGCAACCTCGCGAAGACCGTCACCGTCGAGTAAGGGCGCCGGGACGACCATCTAGCATCGCTGCTGATGCAAGCGCTGCCAGACTGGCTCGCCCCGCTGCCGGACGCGGATGCGATGCGCTCGGTCGATCGCTGGGCGATCGACGAGCAGGGGGTTCCCAGCCTCGATCTGATGGAGCGCGCGGGCGCTGCGGTCGCACACGCGGTCGAGGCGATCGAGCCGGATGGCCCCGTCACCGTGCTGTGCGGCAAGGGCAACAACGGCGGCGACGGGCTCGTCGTCGCGCGGCTGCTGCGCGACGCCGGGCGTGCGGTTGCGGTCGTGTGCACGGCTGCGCCCGCAGAGCTCGCGGGCGACGCGCGCGCCAACCTCGAGCGCCTTCCCGGGGATCGCCCGATCCGGCTCGACGGAACGAGCTGGGAGGAGCCCGCGGGCAACGGCTCCGGCGCGAACGGCTCCGGCGAGGCCCTCCCCGGAGAGCCCGTGGTCGTCGTCGATGCGCTGCTCGGCACGGGCTTCGCCGGGGAGCCGCGCGACGATGTTGCGCGTGCGATCGAGCTCGCAGCCCGCTGCAGCGCGCCGATCGTGAGCGTGGACGTCCCGAGCGGGGTCGACGCGTCCACCGGCGTGGTGGCGGGCGCCGCGGTCAGCGCGCGCGCCACCGTCACCTTCCACGCCGGCAAGCCCGGTCTGTGGATCGCGCCCGGCAAGCTCCACGCGGGCACGGTGCACACCGTCGACATCGGCATCCCGCGCGGCGCCCCGCTCGACGCTGCGGTCGGGCTCCTCGAGCGGGGCGTGGGCGAGCTGCTTCCGCGCCGCGACAGCGCGTGGACGAAGTTCCGCTCCGGGCAGGTCGTCGTGGTGGGCGGCTCGCGCGGCCTCAGCGGCGCGCCCGCGCTCGCAGCGCGCGCGAGCATGCGCGCGGGCGCGGGCTACGTGATCGCATGCGTGCCCGCCTCCCAGCAGCCCGTTCTCGCAGCGGCGGGCACTCCGGAGCTGATGACGCGCGCGCTCGTCGAGGACACCGCCGAGGGGGCGCTCGTGCCGGAGGCCGCCGAGGCGGTGCTGCGGAGCGTCGAGCGGGCCGGCGCAGTCGCGCTCGGCCCCGGGCTCGGCCGATCCGACGGGGCGCTCGCGCTCGCGCGTACGCTCGCGCAGGAGCTCGCCGCACCGCTCGTGATCGACGCGGACGCGCTCAACGCGCACGCGGAGCGCCTCGACGCGCTCGCGGCGCGGGCCGCGCCGACCGTGCTCACGCCTCACGCCGGCGAGATGGCGCGGCTGCTCGGCCGCGACAGCGCCGAGATCGAGGGCGAGCGGCTGAGCAGCGTCCGGGAGGCCGCTGCGCGCTCGGGCTGCGTGACCGTGCTCAAGGGTGACGACACGCTCGTCGCGGAGCCGTCCGGCCGGGTTGCGGTGAGCGCCGGCGGCACGCCCGCGCTCGCCACCGCCGGGACCGGCGACGTCCTCACGGGCGTGATCGCAGCGCTGCTCGCGCAGGGCCTCGCGCCGTTCGAGGCCGCCGCCGCGGGCGTGTGGCTCCACGCGCGCGCCGGAGGTGCAGCCGTGCGCGCGGTGGGGGCTGTCGAGGGTGTGATCGCCTCCGATGTGATCGAGGCGCTGCCGCGCGCGCGGGCCGCCGCGCAGGCTGGCGGCTGGCGCGAAACCCGCAAGGGGGACACGCGATGACCGAAGAGGGACTGCGCCGGGCCACCGCTCGGGTCAACCTCAGCGCGATCGAGCGCAACTGCGGGCGGC
This sequence comes from Solirubrobacteraceae bacterium, assembly GCA_025934395.1. Lineage (GTDB taxonomy): Bacteria > Actinomycetota > Thermoleophilia > Solirubrobacterales > Solirubrobacteraceae > Palsa-744. The sequence continues at coordinate 2,463 of JAICYC010000032.1, read as the reverse complement.
TGTGCTCGGAGCTGCGATCCGGCGCGGAGCTGTGCGCGGTGGTGAAGGCCGACGGGTACGGACATGGCGCCGTGCCCGCTGCGCGCGCCGCGCTCGCAGGGGGTGCGCGCTGGCTCGCGGTCGCCGACGCCGCCGAGGTCACCGAGCTGCGCGCTGCCGGGCTGACGGACCGGCGCGTGCTCGTCACGGGCGCGCTCAGCGACGCGGAGCGGGCCGAGGCGCTCGCCGGCGGCGGAGAGCTGGTCGTGTGGAGCGAGGACGGCCTTCGCGACGTGCTCGCCGCCGGGGGCGGCCGGGTCCACGTCAAGCTCGACTCCGGCATGGGGCGCCTCGGCACGCGCGAGGTGGGCCAGGCGACCCGCGTGGTGCGCGCCGCGCGCGGGCTGGAGGGGATCGAGCTGGCGGGTGTGATGACGCATTTCGCCACCGCCGACGAACTCGAGGACGGCGGGTTCTTCGCCGCACAGCTCGCGACGTTCACGCAGTGGGCGCGGGAGCTGAAGGCCGAGGAGCCCGCGCTCCTCGCGCACGCCGCCAACAGCGCCGCGATGCTGCGCGACGCCGCATCCCAGTTCGACATGGTTCGCTGCGGCGTGGCGATCTACGGGATGGACCCGTTCGGTCAGGACCCGGGCGAGCGGGGGCTCGAGCCCGCGCTGGAGCTGTCCTCCTATGTCGCCGAGGTCAAGCTCTGCGCGGCCGGCGAGAGCGTCGGCTATGGCAGGCGGTTCGTCGCCGAGCACGCCACGTTCATCGGCGTGGTGCCGATCGGCTACGGCGACGGCTGGCGGCGCCAGCTCACCAACAACGCAGACGTGCTGGTCGGCGGCCGCCGTCATCCGCTCGTGGGGACGGTGAGCATGGACAGCATCACGATCGACCTCGGGCCGGGCGAGGACGCGCTGATGGCGCGTGGCGAGCGAGCGATCCTGCTCGGCTTCCAGGGCAGCGAGCGGCTCACCGCCGAGGAGGTCGCACACCGCCTCGACACGATCAACTACGAGATCACCTGCGGGCTGACGCCGCGCGTGCCGCGCGTGTACCACCGCGACGGCGAGGCCACAACGGTCGCCTCCGCGCCCGCCGGCGCAGCGGACGGCGCCGGCTCGCCGGCGCCCACGCGGGGGTAGCGGCCGGTGGAGGGCACCCCCACGGTCAGCGAGGGACTGCGCGCGGCGCGCTCGGCGCTCGCGGGCGGTGGCGCGTGGCTCGTCGGCGGCGCCGTGCGCGACCGCGCCCTCGGGCGCCAGGCGACCGATTTCGACGTGGTCGTCGACGGCGACCCCGAGCAGGCGGCCCGCTCCGTCGCGCGAGCCGCAGGCCGTGCCGCGTGCTTCGAGCTCTCCCGCGACTTCGGCGCGTGGCGGGTGGTCGCCCGCGACAGCTCCTGGCAGCTCGACGTCGAGCCGCTGCGCGGCGGCGACCTCGCCGCGGACCTCGCCCTGCGCGACTTCACGGTCAACGCGATCGCCGAACCGCTCGACGGCGGCGCGCCGATCGATCCGCTCGGCGGGCTCAGCGACCTAGCCGCGGGACGGTTGCGGATGGTGGCAGAGGGCGCGTTCGCGTCGGACCCGCTGCGCGTGCTGCGGCTCGTGCGCACCGTCGTGGAGCTCGGCCTCGAGCCCGACGCCGACACGCTCGCCGCCGCTGCACGCCACGCGCGATCCCTCGGCGCGGTCTCTCCCGAGCGCGTGTTCGCGGAGCTGAACCGCGTCCTTGCGAGCGATGACGCCAGCGGGGGGTTCGAGCTGATGACGCGGCTCGGCGCCGCCGCAGCGGTGCTGCCCGAGCTCGAGGCGCTCCGCGGAGTGGAGCAGAATCGCTTTCACCACCGCGACGTGCACGGCCACACGCTCGAGGTGCTCGACCGCACCAGCGACATAACCCGCGAGGGGGGCGCCGCCGGCGGCGACGGCCCCGGCGGCGACGTCGCAAGCGCCGCGCTGGGACCCAACAGCGCCCACGCCGCCGCGGTGATGCGCGAGCCGCTCGCAGACGGGCTCACGCGCGGCCAGGCGCTCCGCTGGGGCGCGCTCCTGCACGACGCCGCCAAGCCGCTCACGCACGAGGTGCGCAGCGCCGACGGCCGCGTCACCTTCATCGGGCACGACGTGGCGGGCGCGCAGCTTGCGCGCGAGGTGCTCGGGAGGCTGCGCTCGAGCGAGCGCCTCGCCGCCCACGTGGCCGCGCTCGTGCGCCACCACCTGCGGCTCGGCTTCCTCGTCCACGAGCCCCAGCCGCTCGCGCCCCGCACCGTGTATCGCTACCTGCGCACGTGTGAGCCCGTCGAGGTCGACGTCACCGTCCTGTCGGTCGCCGATCGCCTCGCAACGCGCGGAGACAACTCCGAGCGCGCCATCGCCGCCCATCTCGCGCTCGCCGCGCAGGTGCTGGAGGCCGCGCTCGCGTGGCACCGCGGGCCCCGGCCCGCGCCCCTCGTGCGCGGCGACGAGCTCGCCG
>JAICYC010000088.1 GCA_025934395.1 Solirubrobacteraceae bacterium | reverse complement strand
CTTCCTTATCAGAGAAGCGCTCTAACCGACTGAGCTAATCGCCCGCTGATCGCGACCGGTCCGCGCGATGCGGAAACGGTATCAGCGGACCAGCCGGGCGATGCGAACTGCGATAGAAGTGCGCCCGATGCGTGTTGCGATCCTAGACGACTACCTCGACACGCTCCGCACGCTGCGCTGCTTCGAGATCCTCGCGGGCCACGAGGTGACCGTGTTCAACGATCACGTCCAGGCGACCGGCGCCCTGGCGGAGCGACTGCGCGGCTTCGACGCGCTCGTGCTGATCCGCGAGCGCACCGAGATCAGGGCGCCGCTGCTCGACCGCCTGCCCGAGCTGCGGCTGATCAGCCAGCGCAGCGCATATCCCCACATCGACGTCGACGCGTGCACGCAGCACGGCATCACGGTCTGCTCGAACCTGCACTCGGACACGCCCTCGATCGCGACCGCCGAGCTCACCTGGGGCCTCGTGCTCGCGGCAGCGCGGGGCATCCCCGAGCAGGTGCAGGGCCTGCGCGAGGGTCGCTGGCAGACGTCGATCGGCTCCACGCTCGCCGGCCGCACGCTCGGCGTCTACGGCTACGGCCGGATCGGCGCCGTCGTGGCGGGCTACGGCCGCGCGTTCGGGATGAATGTCCAGGCGTGGGGCCGGGAGGCTTCGCGCGAGCGCGCTGCGCGCGACGGGCTCGCGGTCCCCCGCTCGCGCGAGGAGCTGTTCGCCACCAGCGACGTGCTGTCGCTGCACATGCGCCTCGTGCCCGCCACGCGCGGGATCGTCGGCGCGGCGGACCTCGCCCTCATGCGGCCGGACGCGGTGCTCGTCAACACGAGCCGGGCGGGGCTGGTCGAGCCGGGCGCGCTCGAGGCCGCGCTGCGCGCCGGGCGGCCCGGGCTCGCAGCGGTCGACGTCTACGAACAGGAGCCGGTTCTGGACCGCTCGGATCCGCTCGTGACGCTGCCGAACGTCATCTGCACACCGCACATCGGCTACGTAACGCGGGAGGAGTGGGAGCTGCAGTTCGCCGACATCTTCGAGCAGGTCGCAGCGTTTGCGCGGGGCGCGCCGATCAACGTGGTCAACCCGGAGGTGGTCTCCGCCGTCTGACGCGTACGTGCGACCCTGATATGGGCGCCGGCCGCACGGCGACGACGCCGCGTCTCGGGTTCCGGGCCGATCAGGTTGCAAATCGCACAAAGTGTGCTCGGGATAACGGGCAAAAGACGGCGCCGACGTGGATCGCGATATAACGCGACATTCAGCCCCACGGCTGGTGATCTTCAGCCCCGCCGGGATCGAGTGGGTTCTCCTGGGGAATCACGCACGCAGGGCGCCGGCGCCGACCTGCCTGCGCTGCTCGCGTCGGCCGAACGCCACGGCTGGGAGTTCGTGGGCGGTTAGCGCGGGCGCGGATTGAGGCGCGCGGCCAGCCGCTCCGCCTCCTCCGGCGAGGCGAAGAACAGCTCGGCGCGGTAGCCGCCGCGCGCGGGGCTCACGCGGACCTCTGCGCCGAGCGCGGCTCCGAGCCGATCGGCGATCATCCCGGCGGCGTGCTGCTGGTCGGGGTGCGCCCGGCGCCGGGCGCTCGAGGAGGCGGGAGCCTTGACGTTGGCCTCCCGCGCGCGCTGTTCGGTCACGCGGACCGACCATCCCTCGGTGCGGGCGCTGCGGCCAAGGCGCCTGCGGTCGTCGTGATCCTCCGCGAGCAGCAGCGCGCGGCCGTGACCCTCGGTCAGCGCGCCACGTTCGAGCAGCTCGAGGACCTCCTCCGGGAGGTCCAGCAGGCGGATCAGGTTGCTCACGGCGACCCGACCGCGGCCCACGCGCCTGCCGACGTCCTCTCGGGTGAGCCCGAGCTCCTCCACGAGCGCCGCGCACGCGCGCGCCTCCTCGACCGGGCTGAGGTCCTCCCGGGCCATGTTCTCGATCAGCGCCAGCTCGAGGGCCGCGGCGTCGTCCTGCGTGCGGACGATCGCGGGGATCGTCTGCAGGCCCGCGATCTTGGCCGCACGCCAGCGTCGCTCGCCGGCGATCAGCTCGTATGTGCCCGCGGGACGGGGCCGCACCAGCACCGGCTGGAGCACGCCGCGCTCCCGCAGCGATGCGGCGAGCGCAGCGAGCGAGTCCGCGTCGAAGCGCCGCCGCGGCTGGCTCTCGCCGGGCATGATCAGATCGACGGCCACCTCGCGCAGGTCGCGCTCTCCGGGAGTGGGCTCCTCGGACACCGACAGGATCGCGCTCAGCCCGCGTCCCATCCCGGGCTTCGGCTTAGCCACGCGCCGCCACCTCCTTGGCCAGCTCGAAGTACGCTTCGGCGCCCGCGCTGTGGGGATCGTGGTGCGTCACCGGGAGACCGTAGCTCGGCGCCTCCCCCACGCGCACGTTGCGCGGGATCACCGTGTCGAACACGAGGTCCGGGAAGTGCGCGCGCACCTCCCGCTCCACGTCCTGGCCGAGACGCGTGCGCCCGTCGTGCATCGTCAGCAGCATCCCCGCAACCGTCAGCTGGGGGTTGAGCTCGCGCTGCACGAGCTCGAGCGTCTCCAGCAGGCCGGCGAGCCCCTCCAGCGCGAAGTACTCCGTCTGCACGGGCACGATCACCTTGTCCGCCGCCGCAAGTGCTGCCACGGTCAGGGGCCCCAGCGACGGCGGGCAGTCGAGCAGGATGTAGCGGAACCGATCGCGGATCGGCTCCAGGCGCTCGCGCAGCCGTCCCTCGTAGCCCTCGATGCGCGGCAGCTCCACGTTCGCGCCCGCGAGCCCCGGCCCCGCCGGCAGCGCCGTGAGCCCCTCTACGGGCGTCGCCGCGAGCGCGTCGCCCGCTTCCACCTCGTCGGTCAGGACCTCGTAGAGGCCCGGCACCTGCCAGCGCGGGATGCCGAGGCCGACCGTCGCGTTCGCCTGCGGGTCGGCATCCACGAGGAGCGTCGGATACCCCGCCTCCGCGATGCACGCCGCCACGTTCACCGCGGTCGTCGTCTTGCCCACGCCACCCTTCTGGTTGGCGATCGCGTACACGGTTCCCATCGCGTGCAAGCTAACCGAGCGGGCGCTTGCGCGCGGCCCCGGCACGGCGCGGGAAGCGGTTGGGGGTCGGGCGGACCTTCTCGAACACGTGCAGGTGATGGTCGCGAGCGCCGGAAAACGGCTCCACAGAGCGGATCTCGCGCGGCTCGAGGCCCAGCTCGAGACCTGCGCGAGAGGAGGAGGCCTCCTCGTCCGCGAGGCGCACGCCACGCCAGTCTACGAGCAGGCCGCCCTCGCGCAGCAGGGGTGCGGCGTACTCCAGCACGACCGGCTGCGGTCCCACCGCGCGCGCGAGCGCGACATCGATCCCGCCCTCGGGGACCTCCCACTCCTCGACACGTGCGCACGCGACCTCCACGTTCTCGAGACCCATCCGACGGGCAGTCGCTTCCAGGAAGGTGCACTTGTGGAAATGGCTCTCGACCAGGATCGTGCGCGCCCCGCGGATCGCTGCGGCGAGGGGCAGTCCCGGGATCCCCGCGCCGGAGCCGATGTCCACGACGGAGCGGGCGTGGCGTACGCCCGCGAGCGACAGCGCCGCGAGCGAATCGGCGATGTGCACGTCGACTGCGCGGACGCTGTCGCGCACCGCGGTTGCGGCGAGCGGATGGGTCGCGAGCGCGTCGAGCAGCGCCGCGAGCTTCGCAGCCACGTCGCCGTCGAGGCCGTGCTCGCGGACGAGCTCGTCCAGACGCCTCGCGGCGTCCTCACGCATCCGATGTTTTCACGTGAAACCCCGCGCCGGTCAGCGATCGACGGGCGAGATCACGAGATAGCGCTCGGGCTCGTCGCCCTCGCTGTGCGTCTCGACGTCGCCCCGCTCGCGCAGGTACTCGTGGACGATGCGCCGCTCGAAGGGGGGCAGCGGGTCGAGCTCGACCGGTTCGCCGAGCCGCAGCGCCTCCTCTGCCGCATCGTCCGCCTCGCCGCGCAGCGCCTCCGCCCGCCGCTCGCGGTAGCCGTTCGCGTCCACCACCACACGCATCGACGCGGGCCCCTCCGGGAACACGATGCGCTGCGCCAGGTGCTGGATCGCGTCGATCGTCTGCCCGTGGCGGCCGATGAACAGGCCCACGTCATCGCCGCTCACGCGCGCGATGAGCTGGCCGTCCGCCTGGTGAACGTCGATCTCGACATCGAGCCCGAGCCGCTCGCCGATCTCGGCGACGAGATCCTCGAGCGCCTCGGGCGGCGTCACGTCCCCGTCGTCGTGCGGCGCGTCGCTCATCGGCGCCTCCCTGAGCGCTTCTTTTTCTTACGCGGCGGGCGGGGCGGCGGGGCGGCGGGCGGGGCGCCTCCCCCTTTTTCGCTGCCAGCTTTCGCCCCCGAGGGCGCCGCGGCGGGCTCGCCGGCGGACGATCGAGACGCCGCGTCCGCGCGCGCCTGTTCCAGCAAGGGTTTCAGCAGGCCTTTCGGTTTCCCGTTGGCATCCGCCGACGGCACCGGCCGCGGCGGGGGCGGCATTCGTCGCCTGATCACGGACTGCTGCGCGATCGTCCACAGGTTCGTGGTGATCCAATAGACGAGCAGCCCCGCGGGATAGCGATACAGAATGATCACAAAAACGACCGGCAAGATCAACATCAGTCGCCGCTGCGTGGGGTCGGCGGTTGCGGTCGCGATCAACGTGGACGCGAGCTGGGAGCCGACGTAGAGCACGATCAGCACCACGAGGGCGGCCCCGGTGGCCTTGCTGGTGATGTCGGGCAGGAACAGGAACTTCGCCGAGTGGTGGGCGACGGTGTCGCAGCTCGTCTGTTCGACGTACTTCCCCGGCAGGTGCGCGACGGACGCGACGTGCTGCGGGCCGCCGAACTTCGCTGCGAGCCCGGCGTTGTTGAAGTGTTCGACGAGCTGGCCCCCGCAGATCTTCTTCTTCAGATCCGTGCGCAGCATGTAGAACAGCGAGATGAACACGGGCAGCTGCAGCAGCAGCGGCAGGCAGGATGCCAGCGGGTTGATTTTGTTCTCCTGGTAGAACTTCATCAGCTCCTGCTGCTGGCGCTGTTTGTCCTCCTTGTACTTCTCTTTGAGCTTGTTGATCTCGGGGGCGAGGCGCTGCATCTCCTGCATCGACTTCAGCTGCCTGAAGGTGAGCGGAACGAGCACCGCGCGGATCGTCACGGTGAGGCCCACGATCGCGAGGCCCCAGCTCCCACCCACGACGTTGTCGTGGATGAACACCATGATCGCCTGGAAGAGGCTGATCAGCGGCGAGAACGCGTCCTCGATCACGTTGGCAAGGATTGGCATGCGCTAGGTCGCTGTTCGCTCGTGTCCACGGGGTCGGCTGAGCGCCGGCGCGGCGAGCGCCGGCCCGCACGCCGCGCCGGGACGCGGGCGGCTATCGCTCACCGGATCGCGTCCCGAACAGGTGCTGGTCGTGAACCGGATCGTAGCCGCCATAGCTCCAGGGGTTGCACCTCAGCAACCGCCACCCGGCGAGCACCGCGCCACGCAGCACGCCGAACTCCCGGATCGCTTCGACCGCGTAGCGAGAGCACGTCGGCTCGTACTTGCAGCGGCGCGGCAGCGCAGGCGAGATCAGCCGCTGGTAGACGACGATCGGCGCGGTTGCGATCGCGCGCGCGACGGTGCGCAGATCGTGCCGCTGTCGGGCGGGCGCCTGCGCAGCGTTCACGTCACCGCCCCGGCAGCGCGCAGACCGGCCTTGCCGATCAGCTCGTCGAGCGCGGTGGCGATGCCCTCGAGGCCCTCGCGCTCCGCGAGCTCCCTGGCCTCCGGGCGCGCGACGACCACGACGTCGTGGCCCGCCCGCATCTCGGGCTCGGCCCGTGCGAAGGACTCGCGGAGCAGACGCTTGACCAGGTTTCGCTCCACCGCCCCGCCGACCTTGCGCGAGACCGACAGGCCGAGGCGCGGGCGGTCCTCCCCCGAGGTGGGGAACGAGTACAGCACCAGGTGGCGGTTGGCGGTGGAGCGGCCGTGGCGATACACGCGCTCGAACTCCGCGCTGCGCGACAGGCGGCCGCGCCCGGATCCCTCGGCCATCACCGCCCGCAGCACCCTCTCGCCGCGCGCACCAGCGAGCCTCAGGCCGACAGTCGCTTGCGGCCCTTGTCGCGGCGGCGCTTGAGCACCGCGCGGCCCGCGCGCGTGCTCATGCGCGCGCGGAACCCGTGCGTACGGGCGCGCTTGCGCTTCTTTGGCTGGTAGGTCCGCTTCATCGTCTCGAGGGCTCGCGCCCGCAGGAGGCACCAGTATAGGTACTCGCCTGTGCGCCCGGGCGCAGGAGTCGTTCGCGCGCCCGCACGCACCGGCGATGCGGCGGCGGCGATTTTTCCCGCCAAATGCGAGCAGGCACGGACCGCGCTCGACGGCCGTGGGTATAGTCGCCCACCGGGCTCATCCGGGTCAGCACTAACAGGCTCGCCCGGGCCCTCCTCTGAATGATGGAAGCAGTTCTCACAAGGGAGAAGGGGATCACCCCTGCTGTGAGCTCTCAGCTGGAGCACATCTGGTTGCGCCTGTCCTCGGACCTGTCTCGCACGGTCGGCGAGCCGACGTACAGCATCTGGCTCGAGCCGCTGCGGCCCGTCCGCATCGACGGCACCGTGCTGGTCCTCGAGGCGCCCGCGCACTCGCTGCGCTGGCTGCGCGACCGCTTCGGGTCCCTGCTGGCGCGCAGCGCCCGCGAGCTGCTCGGCCCGGACTCCGGCGTGACCCTGCTCGCCGCCGGGGACGCAAGCGCTGCGGGCGACCCGGCAGCCGCGCCCGCCGCACCGCCGCTGCCGACGAGCGACTCGCTCGGCAACCCCAAGCTCACCTTCGAGCAGTTCGTGATCGGCGACAGCAACCGCCTCGCCCATGCCGCTGCGCTGACCGTGGCGGAGATGCCGGGCGGCGCGTACAACCCGCTGTTCATATGCGGGCCTCCCGGGCTCGGCAAGACCCATCTCCTGAGCTCGATCGCGAACCTCATCCTGCTCCACGACCCGAGCCTGCGCGTGCGCCTGACGACCGGCGAGGCGTTCACCAACGCGTTCGTCGGCGCGATCGCCCACGGCGACACCGACGCCTTCAAGGCCCGCTTCCGCGACATCGACGTGCTGCTGATGGACGACGTCCAGTTCCTGCAGCACAAGACCCGCACCGAGGAGGAGTTCTTCCACACGTTCAACGCGCTCTACGACGGGGGACGCCAGCTCGTGCTCACGTCGGACCGCCCACCCGCCGACCTGCAGGCGCTCGAGGATCGCCTGCGCGAGCGGTTCCAGTCCGGCCTGGTGGCCGACATATCCCCACCCGACATGGGGATGCGCATGGCGATCCTGCGCAAGCGCGCACAGCACGACGGCATCGCGCTCCCCGACGAGCGCCCGCTCGAGCTGATCGCAGAGCGCGTGCAGACGAACGTGCGGGCCCTGGAGGGCGCGCTCATCCGCGTGGTCGCCTACAGCTCCCTCACCGGCCGCGGCCTCTCCGCGGAGCTGACCGCGGAGGTGCTCGCAGGGCTCTATCCACAGGCCCCCAACCCGCATGCCACACGCACGATCGCCGACGTCCAGACAGCGACCTGCGCGCACTTCGGCATCACGCGCGAGGAGCTGCTCTCCGCCCAGCGCAGCGCGCGCCTGGCATGGCCGCGCCAGCTCGCGATGTACCTCGCCCGTCAGCTCACCGGCGAATCGCTCCCCGCGATCGGCAGGGAGTTCGGTGGGCGCGACCACACCACGGTCATGCACGCGTGCAAGCGCGCCGGCAAACGCGTCGCGGAAGAGCCCGACGCACGGGAGGCTGTGGAGAAGCTGTGCGAGCAGCTCGGCCTGCCCACTCCATGACGCGCCTGCCCGCCGCCGACCGCTCTGCCTGCGAAACTTCTGCGGTTCGCGGCCCGCATCGCGCCCGCATCGCTCGCACGATCAACGCGCCCGACACCCCCCTCCACATATCCCCAGACCTACTAACCCTTCCTTGATCAGATAGCCACATGAAGCTCTCACTCTCATCCGCCGAGCTGTTGGCGCAGCTGCAGACCGTCACGAGAGTCGCTTCCACGCGCAGCGCCGTGCAGGCGCTCTCGGGCGTGATGATCGCCGCGGACGACGCCCAGCCCGAGCTCCGCGCCAGCGACATGGAGATCGGCCTGCGCGTGCCGATCGCCGCGGACGTCGACCGCCCGGGCTCCGCGGTGCTGCCCGCGCGTCTCCTGCTCGACGTGGCCCGCTCGCTGTCGGCCGAGCGGCTGACGATGGAGCTGCGTGCCGCCGAGGGCGACGTGGAGCTGATCTGCGGGCCCACCACCTTCCACCTGCGCACGCTGCGCCTCGAGGACTTCCCCACGCTCCCGCAGCCGGACTCCGGCAACCGCGTCGCGCTCCCCGGCGGTGCGTTCGTGGAGACCATCGGCCGGGTGGCGCGCTCGGCCTCACGCGACGAGACGCGGCCGGTGCTCACGGGGATCCTGATGGCCGCGTCGGGGCAGGAGCTGCGGATGGTCGCAACCGACTCCTACCGGCTGAGCGTCAAGGAGACGGCGCTCGAGGCGTCGCTGAGCGGGACGCTCGACGCGAACGTGCCCGCGCGCGCGCTCCAGGAGCTCGTGAGGATCGCCCAGCAGACACCCGCGGAGGAGCTCGCGGTGAGCGTCGGTCAGAACCAGATCGTGTTCGAGTGGGGCGACGTCACGCTCTCCTCGCGCCTGATCGACGGCCAGTTCCCCAACTACCGCCAGCTGCTGCCCGAGTCCGTCGAGCACGAGCTGCGGCTCGCGAGCGCGGAGCTCACCGACGTCGTGCGGCGGATCAGCCTCCTCGCCCAGAAGAACGCGCCGCTGCGGCTCAGCTTCGCCGAGGGCTCGCTCACCGTCTCCGCGCAGACCCCCGACGTCGGCGAGGCGAGCGAGGCGATCCCGGTGCCGTTCAACGGCGAGCCGTTCGAGATCGGCTTCAACCCCGAGTTCCTCCGCGACGGCCTGGAGAGCGTGGAGACCGACGAGCTGGTGCTGAAGCTGATCAGCCCGCTGCGTCCCGGCCTGATCGAAACACCCGATGGGGGGGACTTCGTGTACCTCATCATGCCCATCCGCCTCAACGTTTGAGGTTTGGGGCGCGATGGCCGGCGTAGCTCGGCGTCCTCGGTCGCTCGCGTGCACAGCACGCTTCGCTCCCTGCGTCCTTGATCTACTTGGCCATCGCGCCCCAAACGGGTTGGCTCGGCGTCCTCGGTCGCTCGCGTGCACAGCACGCGGCGCGGTCCTGCCTCCCTGCCCTTGCGGCGCAAAGGCGCCCAGACATGGGTACGTCCTTGATCTGCTTGACCCTCGACCGTCAAGGGGCGTCGTGGGATGCGCCGCTCGGCGAGCCCCGGAGATCGAGGCTCTCGTCCTGCCCCGCGCGGGGGGCCCTCACCACCGCGCTCCAACGTCGTCCGGCGTCGTGTGCCGATGAACGTGGTGGGCGTGGAGCTGCGGGACTTCCGCACCTACGCTCGCGCGGAGGCTCGGCTCGGGGACGGGCTGACGGTGGTTCACGGGGCGAACGGGGCAGGCAAGTCGAACCTTCTGGAGGCGATCTACTACGGGTGCACGGGACGCTCGCCGCGGACGCGCAACGAGCGTGAGCTGATCCGGTTCGGCGAGCCGGCTGCGCGGGTGACGGTGCGGCTGCAGGCCGAGGACGGGCCGCACGAGCTCGCGATCGGGTTCGGGAGCGATGCGGCGGGCGGCCCGCCG
>JAICYC010000025.1 GCA_025934395.1 Solirubrobacteraceae bacterium | reverse complement strand
GTCGTTCGTGCACCTGGTGCTGCTCACCGACCGCCGCTCCGACGTGCTGGCGACGATCGCCTCGCGCTGCCAGCTGGTGCGCTTCGACCCGCTGCCCGCGGAGGTCGTGGCCCAGCGGATCGCCCCGGAGGGCGGCGCTGAGGGCGCGCGTGCGCTCGCGTGCGCGCGCCTGGCCCAGGGCGACGCGGCGATCGCGCGCACGCTCGTGGTCGAGAGCGGCGCGGCGCTGCGCGCAAGCGCTGAGGCGTTCGCGCGCGCTGCGCTGCACGGAGACACCGCGAGCCGCCCGTGGCTGGCACTGCTGGACACCGCCAAGCGCGCGGGCGCGGCGGCGGGCGAGGAGCTCGAGCGCCGGCTGGAGGGCGAGCTCGAGCTGCTCCCCGCGCGCGAGCGCAAGAAGGCCGAGCGCGATGCGACGGAGGGACGCCGCCGCGGCGAGCGCCGCGCGCGTGTGCGCACGCTCGACCTGGGCCTCCAGCTCGCGGAGCTGTGGCTGCGCGACGTGCTGTGCGTGAGCGAGGGCGCGGCGGAGCTGGTGCTGGCCGTGGACCGCGCGCAGGAGGTTGCGGAGGATGCGAGCGCCGTGGGCGCTGCAGCTCTGCTGGAGGGCGTGGGGCTCGTGTCCGACACGCGCCTCAGCCTGGCGCTGAACGTGGGCGAAGAGCTGGCGCTGGAGGCGCTCGCCTACCGCCTGCAGGCCGTGCTCGCGGGCGACGCGCAGCCGGCTGCGGTCTGAGCGGCCCTGCGCTCAGCCGGCGATCGGACCGAGGTTGGGCTCGATCCCGTACGTGTCGAACGCCATGAAGCGCGAGAAGTCCTTGTTCTCGGGCCCGTGGAAGTCGGCGGAGCCGGTGGTGAGCAGGCCGAGCTCGGCACAGCGGTCGCACAGGAGCTGCGTCTGCTCGCGCGTGTGCGTGACGTAGAAGGCCTCGACGCCGTCGATCCCGAGCGCGTGGAAGCGGTCGATGCTGGACAGGACTTCAGCGGGCTCGGAGATGTCCCAGAACGGGTGCGCCCAGATCGACACGCCGCCCGCTTCGTGGATGGCTTCGATCGACTCCTTCACGGTGGGCGTCTGGCGCAGGCGGAACGCGGCCTTGCCCTCGATCAGGTAGCCGCGGATCAGCGATCCGACGTCGTCGATGTTCTCGGCGGCGAGCCGCTCCGCGTTGGCGGGCGCCCGGAGCACCGCGCCCGCGAGGTGGGGACGGCCGATCGGTTTGCCTGCGGCGATCCTCTCCTCTATCTCCTTCTTGTCGAGCTCGAAGCCGCACTCCTCCAGGGCGGCTGCCATGCGCAGCGTGCGCGCCTCGCGGTCGCCGAGGAACGCCTCGAGCTGCTCGGTGAGCGCGGCGCCCGCGTGGTCGATGTTGTAGCCGAGGATGTGGAGTTCGCGGGGCACCGGCGAGCCGTCGTCGACCGCGGAGATCTCCACCGCGGGGACGACGCGCACGCCGTGCTGCTCGCCGGCGGCGATCGCCTCGGAGACCCCGCTGACGGTGTCGTGATCGGAGAGGGCGAGCAGCTCCACGCCCGCCTCGGAGGCGAGCCTGACGACGTCTGCTGCTGCAAGCGCGCCGTCGGAGTGGGTGGAGTGCGACTGCAGGTCGAAGCGCACGGGCACGCGCGGCAGCGTACGCGATCAGCTCAGAGCGCGGCGTGCAGGTGCGTGGTGCGCGGACCGCGCCCTTCGGTGGCGTCGCGCACGCGCGCTGCCAGCTCGCGCCGCAGCGAGCGCACGGCGGCGTGGTAGGAGCGAGCGTGGCGGTAGAGGTCCCCGCGAGTGCGGGGATCCTCGCCGAGCAGGGCTTCGAGCGCAGCTTCGGTCTCGGCGGCGCGCCTGCACGCGTCGAGCCACAGCACTTCCAGGTAGGCGAGCGCAGCGCCGAGCTCGTCCTCGCAGATGTCCTCGCCGGACTCCACCTGGTGGAGCACGGGCAGCACCTCGGAGGTGAGCCAGCGATGCTCGCCGTGCGCGCGCAGGAGCACGCAGATGTCGGAAGGGTACGAGCTGTCAGAACTCAACTGCATAAGGCATCCGTGCTTTGCAGGGGGCGATCGAAGGGGGTTTTCGATCTGGTTCTCGGATCGGATGGGAGGGGTCGGTGCTTGAGAGAACAGGCGTCGCTCTACACGCATGGGCGGGCGTTTGTGCGGCCCGCGCACACGGCCCCCGTGGCGTGTTGCGCTCCGGCTCGGGACAGCCCGGGATGGGTAGCCCTGCCCGCGGGGCGAGCAGCGCTCAAGAGCGCCCAGGCTCAGGGCGATAGAGACATAGGGCCCAGCAACGGCAGGCCCCACCGAGCGATGAGGACAGCCACAGCAGATCCCGCCCGCCGCACGGCGGGACAGTACGCGCGAGCGACCGTGCACCGCCTCCGCCTGCGTACGCTCGTGGGGCTGGGCGCGCTGGCGGTGGCCACCGCGGCGCTCGGCAGGGGCTTCGGGCTGCACGACGTCCGCTTCCTCGGCTCGGAGGTGGCGCTGCTCGTGAGCATGTTCGCGATCTCGCGCTACGTCCTGCCGCAGGTGGAGCGCCGCGACCGCGGCGCAGCTGGCGAGGAGCACGTGGGCGCGCTGCTCGAGCAGCTCACCTCGCGCGGGTGGGAGGTGATCCACGACGCGAGCTTCGGCCACGGCAACGTGGATCACATCCTGGTGGGTCCGCCTGGTGTGTTCACGGTGGAGACCAAGAGCCATCCGGGGCCGATCCGCGTGGGCCGCGTGCACGGCGCGACGCTCAGCCAGGCGCGCGCCCAGAGCGATGCGCTCGAGGAAGCAACGGGACTGCGCGCGGAGCCCCTGATCGTCTACAGCCGCGCCTGGGTGGACCGGCCGGGCGCCCGCCGTCGCGGGGTGCGCGTGCTGCCCGCGCGGCTGCTGGTGGGCTACCTGGAGAAGCGCAACAGCGAGCTGAGCCGCGACGAGGTGCGCCACGCGCACGGCACGATCGTGGAGGCGCTGCTGGAGCGCAGCGCGCGCGGGCGCGCGATGCACGAGCGCTGGCAGCTCATCCGCTAGCTTCTGCGCATGGCAGCGAGCGCATCGGCCGCAACAGCGCGGTTAGCCGACGAGCGCGACGGCGCCCCCCCGTCCGGCGAGGAGCAGCAGGGGCTGCCCGCGGCGGCGGTCCCCCCGGGCCCGCGCGTGCCGGCGGTGCTCGTGGCGGTGGCGTGGGCGCTCGCGCCGACTTGGGTGATGGAGCGCTGCGAGCGCGCGCTGGGGGAGTGGTTCACGATCACGATGTGGCCGAGCGGGATCAAGCTCGTGCTGGTGAGCGACCCGGAGGCGATCAAGGCGCTGTTCACCGCGCCGGCGGACGCCGCGCCGTCGGGCACGGGCGCCTCGCCGGTGGCGGGGATCATGGGGGAGAACTCCGTGCTCGTGCTCACGGGGCCGGAGCACCTGCGCCAGCGCAAGCTGCTGCTGCCGCCGTTCCACGGAGAGCGGATGCGCGAGTACGAGGACGTGATCGTGCAGGCGACGCGCAGGGACATGGCGGGGTGGCCGATCGGCGAGCCGATGCGCATCCAGGAGCGATCGCGGCGGATCACGCTCGAGGTGATCCTGCAGGCGGTGTTCGGCGTGGAGGCTGAGCGGATGGCGCCGATGCGCGCGGCGATCGAGGGACTGTTCCTGCCGATGAACGCGCTGCTGATGCTGCGGATCGCGCTCACCCGTCCGCGCCCCGGCCGCCCGGACGGGCGCCTGGGCGAGGCGCTGGACCGATTCGACACGCTGCTCTACGAGGAGATCGCGCGCCGCCGCGAGCAGGACCTGCACGAGCGCGGCGACATCCTCTCGCTGCTGCTGCAGGCGCGCGACGAGAACGGCGAGGCGATGACCGACGTGGAGCTGCGCGACGAGCTCGTGACGCTGCTGCTCGCGGGCCACGAGACCACGGCGACGTCGGTGGCGTGGGCGCTGGAGCGGCTGGTGCGCCATCCCGCAAAGCTGCAGCGGCTCGTGGCGGAGATCGACGCGGGCGAGGGCGAGGACTACCTCTCTGCGGTGGCCAACGAGACGCTGCGCGTGCGGCCGGTGGTGCCGCTCGTGGTGCGCACGCTCACCCGCAACCTCGAGCTGGGCGGCCGGGTGATCCCCGCGGGCAGCCGCGTGGCGCCGTCGATCTGGCTCACGAACCGCAACGCGCGGGTGTACGAGCGCCCGACGGAGTTCCTGCCGGAGCGCTTCCTGGGCGAGCCGCCGGAGACGTTCTCGTGGATCCCCTTCGGCGGTGGCATCCGGCGCTGCATCGGCGCCTCGTTCGCGCAGCTGGAGCTGAAGGTGATCCTGCGCACAGTGCTCTCGGAGCTCGCGCCGCAGCTGCCGCGCGGCGCCCGCGCGAAGGGCGAGCACGTGCGGCGGCGCGCGATCACGCTCGTGCCGAGCGAGGGCGCGCGGGTGGTGTGGGCGCGGCGCTGAGGGCGCCCGCAACGTGCGAGACCGCGCCGAAGTCCCGGCCGCAGGCGCGAGTAGCTTGTGGCGATGACCGCTGCAGCTGCTGCGGAGTTGCGAACGACGCCCGAGGATCTGCTCGCGCGCTTCGGCCTGGCGAGCTTCCGGGCGGGTCAGCGCGAGGCCGTCGTGGCGGCGCTGGAGGGGCAGGACAGCCTCGTGGTGATGCCCACGGGCGGGGGCAAGTCGCTCTGCTACCAGCTGCCCGCGGTCGCCTGCGCGGACGAGGGCGCGAACGGCGGCCTCGTCGTGGTGGTGAGCCCGCTGATCGCGCTGATGGCGGACCAGTGGCAGCGGGCGCGCGAGGCGGGCGTGCGCAGCACGATGCTCGCCTCGACGATGGCCGACGGGCACAACGAGCGCGCGCTTGCGGAGATCGCCGACGGCACCGCGGCGCTCGTGCTCGCGGCTCCCGAGCGGTTCGCCTCGCGCGCGTTCGCGGCCGCGCTGGCGAAGCGGCGCGTGTCGCTGTTCGTTGTCGACGAGGCGCACTGCGTGGCCGAGTGGGGCCACGACTTCCGTCCCGACTACCTGCGTCTGGCGGACGCGATCGAGACGCTCGGACGGCCGCCGGTGATGGCGGCGACCGCCACGGCCACCCCCCGCGTGGCGCGCGAGATCGCGGCGCGGCTGGGGCTGCGGGACCCGGTGCTCGTGCGCTCCGGCTTCGACCGCCCGAACCTGGTGTTCGACGTGGTCACGGTGGAGGGCAAGGGCGCGATGGCACGCAAGTGGGCTGCGCTCGCGCACGTGCTCGGCGGCACGCGCGCGCTGCCGGCGATCGTGTACGCGGGCACGCGCAAGGACACCGAGGACCTGCGCGAGCGGATTGCCGCGGAGGGCATCACGACGGTGGCCTACCACGCGGGGATGGCGCCGGAGGCGCGCGCGGAGAGCCAGCGCGCGTTCATGGACGGGAGCGCGCAGGTCGTCGTCGCCACGAACGCGTTCGGGATGGGCGTGGACAAGGCGGACGTGCGCACGGTGGCCCACTGGGCGCTGCCAACGAGCCTCGAGGCCTACTACCAGGAGGCCGGCCGCGGCGGCCGGGACGGCGCGCCCGCGCGAGCGCTGCTGCTGGGCGCGCGCGTGGACCTGGGTCGCCTGATCCGCTTCATCAACGACCGCGCGACGACGGTGGAGGACGTGCGCTCCTACGTCGCGCGCCTGCGCGGGGCGGCCGAGGACGGCGTGGTGGCGATCGGCCACGGCCAGCTGTCCGACCGCGCGCGCGTGCTGCTGTCGATCGCCGAGCGTGCGGGCGCGGTGGAGCTCGAACCCGCCGGCCACGAGGGGCTGCTGGTGCGACCCACGGGCAAGGGCAGCCCGCGCCGCGCCCAGGCTGCGATCCGCGCGGCACAGGACCGCTCGTGGGAGGCGTACCGCTCGATCGAGCGCTACATGTCGGCGAACACGTGCCGGCGCGCGCAGATCCTGGAGCACTTCGGCGACGAGCGCGCCCTCGTCGAGCGGGGACGAGCCGGCGCGCCGGAGGGCCGCTGCTGCGACGTGTGCAGCACCGACCCGGGGCTTGCGGAGGCGATCGCGGCGGCGGGTACGCGGGGCCGGCGGCGGACCGCCGGGCGCGTGCGCGGCGGCAGCGATGCCGAGCGCACGCTCCCGCCCGCCGACGAGGGGAAGTTCGACGCGCTGCGCGAGTGGCGGATGGCGCGTGCGGAGGGCCTGCCCGCGTTCACGGTCGCATCCAACGCCGTGCTCGAGGAGGTGCTGTGCCGGCGCCCCAGCAGCGTGGAGGAGCTGATCGAGATCCGCGGCGTGGGGCCGGCGTTCTGCGAGAAGCACGGCGAGTCGCTGCTGGCGGTGCTCGCGTCGCTTGAGAGCGACGGGGCCGACGTGGACGCGCGCGCCACGCAGCCGCCCGGGTCGCTGGTCAGCTGAAGCGGCCGCTGCGGCTGCGCAGCAGGGTCAGCTTGAAGCCGAGCGTGCCCGCCGTGCCACCGGTGGGGAGGAAGCTCAGCTTGACCTGCAGGGGCGTGCGCCGCGTGTGGGCGAGCTCGCGCAGCGTCCGGTGCGACGGCTTCATCGCGATCGTGGTGGTGCCCGCCGCCGCGAGCGTCGCGGTGGTTCGCGCGTAGGTGGCGGTGATGTGGGTGGTGCGCGTGCCGCCCCCCGGAGTCCGCACGTGCGTGGCCCGAACGAAGGTCACCGACCCGGTGAGCTGGCCCGGAGCGAACAGGCGGACCGTGAGGGTGACCGCCTCGTCGCGCGTGATCGCGCCCGAGAGCAGCGCGATGCGGTTCGCCGGGGGTGCAGGCGGCGGGGTGGATCCCGGCGCGGCCGCTTCTTCGGCGCGCGCGGGGGACGCAGGAGCCGCGAGCGCGGCGGCGAGCATCAACGCCGCCGCCGCGATGGCGGCGCGGGTGAGACGCGCAGGTGATCGAGGGCGTGCGGTGCCGATCGGCGGACCATAGCCAGCGGCGATGCCTCGGCGCGTCGCTTGCTGACCCGCGAGCGGCCTCGGTAATCTGAGCGCTGCGCGTCGCCTGGCGCGCGGGCCCGCCGACGTAGCTCAGCTGGTAGAGCACTTCACTCGTAATGAAGGGGTCCCCGGTTCGAGTCCGGGCGTCGGCTTGGAGACACGGGATTTGCGGCGGCAGGCGCTACCGGTACTGGTCGATGAGAAGCCGTGCCATCGCCTTGCTGCGCTGCGCGGCCTCGACGTCACCCTCTGCGGCCGCGACGATCGAGCCCTGCATGAGGATGTGCCAGGAGCGTGCGAAGGACTCGGTGTCGCGCAGGCTGGCTTGCTCGGCTAGGCGACTCACCATCGAGCGCATCTGCTCGAGGTGCCGAACGCTGGCGCCGCCCGCGGGATGGTCAGGGCCGAGCTCGAGCAGCACCCGCATGAACGAGCCTGCCTCGAAGTCGTCGCCACGGAACCACTCGTCGAGCACATCGAAGATTGCGAGCAGGTGCGCCTCGGGGCTCGAGCCGCGACGCATGGCCCCGGCTTCAAGGAGATCCTTGGTCCAGCGCTGTTCGCGCAGCTCGAGGAACGCGAGCACGAGCGCGTCCTTGGAGGGGAAGTGGCGGTAGAGCGTCGCGGTTGCGACGCCAGCTTGCTGGATCACCTCGTTGATTCCCACGGCGCGCACTCCGCGGTGCGAGAACAGCTCGTAGGCGGCATCCAGAATCCGCTCGCGCGCGCTTTGCGCCGTGTCGGCCGCCGGTTCGGGGGTGGCGTCGACCATGCCTCGGCAGGTTACCACTAGAAAGAGTGTTCTCTCTGTGATAGAAAGAACGTTCTCCCTCGTCCGAGGGGCAACTGAAAGGGGGTCCTCATGGGGCTCGTAGAGTTGGTTTTGATCGTCTTGGTGGTCGCAGCCGTCGTGGGCGGGATCGGTCTGAGCCCGTTGCTCTGGCTGCTGCTGTTGGTGGCGCTCGTGCTGTTCTTGACGGGCGGCGGGTTCGGCTATCGCAGACGCGGGAGGGTTTAGGCGTGACGTCCCACGAACCAGCAGCCCGCCGTGAGGAGCGCTTCCGGAGCGCCCACGCTCGGGACCAGCGGGCTCGCGAACAACTGATCTTGGACAACATGCCGCTGGCGCGTACTCTCGCGAGGCGGTATCACGGCACCTCCATCAGCAACGAGGACCTCAGCCAGGTCGCGTATCTGGCACTGGTTCGCGCCGTCGACAGGTTCGACCCCGATCGCGGGTCTTTCATCGCCTTCGCAGTGCCGACCATTCTCGGCGAGTTGCGGCGACACTTCCGCGACACCGCGTGGGCAGTGCGCGTCGGTCGCGGCCTGCAAGAGCGGACCGCCGAGCTGCAGGGGGCCGTTGACCTGCTCGCGCGGAAGGACGGCAGGCCGCCAACGGTGCAGGAACTCGCCCTGTACCTCGAGCGCACGGAAGAGGATGTCCTGGAGGCGATGCAGGCAAAGCAGGCCTACAGCGCAAGCTCTCTAGACGAACCAGCCCCCGACGGCGAGGATGACAATACGACCCTCCTGGGGAGCCTGGGAGCGCGCGACGCTGGGTACGAGCGCGTAGAGGACAGGGTGGCGGTTCAGGGTGCCCTTTCCCAGCTCGACGACGCAGAGCGTCGTCTACTCGAGCTGCGGTATCGGGACGAACTCACGCAACAAGACATCGGACAACGCATCGGGGTTTCCCAAATGCAGGTCTCGCGGCTCCTCACCGCAACGCTCGCAAAGCTCCGAGAGCAATGCGGCGCGGGGCACGCAGAATGAGCTCCACACACCGCTCGCGCTGACGTCCGGCCCCCTCGAGCTCGACGTCTTCGCGTCGGCCCGAGCGGGTCCAGCAACGCAATCGCACCGAGGGTTAGGACGCAGTGCGCACCCGTCGGCGTCGCCGCTGGCCTACACGTCCTGCAACTCGAGGATCTGTGTGCTCATGCCGGGGCATAGAGCTTGCAGGAGGCCAGCGTCGCGACCCACTTCTTCTCCCGTGGGTGAGGCGAAGTCCTTCTGGAGCGCCGCGAGCTCGTCCCAGTCGAGCGCCGCCACAAGGTGGTAGCCGGGACCTCTCAAGCTGCTTGGGTTGCGGCTCACCGCGTAGCGACGAAGCCCGGGAAGCCGCTTGACCAACGGCACGTGGATCTCGAAGTAGTGGCGGTCGAACGCCGCGATGTCGCGCGGCTCTGGGTACAGGGCGAGAAACCGCACCACCCGGCCAATGCTAGTCGCGAGCGCGTAGTCTGAGAGCCGGGGCCATCCTGTGAGCGAAATCGCCTCTTGCATCTATTGCAAGCACGACGGGCCACCGCACTCGACGGTGATGGTCTCCTCAGCCGATGGCAAGCGCCGCTGCGCGGGGTGCCCGAAATGTCAGGCTGAACTCGCCGCGCAGCCCAAGACCGGTGGCGACGGACCAGCGTGGGCTTGAGGGGAGCGCGGTGACAGGCGCAGACGTAGAGCGCCGGCTGCGCGGGGCGGGCAGCGCCTTCATCGACGCGCACCGCGAGGCGGAGGCAGCAATCTCGGAGGCAGCGGCCATCGGCATGCCCACCGAGGCGATAACGCACGTCAGCGGGTTGTCGGACGAGACGGTCGCCGCGTTCTTACGCGTCGCTCGGCAAGCGCACGAGTCCTAGCGTCGGGCGACTCGGGATCGTCATGTCGCGCGTGTTCCTGAGTTGCGGAGAGAAAGCGGCTCGCACTCCTCGGACCGGGGCTGGGCCCGGCCGCACTGGACCGATCCCATAGGCTCGGAATCGATGCTGGTTCTCGCTGAGGATCAGGGCACGCTCGTGATCGGGCAGCTCTCGCACGCCTGGATCTCGGGGCAGCTCGCCTTCGCTTGGGGCAACGGGACGTTCCCACCCGCCGAGCCGCGCGAGGCAGTCGCGCTCGGCGCCGAGCAGCACGACGTCGGGTGGGCCCGAGTCGATCTGGCGCCGCAGCTGAACCCCGACACCGGGCGGCCGCGCAACGTCCTCGAGATGTCCGTCGAGCAACATCTCGCGATCTGGCGGGATGCGCCTGATCTGCTTGCGAGCCAGAGCTTGCACGCCGCGCTGGTCGTCTCGGTCCACGGGCGCTCGCTCTCCGAACTGCGCGCCCGCCTGTCTCCCGATGACGCGCAAGCGCTCGAGGGACACATCCGCGACGAGCGGGTACGCCAGGGCGCGTTGTGCGAACGGCTCGCCGTGTCTGCGCCAGACCTGGAGTGCCTCCGTCGCCAGATGTGGACCTGGGACGGGATCTCGCTCGCGCTTTGCAACCGGTGGCGGCCGTTCACGGCCAAAGATGTTCCGACTCACGAGGGCCTGGTAGAGATCGAGCTTCGCGACCGTGCGGACGGCACCATGACGATCGATCCGTGGCCGCTGTCCACATCGCGCCTTCAGGTTCGGTGCGAGGCGCGGCGCATCGCTGCGCGCTACGAGGACGAGGCTAAGATGCGGCGCGACCTGGAGAGCGCTCGGCCGATCGAGCTCTGCTTCGAGCTCGTCGCCTGACACCGAGTCCTACTCGACCGAGCCCGCGAGCGTGCCCGACGCCCTTTCCCGACGCAGCAGGAGGATGCTGCTCACGAGGACGAAGATCAGGAGCAGTACGAAGCCGACGAGTTCGAGTGCCAGCCCAAAGGACGCGATCACGCCGCCGAGACCAAAGCCCTGAAGGAACGCCGCGACCCCGCCGATGAGCGCGACCCAGGCAAGCCAGCGTGGCAGCACAGCGCTCCTCATGGCGAGCGAGCCCACGGCGAGCAGAAACAGGCTGCTGAAGACGCCGCCGACGCTGTCGAGCGCGAACGTCATCAGGAAGAGCGTGTAGGGGATGCCGGGGTCGTGCGCTGCGCCGTAGGCGGCGAGCTTCGCGCCGAGCAGCCCGGTGATCCCGATGTCGCTGACGGCATGCAGCGCGATGAAGAGCACGCCCCCGATCAGCACGAGCGAGCTGAGGACGCGAGCGGACTCGCTGCGCATCAGCTCGTGCAGCCGCGAGAGGTAGAGCGCGAACGCGACCGAGTACACGACGGCGATGTATGCGGTCACCAGGAGCCGGTCGCGGTGCTCGTGCATTCTGCTCACGATCTTCGCCGTCGAGTCGTCCTGGTTGATCCCGAGGCTCGCGCCGACCGCGATCTCCGCGATCAGCGCGGCCACGTACAAGATCCCAGCGGCCCACGCGTATCGCTCCCACCTACCGAAACGACGCGTCGCCATTGCGCTAGAGCTACCACGCGGGGATCACGGCTAAGCGCCGAGACCACACGCCCGACCCGCCCCTCGTCGTAAGACCAGGCACGCGACTAGGCTCGCCAGCTCCCCGACGGGTAGTCGCGCGACCCCGTCGGCGCGCGGTGCCCAACGATCTGGACGCCCCCACGCACCGCACCGTTTGCCGTACACTCGGCGACCATGTGGCGGCGGGGGGCCGTGCGACAGCTGGCCGTGGTCTGCGTTGCTCTGGCGCTGTTGGGCGTGGCGGGCACGCTCGCTCTGGCTGCGCCCAAGCGGCGCCTGCACCAGAGGCACGTGTTCAAGCCGGACCCGTGCATGGTGGCGCACAAGGCCAAGCCGAAGCACAAGCGAGGGCGCGCACACGCCGGCGCTGCCGCACGTCACCATCGCACGACGCGCCACAAGACGACCCGTCGCTCGCGCTGCCGCACGGGGGTGCACCGAATGGTGGCCGTGGTTCATCAGGCGAGCGGCCCCTACCCGGGCAGGCTGCACGCGGGCGAGACCAACGACGAGGTGCACCCGGTCCTACCGGCGGGGCCGTACCGTCCGCGCCGGGGCCCCACGCTGACCGTTCCCGATGTGCCGGCGGCTGCTGCGGCACGAGCGTCTCGGGGCGGCGCGTTCGCTGCGGGCGCCTCGCCCACCGCGCCGGTCGACATCGGGGCCGTGGTGGATCCGGCGAGCGCTGGGCTCGGGGCAGCCGCCGCCGACCAGGAGTCCAGCGAGGCGATCGTGGGGAACCTGATCTTCTTCACCTCGAACTGGCGCGCTGGGTACTCCACCGACTTCGGCAAGACGTTCACGGAACTCAAACCGGAAGGCAAGGCCGGTGGCGAAAAGGGCGTGTTCCCGGAAGCGGCGGGCGGCTTCTGCTGCGACCAGGCGGTGATCTACGCGCCCGAAGTCGACCGCGTGTTCTGGATCCTCCAGTACAACAACGAAGCAAAAGGGGAGAACATCATCCGCGTCGCGTGGGCCAGTCCGGCGGCGATCGCCACGGACGCAGCGCATGCGTGGCGGTACACCGACCTGGAATCGAAGCCGATCGTGGGCGCGGGCAAGTGCTTCGATCAGCCGCACGTCGGTCTGGCGCAGGGCTACCTGCTGATGGGGATCAACCAGTGCACCGGCGGCAGGGTCAACCAGAGCGTGATGTTCGAGCTGACGCTCTCGACGATCGAAAAGGCAGAACTGGGGCTGAGCTATGCGATCAGCGGTCCGGTCGGTGCGATCCCGGCACGCGGCCAGGGCAACCTCGCGGGAATCGTTCCCGACCTCTTCTACTTCGTGGGTCAGAAGAGCACGAGCGAACTCCGCGTCTTCCACTGGAAAGCGGGCGAGGGCTCCGTCTACTACGAGGACGTTGCGATCCCCACGATCGCGACCAGGAACTGGGCGTCGAAGACGCCGGGCGGCGTCAACTGGATGAAACGCCAGGAAGAAAGCCAAGCCACCAAAGTGACGGGCGCAACGCTCGCGGGCGGACAGCTGTGGGCGGCGTGGTCGGCAGGGCGGGAAACCGTCGACAGCGAAGGCAACACGCGTGCGGTGCACGCGCAGCCGGCGATCGAGGGCACGATCATCAGCCTCAACAAGGACGGCTCGGCGTCCGCTTCCAACACGCCGGTCACCTACAGCAACCCGAGCTTCGCGGTGGCGATGCCGGATCTCGCCACCAACGCGTTCGGCGAAGTGGGGCTGTCCTTCGAGCAGGGCGGCGCCACCGCCTATCCCAGGCACGTGGTCGGGATCGTCAGCGGCACGCCGCAGTATGCGTTCGATGTTCCCGGCAGCGCCGACAGCAACTCGGTCGAAGGCGGCTCCGGCAGCGTCGGTGATCCCGCCGGCGACTACACCACGGTCGGCGTCGAGTATCCCGCCACCGGTTGCTTCACCTCCTCGGGCGTTGCCCACGCAACTGCGAAAGGAGCCCCGTCGCCGCGCTCGCTTCCGCGCGTGCTCACGTTCGCCCGGCGCGGGGTGGAAGGGTGCACCGCGCCGATCCCGGGTTTTGCGCCGCCGTTGAAAGCCTCGCACTTGACGATGTCCTGCCCGGCCCAGATCAAGGCCGGCGAAAGCATCGCCGTGTCGGGCAGCCTCACGCCGGCGCATCCAGGCGTGCCGATCAGCGTCCAGTTCACCCGCCCGGACGGCACCACCGCCGAAATCCACGTCAACAGCGACGCAGCCAGCAACTACTCGACGAGCGACTTGACGGCGACCGGCGAAACCGGGACCTGGCGCGTGGTGGCGTCGTGGGCGGGGAACGGCGAATACCTCGAGTCCTCAGCGGGGTGCGCCGTGCACGCGGTGGCGCCGCCGCCGTCGGAACTGCTGCCATCGACGATCTCGGTCTCATGCCCCGGTTCGCCCGTCGAAAGCGAAGGTGTGTTCGAGTTCCAGGCCGGTGAAACGGTGGCCACGAGCGGAGGGGTGTACACATACACCCCCTCCTACAAGGCCGCAAACGTGCCCGTCACCGTGGACTACGTGCCCGAGAACCCCGCCGACACGGAGTTCAGGGACAGCGTGATGACAAACAGCAACGGCGATTACGCCGACTCCGTCAAGCTGCCGGCCGAAGCCGGCGGCTACTGGGACATCTTCACCTACTGGAACGGGGACTCCGAACATCAGGGCGCAACATCGGGCACCTGCCGCATCTACCAGTTCGCGGCGATCCACTGAGGCGATCGGGTCCGTGTCGAGGGTCGGCGACACTTGAAGCTCGCTGCAGACCGCCGGAGGTGAGCAGGATCTTCGGATGTGGCTGAAGAAACGCAGGACCAACGCGCTCATGCTGCCTCTCGCCGAGGTCGTCGGCGGAACGGTCTCGGACGGGCGCATAGCCGGCGCATACGGCGGCTACGGGGTGCAGGCGCGACCCGACAGCGGCTACCCGATCAAGTACACGACGTCTGTCGAAGGCGGCGTCCGCCCGGCGGAGGTCAACATGTTGCAGGTGACCCTCGCCGGTGTGACTGGCCGCCAGGCGTGGCACTGCCAGAGCTCGGCGGGCGCCGTCCACGACCTTGCGTCGAGGTTCACCGCCGGTCGGCTGCTCGAGCGCTTCGAGCCCGGCATGTTCAAGTTCGAGGGCGTCGACACCCTGAACGACGCGTTCGAGCAGATGGGGACGAAGCTGGCGAGGCAGCTCGGGATGCCGTTGAGCGCGAACGCCGATCCGGCCCTCCAGGAACGGTTGATCGCCGCGGGCCTCTTCGGAGAGCTGGATGCCCTGCGCTGGGGAGGTCATCCATACCTGCCGAAGGTGCAGTTCCTGCCAGGTGCTCGCGAGCTGACCGAGGAGGTCTACTTCAACTCTCCCGCGTTCGCCCGCGTCGCGCGCCGGGCCGATGAGAGCGCCCGCGCCGCGGGCTTCGCCGACTACCGGTCGATGATCGCGGCAAACGCGCGCGAGGCTGAGGCGCAGGACCCGGGACGGCTGGTGGTGGAGGTCGAGGCGAGCGGGGATCGGGTGCCATCGTCCGAGCGCTTCCGCGAGCTGCTCGATCACGCGGTGCGAATCGCCGAGATCAATGCCCAGGTGAACGCGCCGGAGGCGCCGTGACCCTCCTTCCCACCAAGGCCGGCCCGGTGCCCGATCGCCTGACGATCTGGCCGATGGACGACGGCCGCTACGGCCTCGATGCGACCTTCCAGGGCGAGACCGGCTACGAACGCGCGCAGACCCACCAGCGCCAGCTCGAGACCGACGGCGTACCGCACACCTTCCGCCAGGAGCTCGACGGGGCGTGGACGCTTCGCTTCGGGCCGTTGCCCGCAGCGGACGTCGGCGCCGCGCTCGGGGCGTTCGTCTACTGAGCCTCTGAGGCCCCGTCCTCAGAACGCGACGCGCGTGGCGTCCCGTACGAGCGGTGGTCGTGCCCCGTCACCGAGCTGGCCGTAGTCGTCATAGCCCCAGCACTCGGCTGCGCCGCTCCTCAGCAGCGCGCAGGCGTGTCCGACGGCCGTGGTGATCGCCACGGCGTGGGCGACGCCCACCGCCCGCACCGGAACCGCGCTGCCCGCGGGGAAGCGTCTGTCGCCGAGCTGGTTCTTGGGGTTGTGCCCCCAGCAGTAGACCGCTCCGGTTCTGAGCACAGCGCAGGAGTAGCCGAGCGGGTCCACCGCGACCGCACTCGCCCGCCGCAGGCCCCGCACCGTGACCGGCGCGATGCTGTCGGTGAGCGTGCCGTCGCCCAGCTGGCCGCTCGAGTTCTTCCCCCAGCACTTCACCTGTCCGTTCGTGAGCACCGCGCAGGTGTGCCCGCCGGAGGTGGCGATGTCTCGCGCGCCCGTGATCGAGGGGACCGTGGCGGGGGCAACGAGGTCGCCCGCTCGCGGCATGCCGAGCTGCCCGGTGCCGTTGAAGCCCCAGCATCGCACGAGCCCGCTCTCGAGGAGCGCGCAGGTTTCCTCCTGCATCGTGCCCGCGTAGATCTTGCTCGCGCCCGTCAGGCCTCTGACCGCGACCGGGATGGAGCTGTTCGCGCGGGATCCGTCGCCGAGCGCTCCGTGCAGGTTGCGGCCCCAGCAGGCAGCGCCTCCTCCCTGCAGCAGCGCACAGGCGTGGTAGCCGCCCGCGGAGATCGCGATCGCGTTGGAGATCCCCTGGACGGGCACCGGCGTGGGCGAGTCGCTGGTGCTGCCGTCGCCGAGCTGGCCGTAGCCGTCATCGCCCCAGCACATCACCCGGTGGGATCGAAGCAGGGCGCACGTGTAGTGGATGCCCTCGCTCACCGCAACGGCTTCCGTGATTCCCGCCACAGGCGCGGGTCGGTGGTTGATCGCGCCGCTGACGTAGTCGCGGCCCCAGCACTCCACAGAACCGCCGGCGAGCGTGGCGCAGGTGATCCCCGGGCCGGCGGAGATCGAGGTGGCGCGCGGCGCCGCCTCCGCAGAGCCTGCGAGGAGGAGGGAGAAGAGAGCAGCTAGGAGCCCCACGCGCAGTCTCATGCGATGAATCATCCCGTTGCTACCCGCGGCGACGGGCTGCTATGCGCCGGGTTGCGTCAGCGATGCGCAAGGTCGCGCCGGCGAAGCGGTCGGGGGAGCAACGGGCTGACGTCGCGCTACCGCCGGCTCGGCGCGCCGCGCTTGCTGCGCGGCGGTCTGAGCTGCTCGAAGTGATCGAGCGCTTCCCCGGAGCCTGTGACAACACACGTGAGCGGCGACTCGGCGCGCTCCACCGGCAGCCCCGTTTCGCTCGCCAGCAGTTCGGGGAACCCCCGCAGCAGCGTCCCACCGCCGGCGAGCAGGATGCCGTCGCGCGCGATGTCGCCGGTGAGCTCCGGCGGCGTCTCCTCGAGGGCGTCCTTGACGGTCTGCACGATTTCGCGCAGCGGAGCGTCGATCGCCTCCCTGACCTCTCCGCTCCGCAGCAGGACCTCCGTCGGCAGGCCCGTGACGAGATGCCGTCCGCGCACCTCGCTCACCTCATCGGACCCGCCCTGGATGGCCGTGCCGATCGCGATCTTGATCGCCTCGGCCGTCTGTGAGCCGATCGCCAGCGAGTGCTCGACGCGCAGATAGCGGGTGATGGCTTCATCCAGCTCGTAGCCCCCCACCCGCAGCGAGCGCGAGATCACGATTCCCCCGAGCGAGATCACCGCCACCTCGCTGGTCCCGCCTCCCACGTCCACCACCATGCGTCCGACCGGCTCGGCGATCTCGAGGCCCGCACCGATCGCCGCGGCGATCGGCTCCTCGATCAGGTGAACGTGGCGCGCCCCCGCGCCGAGCGAGGCCTCCTCGACCGCGCGCTTCTCGACCTCGGTGATCCCCGACGGCGCGCACACGATCAGGCGCGGATGGTCGCGGTTGCGGTCGAGGACCTTGCGGATGAAGTAGCGCAGCATCTGCTCGGTGACCTCGAAATCGGCGATCACGCCGTGGCGCAGCGGCCGGCTCGCCGAGATCGTCGCCGGGGTGCGACCGATCATCCGCTCCGCGTCCGCGCCGACCGCGTGCACGCGCCCGCTGCGGGAGTCGGTCGCCACGACGGACGGCTCGGAGACGACGATCCCCTGCCCTTCCACGTAGACGAGCGTGTTCGCGGTGCCGAGATCGATCGCCATGTCCCGGACCCCGAAGCTGGGGGCTATGTGGCGACGCGCAACGTCCCGACGCGAGCCGTCCCGGCGCAGGCGCATCGCCGCAGCTTCGCAGACTCGGCGCGCCCAGCCCCCAGGTGCGGTTGGACCGGGCGTCGGCCGCGGGCCGCGGCCCGGTAGGCTGCGACCACCGACCGAAAGGCCCACCATGCCGCCCGGCGCCACTCCTGTTCGCGGCCGCAGCCTGCGATCCACCATCTCCTCGAGCGGCGAGCTTCGCCTGCACCTGGCCGAGGCCGAGCTTCCCGAGCCGGCCGGCACCGAGGTGATGGTCGCCGTCGAAGCTTCCCCGATCAACCCTTCGGACCTCGGCGTGCTGCTCGGTGCGGTGTCGCCGGCAGCGCTTAGCCCCGACGGGGCGGATCTCGTGGGCGCCGTGCCGCAGGAGGCGCTGCCGCTGTATCGCGATCGCCTCGACAAGCCGCTGCCGGTGGGCAACGAGGGTGCGGGCACCGTCGTGGCCGCCGGACCGCAGGCCGCCGAGATGATTGGTCGTCGCGTGGCGACGTTCGGGGGTTCGATGTGGGCCGACTACCGCGTCGCCGACGCAGCTGCGGTCGTCGAGCTTCCCGACGACGTGAGCACCGTGGAGGGGGCCGCGCTGTTCGTCAACCCGCTGACCGCGCTGTCGATGGTCGAGACGATGCGCGCCGAGGGTCACAGCGCCCTCGTCCACACCGCCGCTGCGTCCAACCTCGGGCTGATGCTCGTGCGGATCTGCGCTGCGGACGGGGTCGGCCTGGTGAACGTCGTGCGGCGCCCCGAGCAGGTGGAGGCCCTGCGCGAGCTCGGTGCGGCGTACGTCGTGGACTCCTCGCAGCCGGACTTCGCAGACCGGCTCACCGAGGCCGTCCGCGAGACGGGCGCCACGCTCGCCTTCGACGCGATCGGCGGGGGATCGCTCGCGAGCGACATCCTGAACGCGATGGAGCGCGCGCAGCCGCCGCTCCCTTCGTACACGCCCTACGGCACGACGGTGCTCAAGCAGGTCTACATCTACGGCTCGCTCGATTTCTCTCCCACCGTCATCGACCGGCGGTTCGGACTCACCTGGAGCGTCGGCGGCTATCTGCTGACCAACGCGCTCGGCCGTCTGGGGGGCGAGGCGGCCGGCCGGATGCGCGCTCGGGTGCTCGCGGAGGCAAAGACCACCTTCGCCTCCCGCTACGCGCGCACGATCGGGCTGGCCGGCGTGCTCGAGCCGGAGAACCTCGCCGTCTTCGCACGCCGCAGCACCGGCACGAAGCACCTCGTCGACCCGTCCAGCGACCGGCCCGCCTGACGGATACCGGGCGCGCGATGTCGCTGGAGAACCTGGAGATCGAGGTGCCGGACACCGAGTAGTACTTCGGCCGGGCCCGCCTTGACGCGGGCGCCACGAGCGGATAGAAGGGCGTCATGGCCATCCTCGAGGGCCGCGCCCGTTCGGTGCGCGGGCCGCACGCAGGTCGCTTGGCTGCGCTCGCCGGGGCTGTGTGCGCGGGCGCCCTCGCGCTCCCTCTCTCAGGCGTAGCGAGGGCGTCGACCGTGGTCGTGAGCACCGCGGACTCGGGCGCGGGCTCGTTGCGCGCAGCGCTCGCCGCCGCGAGCCCCGGGGAAACGATCTCGATCCCCACCCCGGGTGACTACCTGGCCACCTCGGCCGAGCTGGCCGTCACGAAGGACGTGACGATCGAAGGCTCCGGCCCGGCGGTGCGGATCGTGGCCGACGGCAACAACCGGGTCTTCAACGTGACCGCAGCCAGCGTGACGCTGTCGGACCTGACCGTCACCGGCGGCGGCCTCGCCGGCTCGACCGCCGCCGGGGGCGGGATCGCCAACGGGACGGGAACGCTCGTGCTCGACCGGGTGACGGTCAAGGGCAACTCGGTCACCAACACCACCGGCGGAATTCCGCGTGGGGGCGGCGTGTTCAACGCCGCCGGCACCCTTCAGATCGTCGACTCGACGATCAGCGGCAACAGCGCCGCGATCGGCTCCGGCGGGGGCGGTCTGCCCGAGGGGGGTGGTGTCGCGAACGCCGGCACCGCCGTGAGCATCGTGCGCTCGACGATCAGCGGCAACACGGCCTCGATCGCCGGACCCGGAGGCGCGCCGGAAGGCGGAGGGATCCAGAGCACCAACGGCACGCTCACGATCTCCGACAGCGCGGTCACCGACAACACCGGGAGCGGCGGTGCGGTGAGCCTCGGGGGAGGGATCGCCGCGTTCTTCACCACCACCACGCTCACCAACACGACGGTCAGCGGCAACGCGGCGTCCGAGCCCGGCGCCAGCGCGAGCCAGGGCGGCGGGATCCTGCAGTTCCAGGGATCGCTCTCGCTCGTCAACAGCACGATCTCGGGGAACACGTCGTCGGGCGCCGTGACCGGCGAAGGCGGAGGCGTGGACGCGGAGGAAACGACCGCCACGGCAACCAACAGCACGATCGCCGGCAACGTCGCCTCGGGCGCGGCAGCGCTGGGCGGAGACGTGCTCTCCGCGCGGGAAGCCACCGTCAACCTCCAGAACACGATCGTTGCGGGCGGCACGGCTCTCACCGGCGCGAACTGCGCAGCCGAACCCAAATCGGTGATCCACTCCCTCGGGCACAACCTCGAGAGCCGCAACGAATGCGGGCTCACGGCCGGCAACGACATCGTCAACGCCGACCCCCTGCTGGCGCCGCTGGCCGGAAACGGCGGCCCGACGCAGACGATGGCGCTCGCGCCGGGCAGCCGGGCGATCGACGCCGCCGCGGGCGCTGCGTGTCCCGCCACCGACCAGCGCGGCGTCCTGCGCTCTGCCGGCGCCGGGTGCGACATCGGCGCGTTCGAGCTGGCGACGCCCACTGCCACGAGCGGTCAGGCATCTGCCGTGGGCCTCAGCTCGGCCACGCTGGGCGGCGTCGCCTCCAACCCCGACCTCGCCGGCGCGACCGCTGTCTTCCAGTACGGGACCACGACGGCATACGGTCTCGTGCTGCCCACCCAGGCGATCGGGCCGACGACGGCCTCGGCAGCGATCTCTGCGACCGTCGGCGGCCTGACGCCCGCGACCGTCTATCACTTCCGCCTCGTCGTGCAGAACGGTGTCAGCACCTCCTTTGGCGCCGATCACACCTTCACGACCGCAGCGCTGCCCGTCCCGCTCGTGCAGCCGCCCGTGGCGCCCGTGCTGAGCGGGCTCGCGGTGAAGCCCGGCAACGTCCTGCCACAGCGCGGCAGAGGTGCGAGCACCGCGCGCGCACGCGGCGCGAAGATCAGCTACTCCGACACCTCCCGCGCGACCACGACGCTGACGGTCGCGCGGATCAGCACGGGCTTCCGAGTCGGCAAGCGCTGCCAGCGCAAGCGGCCGAGCCACCCCGGCGGCAAGCTGCGCCGCTGCACGCTCGCCGTCGTCGTAGGGAGCTTCACGCACGCGGATGTCCGCGGGCTCAACAGCTTCGGCTTCACGGGGCGGGTCAACAGCAAGCCGTTGCGCGCGGGCAGCTACCGCCTGCAGGCCCGAGCACGCAACAGCACCGGCCAGACCAGCCGCATCGTCGCAACCACCTTCCGCGTCATCAGCTAGCGCCCGCGCACTAGCCTCGGGTGCGGCCCCCGGCCCCTGCCTAGCCCAACTGGATGTGGTCGGCCTCGCTCGCCCCCGCGAACGGACGCGTGAGGCCGTAGCTCCTCAGCGTGGCCTCGGAGACGCCCTCGACCCCGGGGGTGTCGGAGGCTTCGCCGCGGGTGTGCGGATCGTCGGCGGAGCCGCCAACCGCAACCGAGTGCTCGGGCGTGCGGTACCCGGAGATCCCCACGAGGTGCAGGTGAAGCGCCTCGCCGAGCGCGTTCAGGCGGGCGGCGATCTCCGGCTCCTCTCCGACGCTGTAGCTCGTGCCCGGGGCCGGGAAGAACCCGTAGCTGCCGGAGCGGGAGCTCGTCGAGGCGACCGCCGCATCGTGGTGCCGTGCGAGCGCCGATGCCGGGGGCTTGAGCATTTCGACGCTGTCGATGCCGAGCACGCTCCACGTCTCCGGCCCGACGACGCCGTCCGCGCTCAGGCCGTGACGGGCCTGCAGGCGGCGCACCGCTTCCTCCGTTGCGGGCCCGAAGTCCCCGTCCACGGGCAGGCGCATCGCGTGCTGCAGTCGTTCGACCGCCGCACGCTCGGCTTCCCGTTCCCGGGCGGGCGCGCTCGTCGCCTGCACGGCTTCCTGCCCGATCGCCGCCCGGCTCCCGCTGGCTGGTGCGGTTTCTTCGGCTGCGCCGGTGGGGGAGCTCGGCGCTTCGGAGGCTGCGGGCCCCGTCGAGGTGGTTTCGCCCGCCAGCGTCGAGCTGACGCCCGCGAAGGCGCTTTCCCGCCCGCTCAGCGCGGCGATCGTCCGGGAGCCCGCCACGCCGTCGGCGGTGAGGCCGTGGCTCGCCTGGAAGCTCCGCACGGCTGCTTCGGTCGCGGGACCGTAGACGCCGTCCGTGCTGATGCCGAGGAGCTGCTGCAGCTGGGCGACCCGCCGCCCTTCCTCGCCGGAGGAGAGGACGGCCGTCGGGGCGGCCGCTTCCGCGCTGCCCGTGCCGGTCCCCGCAGGGAGGGCCGTGCTGGCGATGCTCGCCGTGGGGCCCACGCTGAGCGCCGCGAGCGTTCCGATCGAAAGTCGTCTGGCGCGCGTGCTGGTCGGCACGAGGCAGAGCTGGGCCGCGCGCCTGCGCGCGCGGGAGCGGCCGAGCGAGAGGATCCACGCCGTCTCGTCGGCGATGTCTCGCGCGCCGCTCAGGCGTTCGAGATCGACCACCGAGGTCCCGAGGACGTCGACCCTGCGCCGGCCCCACTCCTGGCGCGCGCGGCGCTCGCGCGACCGCGTGAGCGATTCGCTCCAGTGCTCCAGCTCTGCAAGATCACGCGGCGCCCGCGACATGGACGGGGAGGATCGTGCAAAGCGCGTCTCGCGTGAAGGAATGCAAGACGCTTTGCCGACGGCGGGCGAAGATCCCTTCGCGCGCGCGGCCGAGCGGGGGCCTACTCCGCGGTCTCCCTCCTCATCGATCGAACACGCTCCAGGAGCGCGTTCGTCGATGAGTCGTGCGCCGGCTCGGCATCGCCGGAGAGCTCCGGCAGGATGCGCAGCGCGAGCGCCTTGCCGAGCTCCACCCCCCACTGGTCGAAGGAGTCGATTTCCCAGATCACGCCCTGCGTGAACACGGCGTGCTCGTAGAGGGCCACCAGCGTGCCGAGGATCCGCGGCGAGAGCTCGCGCGCGAGGATCGTGCTGCTCGGCCGGTTGCCGGGGAAGATGCGGTGCGGCACGAGCTCCGGAGCCGTGCCCTCGGCCTCGACCTCGGCGCGTGTCTTCCCGAAGGCGAGCGCCTCCGTCTGGGCCAGGAGGTTGGCGATCAGCAGGTCCTGGTGGTCGCCGACCGGGTTCAGCGAGCGGCAGAAGCCGATGAAGTCGCACGGGATCAACGTGGTCCCCTGGTGGATCAGCTGGTAGAAGGAGTGCTGCCCGTTGGTGCCCGGCTCCCCCCAGTAGATCGCGCCCGTGTCCTGCTGCACCTCGACGCCTGCCAGCGTGGTCCGCTTGCCGTTGGACTCCATCGTGAGCTGCTGCAGGTAGGCGGGGAAGCGCTTGAGGTACTGCTCGTAGGGGAGCACCGCCACCGTCTGCGCACCGAAGAAGTCGCGGTACCACACACCCAGCAGCCCCGTCAGCACCGGCAGGTTGCGATCGAGGGCGGTCTCGCGGAAATGCGTGTCCATGTCGTGGAAGCCGGCGAGCATCTCCTCGAAGCGCTCCGGGCCGATCGCGACCATCGTCGAGAGCCCGATCGCGGAGTCCATCGAGTAGCGCCCGCCCACCCAGTCCCAGAAGCCGAACATGTTCGCGGGGTCGATGCCGAACTCCGCCACCTTCTCGGCGTTGGTGGAGACCGCCACGAAGTGCTTCGCGACGGCTGCCTGATCGCCGCCCGCCGAGGCGAGCAGCCACTCGCGCGCGGTGCGGGCGTTGGTGAGCGTCTCGAGCGTCCCGAACGTCTTGGAGCTGACGATGAACAGCGTCTCGCTAGGGTCGAGGCCGAGCAGCGCCTCGGTGAGGTCGGTCGCATCCACGTTCGAGACGAAGCGGAACGTCATCGAGCGCTCGGAGAAGTGCTTGAGCGCCTCATACGCCATCGCGGGGCCCAGGTCCGAGCCGCCGATCCCGATGTTGACGACGTTGACGATCCGTTGCCCCGTGTGGCCACGCCAGGCCCCCTCGCGGACCGAGCGCGCGAAGGAGGCCATCCGGTCGAGGACCTCGTGGACCTCCGCGACGACATCGACGCCGTCGACGATCAGGGAGTCGCCGCGGGGCCTGCGCAGGGCGGTGTGCAGCACCGACCGGCCCTCCGTCGCGTTGATCTTCTCTCCGTTGAACATCGCCTCGACCCGCGCCCTCAGGTCCGCTTCCTCGGCGAGCCCCACCAGCAGCCGGATCGTCGTGTCGGTCACCCGGTGCTTGGAGTAGTCGAGGTACAGGCCCGCGCCCTCCGCCGTCAGCCGCCGCCCGCGGTCGGGGTCCTCGGCGAACAGGTCGCGCAGGTGGGCGGTGCCGATCTCCTCGTGGTGGGCCCGGAGTGCTGCGAGCGCAGCGCGCTCCTGCGGCGCGGAGGTCGATCGTGGCCCGTCCGGCATCGCGCAGCACGGTATCGCGCGACGAGGCCGCCGGGCCGCCGGGAGCGTCGCCGCCGCGATCCCGGGTAACCGGCGGGGGACGCTCTGCTGACCCCGACGAGAGGATCGCGCCGTGAAGAAAGTGCTCGAGCTGGTGTTGTGCATCCTGCACCCCGTGGCTGTCGTCCTGATCTGGATCGACCTGCTGTTCTCCAGGAGCGACATGGGGCTGCTTCCCCGGCTGGCGTGGGGGGTCGCCGCCCTGGTCCCGTTCGTGCCGTTCCTGTACGTGCTCACCGGCAACGATTTCCTCTAGCTTCGCTGCCCCCGGCTGCCCGGTTGCCGCGGCAGCCGTCCAGGCGTAGGCTCTCTCCCGGAGTCGATACAGGGAGGGCGGCGGTGTCGCAGGAGAACACAGAGGTCGTCCGGCGCGGACAGGAGGCACGCTCCGCGGGCCGGATCGGGGAGTGGATCGACACGCTCGATCCCGACATCGAGTGGGACATCTCGGGCTACCCGATGCCCGACTTCCCCGTGCGCGGGAAGGGCCGCGCCGAGTTCGTCGCGCACGTGACCAAATACTGGTCGCTGTGGAACGACTACTCGCAGACCGTGCGCAAGACGTTCGACGTCGGCGACGACGTGCTCGTGGTGCTGCACGAGTACGCGCGGATGCGCAACTCCGACGAGGCGGTCGAGCGCGACGTGGCGACGATCTGGACGATCCAGGACGGCAGGCGGGTGCGCTTCCGGGCGTTCGAGCACCCCGCCGAGGCCGTGAGGGCCGCAGGGCTCGAGGAGTCGAGCCTGCAGGCAGGCTAACCCGCGCCGGCGCGCTCGAGCATCTCGCTCAGTGCGCGCAGCTGCTGCTCGTCGAGATCGAGCAGAGCGGGGGGAGGGGTGGCCAGGATCGCGTCCGCCCTGCGCGCGAGCGTCTTGCCCTTCGCGGTCGCCTCCACGATCCTCGCGCGGCGATCGGTGGGATGCGCCCGGCGGCGGACGAGGCCGGGGCGTTCCAGCTCGTCGACGAGCGCGGTGGCGTTCGGAGGGTCGATTTCCAGGGCGTCGGCGAGCTCGCGCATCGACATGGGGTGCCGCGCGAGGCGGCGCACCGCGCGTGAGCGACCGAAGCTGATCCCCACGGCCTCGGACACCTCGCGGCGGCGCTGGTGCTCGAGCACGAGCTCCGACATCGCGATCCACACCGCCCGCGCGAGCCGCGCCCGCTCGGACTCGCGCGGGTCGTCCCCGTTGCTCTGGGTGGCCAGCTCGCGGCCCACTACGCGACCAGCGCCTCGGGGTTGAGCTCAGCAGCGGTGCGCTGGGCGGAGGCGTGGGCGCGGTTGGTGGTGGCGAGCAGCCCGAGCGCGAGCACCAGCGCGCCGAACCCCGTGAGCGTCCACCAGGCGGGGTGGGTGGCCTGCGCGAAGTCGGAGTGCGCAGCATCGGCCGCGCGGCTGCTCACCAGCGCGCCGGCGATCGCCACGCCGAGCGTCGTGCCCACCTGCCGTGAGGTGCTCGCCACCGCGGATGCCACGCCCGCCTGGGCGCGCGGCATGCCCGACACCGCCGCGTTGGTCACCGGTGCGTTCACGAAGCCGAACCCCAGGCCGAACACCACGTAGGCCACCAGCAGCGATGCGATCGGGGTGGACGCTCCGAGCCCTGTGAGCAGCGCCGCGCCCAGCGTCAGGAACATGCCCGCGACCAGCAGGGGCACACGCGGCCCGCGGCGGCCCACGATCCGTCCCGACAGCGGCGAAGCCACCACGATCATCAGCGCCATCGGCGTGACCGCCAGCCCGGCGTCGAGGGGTGAGAGCCCGCGGGTCTGCTGGAGGTAGAGCGTGCTCAGGAACAGGAACCCTCCGAACGACGCGAAGGCTGCGACCGCGATCGCCACCGAGGAGGCGAACGGGGTCGAGCGGAAGAAGCGCAGGTCGATCAGCGGCTCCTCGCGGCGCGGCTCGTAGACGAGCAGGGCGAGCAGCGCAGCCCCCGACGCGCACAGCGTCCCGACGATCGGCGCCGACAGCCAGCCGTGGGACGGCGCCTCGATGATCGCGAAGGTGAGCGTTGCGAGCAGCGTCGTCACCAGCAGCTGGCCCACACCGTCGAAGCGGCGCGCGTGCGGCGCCCTCGATTCGGGGACGAACCTCAGCGTGAGCAGGATCGCCGCGAGGCCCACCGGGAGGTTGATCCAGAAGATCGACCGCCATCCGATCGAGTCCACCAGCGCACCGCCCACGATCGGGCCGAGCGCCATCGAGACCCCGAACGCCGCGCCCCAGACGCCCACCGCCTGGGCGCGCTCGCGCGCATCGGTGAAGGTGTTGGTCACGATCGACATCGCCACCGGGTTCATCATCGACCCGCCGACGCCCTGGAGCACGCGGAACGCGATCAGCAGCTCCACGCTCGGCGCGAGGCTGCACATCAGCGAGGCGAGCGAGAACACGCTCAACCCCGTCAGGAACGTGCGCTTGCGCCCGAACCGGTCGCCCATCGAGCCCGCGAGCATCAGCACGCTCGCCAGCACCAGCGAGTACGCGTCCACCGTCCACTGCAGGCCCGACACGCGCGCGTGCAGGCCGCGCCCGATCGACGGCAGCGCCACGTTCACCGCCGTCACGTCAAGGCCCACGATCAGCAGGCTCGTGCAGCAGATCAGCAGGATCGCAAAGCGCCGCCGCCGCGACTCCTGGCCGTCCGGCGGGGCATCTCCTGCACCGCCCGCCGAGCGCGTTAGTTCTAAAGACATAATATTTATAGTAACGTAATCATCTGGCAGTGTGCCGCGCCTCACCGATGTACCCTGCGTCCCGCCAATAGAGTCGGCGCATGGCGGAGGTGCGACGCGGCTGCCTGGTGCTCGCCGACATCAGCGGCTACACCAGCTACCTGACGGGGGTCGAGCTCGAGCATTCCCACGACGTGCTCGCGGACCTGCTCGGCGTCGTCGCCGACCGGCTCGCCGCTGTGGGGTCGCTCGCGAAGCTCGAGGGCGACGCCGTGTTCGTGTGCGACCTCGGCGGCGAGGCCACCGGCGAGGCGTTGCTGGCGGCGATCGACGCGGCGTATGCGTCGTTCGTCCGGCGCCGGCGCACGATCGACGTGCGCACCACGTGCCGGTGCGACGCGTGCGCGCGAATCGAGTCGCTCGACCTCAAGTTCATCGCCCACCACGGAGAGTTCGTCGAGCACGTCGTGGCGGGAAGCAGCGAGCTGCTCGGCGCCGACGTGATCCTCGTCCACAGGCTGCTGAAGAACTCCGCGGGCGAGCAGACGGGCGGCGATGCGTTCGCGCTGATCACCGCTGCGTGCACCGACGCGCTCGGTCTCGATCCCACCGCGCTCGGGCTCGCCCCGCACTCCGAGCGCTACGAGGACATCGGCGAGGTCCCCTGCTGGACGCGCAACGTGGCCTCGCGCTGGCGCGAGCAGGAGCGGCGTGACCCTCGCAGGGTCGCCCCCGGCGAGGCGCTCATCGAAGTGCAGCGCGCGTGCGCGGGTGCCCCCAGCGCGGTGTGGGAAGCGCTTCTGGATCCCGTGCGGCAGCTGCGCTGGCGCGGCGGCGCGACTGACGTGGAGAGCTCCAGCCCCGATGGCGCGCGCGACGTGGGGACGTTGACCCACTGCGTGCACGGCTCGCAGACGTTCGACCAGGAGATCGTCGACTGGCGGCCGTTCGAGTACTACACCTACGAGGAGCATGGCCCCTTCGGGTCGTTCCTGTGGACGTTCGAGCTCGGCGGGGCAGATCCCGGCACGCGCGTCACGGCGCGCGTGGCCCTCGCCGGCGGGAGGCGGCAGCGCCTGCTGATGGTCGTCGGGCGCTCGCGGATGCGCGGCATCGTGGAACGCAACCTCGACGCGCTCGCGTCGCAGTTCGAGCACTGACGCGCGGGCGCGCGCGCCGCGTCAGGCCACAGGGGCCCGATCGGCGTCGCCGAGCGCGATCTCCGCCCAGACGACCTTGCCCGCCACGACGGCCGTGTAGCCCCATCGCGCGCAGATCGCCTCCACGATCCCCAGGCCGTTCCTCGGGTGGGCCACCAGGCGCTCGGCGGTGAGCGACGAGGCCCGGCCACCGTCGCGCACCTCGAGGCGAAGGCTCCAGCCGTCGATCCTCGCGGTGACGGAGAACGGCGAGACGACGTGGAGCACCGCGTTCGTCGCGAGCTCGCTCACCACGAGGTCCGCCGCCTCGATCCGGCGCTCTGCGACGCCCCACTCGACCAGCGCGTCCCGGACCAGCCCGCGGGCGCGGCGCGGCGCTTCGGACTCTGCCTGGAAGTCGCCCGAGACCTCGGAGCGTGGCCAGCCCGCGCCCGTCCGCCGTTCGGGCTCGTGCACCGCAGCGGTGTGCAGCGCGGACACCCGCTCGCGATCGTCCGCGTGCTCCGGCCCGGCGACCGACGCCGCAGGGTAGCCGCAGTACAGGCTGAACGGGAGCTCTGCTTTGAGCTCGTTCCAGACCTCCTCGAGCTCGATCGCGGCCTGCACGTGGCCCGCGTCCCATGCGAGCGCCACGATCTCGCCGTACACGCGCGTTCCGTCGTGGTCCCCGCCCGCCGAGCGCACCACGCCGGCGAGCAGCGTGCGGGCTGCCTCGCGGTCGATCCGCCCGTCGTGCTCGAACCACGCGAGCGCGCTGCCCGCGTCGAGCCACACTTCCGCGCGCGAGTCCTCGACGCCGCCGCGCCGCCCGATGCGGTGCGCGTCGAGCGCGCGCGCGATCAGCGCGCGATGGTCCTCGGTTGCGATCACAACGAGCGCTTCGCCGGCTCGAAGCCCGTCGGCGAGGTAGGCGGCCACGCTCTTGGCGAGCCGGCGCTCGTCCTCGTAGAAGTCCACGAGGTGGGCTCCCCGCTCGACGCTCGTGGCGGTCGTTGTCTCGCTGCGCACTCGTATGGCCCCCGGTCGCGGCGGCCCGCGCGCCTGTGCGCGCGGCCGTCGTGCCTAACCTACCCCCAGCGGGCGTCGCTCACGCGAGCATTCCGCGGCGCATCGCTTCGGCGACCGCCGCGCTGCGATCGTTCACGTCGAGCTTCCGGTAGAGCTGGGCGATGTGCGTTCGCACGGTCCCCACCGCGACCTTCAGCTCGACGGCGATCTGCTCGGTCTTCAGGCCCCCCGCCATCAGGTGCAGCACGCTCAGCTCGCGGGGGCTGAGCGCGGAGAGCTCGCTGCAGCAGGCGCGCAGCGCTGCGATCTCGTCGGCGAGCACACCGTCGACCACGGTCTCGCCGTCCGCCGCGCGGGCGACCGCGTCGCAGATCTCGCTCGCGGAGGCGAGCTTCGACAGGTAGCCGCAGCAGCCGGCTTCGAGCGCGCCCGCCACGAGCTGTTCGTTGTGGAACGCGCTGAGGATCACTACGCGCGTCGCCAGCTGCGCGTCGCGCACGCGCCGCGCGACTGCGGTCCCTTCGAGGTGCGGCATGCGCATGTCGAGCAGCGCCACGTCCGGCTCGTGCTCGAACACCGCAGCGAGCGCCTCGCGCCCGTCGGATGCGATCTTCACGAGCTCGAGCCCCGGATCCGCTTCGATCGCGCCCGCGAGCGCAGACCGGTAGAGGGGGTGGTCCTCTGCGGCCACCACGCTCACGCGCTCCGCGGCGAAGCGGAACATCAACCACCCCCGCCACCGCGCGCGCCCGGCGGGTGCGCCGGGCCGCGCGCGGCAGGGGAGGGGGGTGTGAACGTCCTGCTCACACCCCCTAGTTGCGCGGGGGTGCGCGGAGCGTTACATCACCGCGGCATCCGCTACTGGTAGAAGCCGTTGAACCCCGATGTGAACGTGGAGTGGTTGTGGGCGTACGGTTCCGAGCTGACCACGCTGCCCGCGTTGAACACCACTTTTTCCGCTTTGCCGGGGCACATCAGGCCGACGCCGCGGATGCCGGCGCAGATGATCCCCGAGCCGAGCGGTTCGACGAGCGAGGCGCTCAGCGACACGAACGGGCCGAACTTGTTTTCTCCGCTTCCGATCCCCACGTGGTTCGCCCACAGCGTCCACGCCTGAGCGCTCGCGGCGCCGAACAGCGCGAGCGCCGTCAACAGCGCGGCGAGCGTTCCGAGAACACGCGTGCGCATCGTCATTCACCTCCGATCGTCACGGTCTCACCGCTCGGCTGCATGGTGTAGCTCACGGGTTCGCTCGTCGCGGTGAGCGCCCATCCGTCGCCGCTCACGCTCGTGCTCGCGCTGGTCCCGTCTGCCAGCGCGACGGTGACCGAGCTGGTTCCCGCCGGCACCACGCCCGCGAGCAGCATCGCGTCGCTGTCCGGATAGATGTACGTGAGCTCGATCCCGTGTTCGAGCGCCGCCTGCCCCTCGCCGCACGTCGCGCCGACGGGATAGACGCCGGCGACGCGGCGGGTGGGGGACACCATCACGCACACGCCGCCTTCGCCCGATTCGGCGATCCAGCTCGCCGCTTCGCGGTCGGTGCTCGGAAGCCGCCTGATCGTCGCCGGCACGGGGGTTCCCGCGCCGTAGGCGTCGGGCTCGGACCTCCACGCGGGGCCGCTCCTGCTCGGCGACGCCGCTTCGATCTGCTGCGCGGTCGCGAACGTGAGTCCAACCGGTCCGGAGGAGCCGAGGGCCGGATACAGCGCGCCCGCGCTGGGCGGCGCGGCCGCCGCGGCGCCGCCGCCCTCGGCCGCGAGCGCGTATGCGAGTGCGCCGCACAACGTTACGCCCGCGGTGGCGAGTCGCGCCCGCCGTGGGCGGCCGCCTGTGGCGCTGCGTGGTGTTCTCATTGCGAATCCCTCCCTGCTGATTTGTCTGGATGGGACGGCACCTCCGAGCCGCCATCAGCGGGCGAGTATTCGACAGGTACGAACTGCCAGTCAAGTTCCGAGAAATGGGACACATC
This sequence comes from Solirubrobacteraceae bacterium, assembly GCA_025934395.1. Classification (GTDB taxonomy): domain Bacteria; phylum Actinomycetota; class Thermoleophilia; order Solirubrobacterales; family Solirubrobacteraceae; genus Palsa-744. Next base: position 4,206 of record JAICYC010000025.1, on the reverse strand, counting down.
GAAAATGCGGAGCTTTCGTTCTCGGGAGCCCGGCACGGCGGCGCGAACCTCAGCGCACGCGGAGAGTGCCCGGCCGTCCGCAGGCCGGTGCGGCGCCGCGGAAGAAGTCGAACGCCAGGCCCACGACGCCCGTCCCGGCGGGCCCGCGCCGGGCGCTGATCCCGAACACGTCGCCACGTGGGACCAGCCGCGCATCGATCGTCCACGTGACCCCGCCGCTGGCGGTCCTCTGGGATACGAGGATGCGGCTGGTGAGCCTGAAGTCGCCGCGGGTGCGGGTGTCGATCCGCGCCCTGGCGGTGCAGCCCTTGCGCAACGGGACCACCCGGATCGGGAGCCCCCTGTCCGCGAGATCCGCGTTGGCCGCAGTCGCCGCCGTGAGGTCGTTGAGCGTGAGCACCACCGTCCCGTTCGCGCGGACCTGCAGCGCGTACGCGGGCGCCGCGTGCCTGCCGCCGATCGTGAGCGCGAGCACCGCAACGAGCGCAGCGAGCACGATCGCGAGGACCGCCGCCGCCGGCCGTGAGCGCAGCCACGACCGCGCGGGCGTCAGGTCCGGCACCGGCTGCGGCGCGAGGTCGAGCAGCGCGTCGCCGTGCTCGGCGAGCAGGTGGGTGAGCAGGCGGTCCTCGAAGCGCGACACCGCTAGCGCTCGCCCCCTTCCCTGAGCCGGGCGCGCGCGCGGAACAGCCGCACGCGCAGAGCCGTCGGCGCCACCCCGAGCGTGCTGGCGGCCTCTTTCGGCGTCATCCCCACGAGGTCCACCAGCTCGATCGCTTCCCGTTCCACCGGCGAGAGGTGGGCCATGCGCGCGAGCAGCGCGCGGCCCGGCGCCTCCGCGTCGATCCGTTCGGCGAGCTCCTGGAGGTCGTCCTCGTCGAGCAGCTCGCGTGCCCCGTGCCGGGCGGTCGCATCGCGGCGTCGCTGGGCCTGCTCGAGGTGTTTCGCGTACACGCGGCGCGCGATGCCGAACACCCACTGCCGCGCCGTGCCGCGGGCGGGGTCGAACGACCCGAACGAGCGCATCGCCTCGACGAACGTGTCGGCTGTGAGGTCGGCCACCGTCTCCGGATCGCGAGCCCTGCGCGCGAAGAACGCGGTGACGGCACGCACCTCGCCCCGGTAGAGCTCTTCGAAGCTGTTCAGCGCGTTGCGGTCCGGGATCGGCGGGCTCCGCGTGAGAGGAAGGACGGCGACTGCGCCCACACCCCCTGGTTGGAGGCGAGCGGTCGCATCGTTACATCCCGGCAGGCGATAGGGTCGCCGGCGCGCAGCGCGTGGCGCACCCGATCGCACACGAAGGCGAGGGCGGATGGACCTGGGGTTGGCGGGAAGGACGGCGGTGGTCGCGGCCTCGAGCAGGGGCCTCGGGCGCGCGAGCGCGCTCGCGATCGCGCGCGAGGGCGCCCGCGTGACGATCTGCTCGCGCACCGAGGCCGAGCTGCAGCGCACGGCCGAGGCGATCCGATCGGACTCCGGCGCGGAGGTGCTGGCCGTCGCCGCCGATCTCAGCACCGCCGAGGGCATCGAGCAGGTCGTCGCGCAGACGGTGGCCCGCTTCGGCGGCGTGGACGTGCTCGTGCACAACTCCGGCGGGCCGCCGGTGGGCGTGTTCGGTGAGGTGACCGACGAGGACTGGCGGGCGGGATTCGAGATCGTCACGCTCTCGTTCGTGCGCTTCGCGCGTGCGGTCCTGCCGCAGATGCGCGAGCGGGGGTGGGGCCGGATCGTGGGGATCCAGTCGAGCTCCGTGAAGGAGCCCGTCGCGGGGATCGACGTCTCCAACGGCATCCGCCCGGGCATCGCGGGTCTGATGAAGGCGATGGTGGGAGATCTCGCGCGCGACGGGATCACCATCAACCTCGTGCTGCCGGGCACGTTCCTGACCGCGCGCATCCATCCCGGCCTGGCCGACCCCGACCCCGAGGTGCGCCGCGCCGCGGAGGAGCAGCTCGCGCCGCTCGCCGCCACGATCCCGGTCGGCCGGCTCGGCGACCCGCTCGAGCTCGGCGAGCTCGTAGCGTTCCTCGCCTCCGAGCGCGCGTCCTACATCACCGGCGCGGTCTACCAGGTCGACGGCGGCAAGATCAGCTCGAACGTGTAGCGATGCTGCTTGGTATGGTCGCCCCGCCCGGGGGTCACAGGGGAGGAGCGAGGACGTGAAGCTCGAGGGCATCCACCACATCACGTGCGTCACCGCCGACGCGCCCAGCAACGCAGACTTCTACGTTCGCGTCCTCGGCCTGCGCATCGTCAAGAAGACGGTCAACCAGACGGACATGACCACCTACCACATCTTCTACGGCGACGAGCGGGCCTCCTACGGCAACAACATCAGCTTCTTCGAGTACCGCGGACGCCCCGCCGGCCGCGCGGGCGCCGGCAACGTCCACACGATCGTGTGGCGGCTGGGCGAGGTCGCCGCGCTCGACTTCTGGGAGCGGCGACTCGCCGAGGAGGGCGTCGAGCTGCGCCGCGACGAGCACGCGCTCGATGTGTGGGACCCCGAGGGCCTGCACCACCGGCTCGCGGTCGTTGCCAGCGAGGACCCGCCGCTGACGGGCGAGTCGCCGGAGGTCCCCGCGGAGTACGCGCTCCAGGGCTTCGACGGCGTGCAGGCCTACGCGCGCGATCCCTCCGCGAGCGCCGCTTTCGTCGAGGGTGTGCTCGGGATGGTTCCCAGCGGCGAGGCCTGCTTCCACGCGCGCGGCACGCTGCGCGGCGGCTGGTATGAGATCGACCCCGCGCCGCCGGAGCGGCGCCGCTTCGGGGGTGGCGTGGTGCAGCACGTCGCGTGGGGGTGCCTCCCGGAGGACATCGAGCGCTGGAGCGAGCGCGTCACGCCCCTCTGCGCCGACGCGACCGGCGTGATCGACCGGCACTTCTTCCGCTCCACGTACTTCACCGAGCCAGGCGGGGTCCTGTTCGAGATCGCCGAGCACGGCGGCCCCGGCTTCGCCGTCGACGAGCCCGACGCCGAGCACATGGGCGACGAGCTGCAGCTGCCGCCGTGGCTGGAGGATCGGCGCAAGCTCTACGAGTACTCGCTCACCCCCGTGCCGTCCACCGCCGAGCTGCGCGCGGGCGTGGCCGTCCGCGGCTGACCGCACCCGATGCCCGAGGCCGTCCCCGGCTACAGGCGGCACGAGGTCGAGCGCCGCGCCTACGGCGTGGGCTTCGCCGAACCTTCCGCCTTCAAGGACACCTACGGAGGCGCCGAGGGGATGGTCTTCCTGGAGTGCTACCAGCTCGTCCCCCGGGGGATCCCCTCCGATACCGCGGTGATCTTCAGCCATCCCGTGGGCGGCGGCGGCTACCTGCCGATGGTCAGCGAGCTCGCGCGCGCGGGCAACCACGTGATCTACGCCAACAGCCGCTACCGGGGCAACGACTCCGCGCTGATCATGGAGAAGGTCGTGCTGGACCTCGCCGCCGCGATCCGCCACGCGCGCGAGAAGCTCGGCTACGAGCGGATCGTGCTGGGCGGCTGGAGCGGCGGCGGCGCGCTCGCGCTGTTCTACCAGCAGCAGGCGGTCGCCCCGAGCGTCACCGCGACGCCGGCGGGCGAGCCGCCGAACCTCGCCGAGGCGGAGCTGATTCCCGCGCAGGCGGTGATGCTGCTCGCCGCCCACCCGAGCCGCCACCGCGTTCTGTGCGACTGCATCGACCCCTCGATCGACGACGAGCAGGCCCCGGACGCGCGTGACCCGGAGCTCGATCTGTACGCGCCGGAGAACCCCAACCAACCGCCCTACACGCAGGAGTTCCTGACCCGCTACCGCGACGCGCAGGCGGCGCGGGTGCGGCGCATCACCGCCTCCGTGCGCGAGCGGCTGGAGGACCTGCGCGCGCGCGGGCGCCCCGGCGAGGAGCGCGCGTTCGTGGTGGCGGGCACGATGGCCGACCCGAAGGTGCTCGACGCGGCGATCGACCCCAACGACCGCGTCGGGGGCGTCTCGTTCCTGGGGGACCCGCGCGTCGTCAACGACGGCCCCGTGGGGCTCGCCCGGTTCTGCACCCTTCGCAGCTGGCTCTCGCAATGGAGCCTCGACGACGCGAACGCCGACGGCGTGCGCGCGGCCGCCGCGGTGACGGTGCCCGCGCTGGTGGTCTCAAACAGCGCCGACAACGTGTGCACGCCCGGCTACGCGCGGGTCCTGCACGACGCGCTCGCCAGCGAGGACCGGACGGCGCTGAGGATCGACG
>JAICYC010000122.1 GCA_025934395.1 Solirubrobacteraceae bacterium | reverse complement strand
TCGCCCGACCTACCGCGCGGCGGCGAGAGCGAGGGCCGCAGGGCACTCGACGCCTTCATCCGGCGGGGAGGCCTCGCGAGCTACGAGGATCTGCACGACGACCTCGCGGCGGCGCGCACTTCGCGCCTGAGCGCTCATCTGCATTTCGGCTGCATCTCCCCCGGCACGGCGATCGTGCGCGTCGCAGACCGTCCGGGGGCCGAGGCGTTCGTGCGCCAGCTCTGCTGGCGCGACTTCCATCACCAGGTGCTCGCGGCTCGGCCGGATCTTCCCCGGGCCGACTACCGCCCGCGCGGGGACCGCTGGCGCCGCGACGCGCGGGCGGCGGCCGCATGGCGCGATGGCCGGACGGGCTACCCGATCGTCGACGCGGGCATGCGCCAGCTGCAGCGCGAGGGGTTCATGCACAACCGCGCGCGGATGATCGTCGCGTCGTTCCTGGTCAAGACGCTGTACCTCGACTGGCGGCTCGGCGCGGCGCACTTCTCCGAGCTGCTGTGCGACGCGGACGTGGCGAACAACGTCGGCAACTGGCAGTGGGTGGCGGGGACGGGCAACGACACACGGCCCAACCGCGTGCTCAACCCCTTGCGCCAGGCAGCGCGCTTCGATCGCGACGGCGAGTACGTGCGCCGCTACGTCCCCGAGCTCGCCGGCGTGGACGGCCGCGCGGTGCACGAGCCTTGGCTGCTTCCGCGGGCGCGCCGGCGCGCCCTCGCCTACCCAGCGCCGATCATCGACCACGAGCGGGCCGCGCGCGAACTGCGCGCCCGCCGCAGCTAGTCGTCGAACCGGCCCGCGAAGAGCGCGAACGCGGCGCCCTGGGGGTCGAGCAGCTGGGCCACCGTCCCCACGCCGATCTCGATCGGGTCGTGCAGCTTCCTCGCGCCGAGCCCCACCGCCCGCGCAAGGGCCTCCCCGACGTCGGCGCACCCGAAGTACACGAGCCAGTGGGGGGTCGGCTCGCGCGGACCCAGCGCGCACAGGCCGCCTGCATCAGCGTCGCCGTTCCTCAGCGAGACGTACGGCTCCGGCGAGCCCTCGAACGGGTCTCCGCGCCATCCGAACAGGGCGGCGTAGAACGCCCCCGCGCCGTCGAGGTCCGACGTGCGCAGCTCGTTCCAGGTGAGTGCACCGGGCGCGTTCACGAGACCGGCGCCGCGGTGCCCGCGGGGCTCCCACAGCTCGAAGTACGCGCCCTGCGGGTCCTGGACGACCGCCATCCGGCCTGCGTCGAACACGTCGAAAGCGGGAGCGTGCGCGCTCCCGCCCAACTCGACCGCTCGGTCGAGCGCGGCGTCTGCGCTCTCGACGGTCACGAACGAGTTCCACATCGGCGGAGCCCCGGCAGCCCGCTGGCGCTCGGGCTGCGGGGCGATCGCGGCGACGTGGCGGCCGTGGAGGCTCATCATCGAGTACACGACGTCGTCCGCCACGGGCCGGTCCTCGGCGTCCCACCCGAACAGCGCCGTGTAGAACTCCTTGGCGCCGCGCTGGTCGGCCGCTGCGAGTTCGACCCAGGAGAACGTCCCGGGTGCATATGCGTCGCGCTCGGCCACAGCGCGACCCTAGCGCTGGTGCGGGTGACGCGCCCCGCTACGGTTGGCGCGTGGCCGTCGAGGTGCGCATCAGCGGCGAGGAGATCCGGCTCGGCCAACTGCTCAAGCTCGCCGGCGTCGTCGCAGCGGGAGGGGAAGCGAAGGCGTTGCTCGAGGGGGAGATCGTGCTCGTCAACGACGAGCACGAGACGCGGCGCGGGCGCAAGCTGCACGCCGGCGATCGCGTCCGCGTCGGCGAGGAGGAGCTGCTCGTGGTCACATGACCTCGAAACAGGAGGATGGGGACGCCGGCCGGCGCTGCGCCGACACCCTCTAGAGCGTCGCGACGATCGCCGGCGGGCGCGTGGGCGCGGGGCTGCCGCCGAGCGGCTCTGAGGTGACGAGCAGCGCGCGCACGCCCTTGACGCTGCCCGGCACGCCCACGGTGGCGGCGCCGGTGCGGGAGACGGTGAAGAGCGCGTTGGTGGGAGCGGGCGCGCCTTCGCGTTTGATCCACAGCTCGTACACGCGACCGCGTTCGGTGGCGGGCATGTGCGTGAGCGTCAGCTGGGCGTGATCGCCGGTGACGCTGACCAGACCACTCGCGCCGCGGGGGACGACCTGTGCGCGGACGAGTCGCGTCCGGCTCCCTCCGCCCGAGCCCGCGAGCACGATCACGAGCACGGCGATCAACGCCGCTGCGGCAAGCCCCACGGGCGCGAACATGGGACGCCACGCGAAGCGCCCGCGCGTTGCCCGCGGGCGCGCGCCAGGCTCGGCCGTTGCGGCGGCTCCCGCGCCGGCGGCCGGCTCGGCGCCGGCGCGCAACACGGCTTCCCGCTCGGCCGCGGGCTGGAGCTCCGGGTCGAGCGCGCGCGGCTCCGCGGCGACCTGCGCCATCACGCGGTCCTTGAGCGCGGGCGGCGCGAGCAGCTGGGGCGCGGCGAGGGGCAGCGCGTCGGCGACCACCTGCAGCGCGGCGACCTCCTCGCGGCACACCGCGCATGTCTGCAGGTGCGCGAGGAACGCGTGGTGCTCTGACTCGGACAGCGCGCCGAGCACGTAGGGCGCGGCGTTGCCGTCGCAATCCTGGTGGGACCCGTGCAGCTCGTGCTCGCTCATGGCGCCAGCTCCGCGGGGTCGCCGAGGGTCATGCGCATCTTCGCGAGGCCCAGCCGCATCCGCCCCTTGATCGTCCCCACCGGCGTGTTGAGAAGCGAGGCGATCTGCGACTGGCTGAGACCCCCGAAGTAGGCGAGCTCGAGCACGCGGCTCTGCTCGTCGGGGAGCTGCTCCAGCGCCGAGCGAACCTCGCGTGCCTCCTCGCGGCGCGCGACCTCGAGGTCGGTGCGCTCGGGCGCGGCGATCCGCTCCTCCAGGCCCTCGTCCCTGACGCGGCCGCGATCGCGCACTGTGCGCCTGCGCAGGGCGTCGATCGCGCGGTTGTGGACGATGCCGAGGATCCACGTGCGCACGCTCCCGCGCGTGCGGTCGTAGCGCTGGCCGCTGCGCCACAGCGCGAGGAACGCCTCCTGCACGATGTCCTCCGCGAGCGCGCGCTGCGCGCACATCCGGTAGGCGAGCGAGAACGCCACGCCGGAGTGGCGCTCGTAGACGATCTCGAACGCCGTGGGGTGGCCGCGCCGCACGAGCTGCATGAGCTCCTCGTCGGCGAGATCGCGCATGCCCGCTGCGGCGTCGCGCGGATCACGTCGTGGCTCGCCGAACATGGTGAGATTCTTACGTCCGGCCCCCCGGAGCGGATCACGTCTACGCGGCGTGCTGCTCCGGCGCCGACGTGTCCTGAGCGGGCGTCTGCGCCTGCACGTGCGCGGGCGCTGCGGCGGGCGCGACCGGCGCGGTGTCCGTGGCGATCGCGAGCGTCGCGGCCGGCTGAGCCTCGCCGCTGAGCGCGTCCCGGAAGCCGCGCATCCCCGAGCCGAGCGAGCGGCCCATCTCGGGCAGCCGCTTGGCGCCGAACACCAGCAGCGCCACGACCAGCAGAAATGCGATGTGAAGCGGGTTGTCGAGTCCCATCGGCTAAGGCTCCCCTCTCGTCCTGGTTGTTGCGAATCGCTGGTTCACTACGCGGCCTTCCCGCACGCGGATCAATCTGTGAGGGCGTTGATCCGGACGCGACCCGGGTGCGTAGCCGCCCTCGCGGCGAAGGCGTTCCGCGGGGTCGACGGGACCGCCATCACCTGCCGAGCGAAAGCGCGGGCGCATCACCTCGCGGGGCGATCTCGAGGAAGCGCAGCACGTCCTGCGCCTCCTCCTCGAACGCGCGCAGGTGCTCGTCCGCCAGCGCCTCGCGCGGGGTCAGCTCGACCGACGCGCCGGCGATCCGCCACGTGCCGACGGCACGCCCGTCGACGGCAGCGAACGGGCGGAACATGCCGCCCTGCACGATCTCGCGCTCGTGGGCGCCGAGCACGTCCGAGCGCGAGCACCAGCCGAGCAGCAGCGGGTCGAACGCCCCCAGCAGCTTCGGGTGCGCCCGCGCCCGCGACGGCGCCTTCCCCGCGAGCACCGACAGCCCCTCGGCGCGTGTTTGCAGCTCAGAGGCGATCCCGGCGAAGCCGGCGCGCGCGTCGCGCAGCGGAAGGCCCGCCCAGCGCGCGAGGTCGCGCTCGCCGGCGGGCGCGTGCCCCGCGAGGTAGCGGCGTGCGAGCTCGGCGAGCGCGCGCTCGCGATCGAAGCGCGGCGGGCGTCCGAGCCAATCGGCGACGAGCACGTAGCAGTGCTGGCCGGCGCGCACCGGCGCGCGCACGGTCAGGCCGCGCAGGCTCGCGAGCATCAGCACGTGGATCAGCGCCTGCCCCGCCGTGGGCACCCCCGCGCGCGCGAGCTGCTCGCCGAGCGCTCGTCGGTCGAGCGGTCCCTGGCCGAGGGCTCGCACGATCGTCGCGACCCCCCGCTCCGCCTGGGCCGCGCTCACGGCGAGCTGTGCGAGGCGGCGCTCGCATCCGGCCAGGCGCGGTGGTGCGGTGAGCGCATGCAGCCAGTGGTAGTCCTCGCTGGTGACGAGGTGCAGCGTGCCGCGGTTCAGCCAGGTGATCAGCAGCGCTCGCTCGTCGCCGAGCGCCGAGTCGACGTCGGCGGCGGTGGTGCCTCGGCTGCGTGCGCGGACGGCGAGCCTCACGCCGCGCGCGTCCTGCCCCTGGACAGCCAGCAGCCTGCGCGTGACCTCCACCGCCCCGCCCGCGGGGGGACCGGCCAGGAGCTGTGAGCGCAGGCGCTCGCGGGACAGCGACGCCGCACTAGGGGCGCGGGTCACGCCACATCTGCCACATCTTCGGTCCGCGGGGAAGGCGGATCTCGTCCGTCACGCGGAAGCCGTGCCGCGCGTAGAAGTCCACGTTGCGCTCCTTGGAGGACTCGAGGAACGCGCCCACGCCGTCGAGGTCGCAGCGTTCGAGCACCGGGGCGAGCAGGGCCGACCCGAGCCCCTCTCCCTGGCGCGGGGGGTCGGTGCCGAGCACGGCGAGGTAGTAGTGCGGGGGCCCGCTCGGATGGCGTGCCTCGAGCCCCAGCATCCCGCTGG
>JAICYC010000146.1 GCA_025934395.1 Solirubrobacteraceae bacterium | reverse complement strand
CGTCACGGCCGCGCCTCGAACACGAGGTTGAAGGGCGTCTCCGCCGCGCGGCGGAAGCGGGTGAACCCACCCGTCCGCACGACGTCGCGGATCCGCGCCTCACCCGCCTGCGCCCCCAGGGCGAGACCCACGTCCTGCGACAGTGACGCGGGCGTACACAGCAGGGTGGAGAACGCGTAGTACGCGCGGCCGACCGGGTTGAAGTTGTCCTCGGTCCGATCGCCGGCATTGGGCTCGACGACCATCCACGTGCCGTCCGCACTCAGCGTCGAGAGCACGTGGCGCGAGGCCCCGACGGGGTCGCCCATGTCGTGCAGGCAGTCGAACATCGTCACCAGGTCGTAGCTGACTCCACTGTACGCCGCGGCGGGCGCCACTTCGAACTTCGCCCGGTCGGCGACGCCGGCTTCCTGCGCGCGAGCGCGAGCGGTCTCGATCGAACCCTCGTGGTAATCGGAGCCGACGAACGTCGAGCGCGGGAACGCCTTGGCCATGAGGATCGTCGAGGCGCCGTGACCGCAGCCGACGTCGGCGACGAGCGCGCCCCGCTCGAGCTTCTCGACCACGCCGTCGAGTGAGGGAAGCCACTCCGCGACGAGGTGGGCGTTGTAGCCGGAGCGGAAGAACCGCTCGCAGCCCTCGTGGACGTGGTGGTCGTGCTCGTGCCAGCCGAGGCCCTGGCCGCTGCGCGCCCGTTCGATGATCTCCGGCGAGTCGATCACCGACCCGAGGGCGAGCTGGAAGAAGCCCGGCAGGTAGGCCGGGCTCTCGCGGTCGGTGAACGCGACCGCCTGCTCGGGCTCGAGCCGGTAGTGGCCGCTGTCGGGGTCGTACTGGACATAGCCCCCGGCGGCCTGGGCATTGCACCACTCCCGCACGTAGCGCTCGGCGGTCCCGGTGCGCTCGGCGAGTTCTCCGGTCGACAGCGGGCCGTGCGCGGCGAGCGCGCGGTACAGGCCCAGCGTGTCTCCCATCACGACGAGCGCGGCGTTGAGCGTCGAACCGACCTCGTCGACGGCACGGAATACGAACTGCATCAGCTTGTCGCCGTCCACCCCGGTGGTGGTCGGCGTCTGTTCGATGGCGCTCATGGAAAGCCCCCTTTGGTCGTTGGTGGGGCGACCGTATGCAGCCGGGTCGTCCATCGCCTCAGGGACCCCACCTAGTCGTGGCTTGCAAGGGGATGGGAGAATGGGTGGATGCTGCTGGGGCGGGACCGCGAGCGGCATCGTGTGCATGCCGCCCTGGAGCGTGCCCGTGACGGCGCGAGCGACGTGCTGGCCGTCGTCGGCGAGCCGGGGATCGGCAAGACGGTCCTGCTCGATGATGCGGCCGCCCACGCCGACGGGATGCGCGTGCTGCGCGCACGTGGGATCGAGTCCGAGGCGCGGATCCCGTTCGCGTCGTTGTTCGAGTTGCTGCGCCCGACGCTCGGTACGCTCGGCCGCATCCCGGCCCCGCAGGCGCGCGCGCTCGCGGGTGCGCTCGCGCTGCGCGCGACCGAGGCGCAGGAGCGCTTCGCCGTGGGCGCGGCGACGCTCAGCCTGCTCGCCGCGCACGCCGAGCAGGGGCCCCTCCTCGTGCTTGTCGATGACGCGCACTGGCTGGACGGATCGAGCGCGGAGGCGCTGCTGTTTGCGATCAGGCGGTTGATCGCCGACCCCATCGCGGTGCTTCTCGGCGTCCGACAGGATGACCCCTCTTTGCTCGCCGGAGCCGCCGTGGACCGGCTCCCGCTCGACGGGCTGAGCGCCGAGGAGGCCCAGGCGCTGCTGCCAGAGCTCGCGCCGGAGACGGCGCGCCGGCTGCACGGCG
>JAICYC010000104.1 GCA_025934395.1 Solirubrobacteraceae bacterium | reverse complement strand
GCGAAGAGCACCTGCTTGGGGACGGCCGAGGTGACGATAGCCAGCACGAACGCGATCGAGATGACGGCGCCGGTGTTCTGCACGAGCACCCGCGCGCCGGCGGCGATGCCCCGTCGGTGCGGCGCCACGGTGCCCATCATGGCGGCGGTGTTGGGCGAGTTGAACATGCCCGACCCGACCCCCACGATGAACATGTAGATCCCGGGCCACACGTAGCTGGTGTCGCGCTGCAGCGTGGTCATCAGGGCCAGGCCGACCGCGGTGACCAGCATGCCCAGGACCGCCAGCGTGCGCGAGCCACGCCGGTCGGCCCAGATCCCGGCCAGTGGCGAGGAGACGAGCATCCCCAGCGCCAGCGGCGCCAGCTTGACGCCGGCCAGGATCGGCGAGTTGCCCTGCACGCCCTGGAAGTAGAAGACGAACACGAACATGAGCGCGAAACGCGCCAGCCCATTGGCAAAGGCTGCGCCCGAGGCCGTCGAGAAAAGCCGGTCGCGGAAGATCGAGAGGTCGAGCATCGGCGCCTTCGTGCGTGACTCAATGAGCACGAACGCCGGCAGCAGCACGACGGCGAGGATGAGGGCGGGGATCGTCAGCGGCGACGTCCAGCCCATCAGCCCGCCCTTGGAGATCCCGTAGACCAGGCCGGTCAGGCCGATCAGGAAGGTGAGCGTGCCGAGGTAGTCAAACGAGCGGTCCTCGGAGCGGCCGGTGATTTCGTGCAGCACGTAGCCGCCCCACAAGCTGCCCGCGATGCCGAAGGGCACGTTGAACCAGAACACCCAGTGCCACGAGATCGCCACCAGCGCGCCGCCGAGCACCGGCCCCAGCACGAGGCCGACCGCCGCGATCATCGTGTTCGCGCCCATCGCCAGGCCGAGCTGCTCCCTGGGGAACGCATCGGTGACGAGCGCCGCCGCGTTCGCGAACAGGAACGCCGAGCCGACGCCCTGCAGGATCCGCCACAGGATCAGCACCGTCCCGTCCGGCGAGAAGCCCGCGCCGAGCGAGGCGAACGCGAACAGCAGGAAGCCGCCCACGTACGCGCGCTTGCGCCCGAACAGATCGCTGAGGCGCCCCGCCATCAGCACCAGCACCGTCGCTGCGATCAGGTAGGCGAGGATCACCCACACGAGCGCCAGCAGGCTCGTGTGCAGCGAGCGCTCAAGGTCGGGGAGCGCGATGATCAGCGTCCCCGAGTTAGTCGCCGCGAGCAGCATCCCGAGGCTCGTGCACGACAGCGCCCACCAGCGGTAGCTCTCCTCGCGCTGCGACGAGGAGACGCGGTTGGCCGCCGGCGTGTTCGAGGCCCTTCCCGTTGTGATGCCCAACGCGACCTACCTTCTATCAATAAAAATTGACGTGAACGTAAAGATCAGGATAGCACGGCTCGCGCGGGTGCCCGATCGCTGCTAGAACATCGGAATGGCAACCACTCCGCACAAAGTCGAGAAGACCGACGAGGAGTGGCGGCAGGAGCTGACGCCCGCCCAGTACGAGGTCCTGCGCCGCGCCGGCACCGAGCCGCCGTTCACCGGCGAGTACGTCTACAACAAGGACTCCGGCGACTACCGGTGCGCAGCGTGCGGCGCGATGCTCTTCAGCGCCGACACCAAGTTCGACTCCGGCACCGGCTGGCCGAGCTTCACCGAGCCCGCCGTCGCCGAGGCGGTCGAGCTGCGCCCCGACAACAGCCTCTTCATGAAGCGCACCGAGGTGGTGTGCCGCAACTGCGGCGGGCACCTCGGGCACGTCTTCGACGACGGGCCCGGACCCAACGGTCAGCGCTACTGCATCAACTCGCTCGCGCTCGAGTTCCAGCCGCGCGAGGGCGAGCCCGCCGGCGAGGGCGGCCCCGCCGCGGACGACGCCGGCAGCGGCGCGTAGACGCCCGAGGGCTCCCGTCGTGGTGATGCAGGAACAGGCGCGCCGGTTGCGCGAGCCCCTGCAGTGGGGGCGCGCCCAGAAGCGCGCGCTCGCGCTCGCGCTCACGCTCCTCGCGGCAGCGGTCCTCGGGCTCGGCGCCTACGCGCTCACCAGCGGCGGCAGCTCCTCGAGGAGGGACTGCGTCGACGTGACGTTCGCGAGCACGCTCGGCGGCGCGACCCTGAAAGGGTGCGGCGCGCACGCGCGCGCGATCTGCGCCTCCGGCTCCTTCCCGCGCCTGGCCGACGAGCTCAGCGCCGCGTGCGCGCGCGCGGGCTTCGCCTACCGCCGGCCCCGCTAGCGCCGCCTCGACAAATGTCGAAAGGCCGGCCGGAAGTGTTGGCCAGCAGCGAGTACCGCCGCCGCCTCCCGCGGGATTTCATATGCGCGACCGTGATCGGTGGGGGCCCGCGTGCGCGGCTGCCCGCCCACCCGAGCAGGAATGGAGGCACATGCCGTATCTCGCATACCCGCACTGGCTCAACGCAGGAGACAACGCGTGGCAGATGACCGCCGCCACGCTCGTGGGGCTGATGAGCCTGCCCGGGCTCGCAGTGTTCTACGGCGGCGTGATGCAGAAGCGCTGGTCGGTGAACAGCATGATGCTCTCGTTCGTCGCCTTCTGCCTCGTGCTCGTCGCCTGGGTGCTGTGGGGGTTCAAGATGGGGTTCGGCAGTCCCATCGGCCACGGCAAGAGCTTCTTCGACACGATGTGGGGCAGGTCGGGCACGGTGCTCTCCACCGGGGCCGAGGAGGGGCAGGCGATCATCCCGTCGATCACCAGCGGCCCGGAATTCCACTTCCCGATGGCCTCGCTCGTCTACTTCCAGTTCGTGTTCGCCGCGATCACCCCGATCCTGATGCTCGGGTCGGTGCTCGGGCGGATCAGCTTCAAGGCCTGGATCCCGTTCGTGCTGCTGTGGATCACGTTCGTCTACACCGTCAACGCGTTCCTGATCTGGGGCGGGGGGTACTTCTCCGCGCACGGCGCGCTCGACTACTCGGGCGGGTACGTGATCCATCTCGCAGCGGGGATCTCCGGCTTCGTCGCAGCCGCCGTGATCGGGCCCAGGCTGCAACGGGACCGCGAGATCGACGCGCCCAACAACCTGCTGATGGTCGCCGCGGGGGCGGGACTGCTGTGGCTCGGCTGGAACGGCTTCAACGGCGGTGACTCCTACTACGCCGGCGCCAACGCGTCCGCCGCGATTGTCAACACCAACCTCTGCACCGCCGTCGCGCTTCTGGTGTGGATCTTCTGGGACTACGCCTTCCGCGACAAACCGTCGCTGATCGGCTCGGTCAACGGGATGATCACGGGCCTCGTCGCGATCACGCCCTCCGCGGGGTTCGTCAACGGCTGGGGCGCGATGGCGATCGGGGTGATCGCCTCCACGATCGTGTGGATGGCGATCAGGTTCCTCAGCCGCGCGCCCGGGTTCCGCAAAGTCGACGACACGCTCGGGGTGATCTACACGCACGGGATCGCCGGGCTGATGGGCGGGTTGATGGTGGGGTTGTTCGCCGACCCCAAGCTCGTCGAGTACATCGGCCAGGGCGGGGCGGAAAACCTGCCCGGCATCTCCAGCGTGTTCAACGGCGGCAGCTGGAAACTGCTGCGCTGGCAGGCGGAGACCGCCGGCTGGGTGATCGCGTTCAGCGGGGTGATGACGTTCATCCTGCTGAAGCTCGTCGGCATCTTCCTGCCGCTGCGCCTCACCGACGAGGAGCTCGAGATCGGCGATCACGCGATCCACGGCAACGAGGTCTACCCCTCCGACGTGCCCACCCTCGGCGGCCCGCACGGCGCCGCGTGGCAGCCCGGCGGGGGGAGCGGCAGCGTTCCCGCCGGAGCGGGCGCGGGCGCCTAGCAGCTGTCCCTCAGCGGCGGTGGCGGGCGCGCGGGTTCGCGCGCCCGCCGCGCGTCGGCGCCCCAGCGGCCCGATCAGCGGGCGGGCCGCGTCTCGCGCTCAGCCCGTGGCCAGCCCGATCGGGCAGGCCACGCCCGTGCCGCCCAGGCCGCAGTACCCGTTGGGGTTCTTCGCGAGGTACTGCTGGTGGTAGTCCTCGGCGTAGTAGAAGGGGTGCGCGGCGTCTGCCTGCAGCAGCTCGGTGGTGATCGTGCCGTGGCCCGCCGCGGTGAGCATCTCCTGGTAGGCCTTTCGCGAGGACTCCGCCGCCGCGAGCTGCGCGGGGCTGTTCCACATGATCAGCGAGCGGTACTGCGTGCCCAAGTCGTTGCCCTGACGCATGCCCTGCGTCGGGTCGTGCCCCTCCCAGAACAGCCGCAGCATCTCCTCGTATGAGGTCTTCGCCGTCTCGAAGGCCACGAGCACGACCTCGGCGTGCCCCGTGCGGCCGCTGCATGCCTCCTCGTAGGTGGGGTTGGGCGTGATGCCGCCCGCGTATCCCACCGCGGTCGTGTAGACGCCCGGCGCCTCCCAGAAGATCCGCTCCGCGCCCCAGAAGCAGCCCATCCCGAAGATCGCCGTATCCACGCCCTCGGGGAACGGCCCCCGCAGCGGGTTGCCGAGCACGTCGTGTCGCGCGGGCACCGGCATCTCGCGATCGCGCCCGGGCAGCGCGTCGGCCTCCTGCACCATCGTGCTCTTGTCGCGCCCGAAGAACAGCACCCGTCCAGGCTAGCCGATCACCCGTGGCGCGCCGAGAAGGCGCCCGGACGCCTTCGCCGTCCGGCGAGGCGCAGATAGAGTCCCGCGCATGTCAGCCGGAGCGCGGGTGATCGAGTACGAGGTGCGCGACCGCGTCGCCCGGATCGCGCTCAACCGTCCCGCGCGCGGGAACGCGATCACGCCGCAGCTGATCAGCGAACTGGTCGCTTGCGTGGAGCGCGCCGACCTCGACCCCGCCGTGCACGTGCTGCTGCTCTCGGGCAACGGCTCCGGCTTCTGCGGCGGCTACGACCTCGTCCAGAGCGCCGAGGGGATGGGCCACGCGGCGGGCGGCGAGGTGGCCGGCGGCGGCGGTTCGGGCGCGGGCGCGGGCGAGGAGCGGCCGCCCTTCGGCGTGCAGGACGCGCCTGCAGGCTCCCCGGTGGACCCGCGCGTGATCGCCGCCAACCACGATCCCGCCGGCACCTGGGACCCGATGGTGGACTACGCGATGATGGGCCGCAACGTTCGCAGCTTCATGAGCCTGTTCCACTGCGGCAAGCCCGTCGTGTGCAGCGTGCACGGCTTCTGCGTGGCGGGCGGCACCGACATGGCGCTGTGCTCGGACCTGCTCGTGATCGCAGCGGACGCCAAGATCGGCTACCCGCCCGCACGCGTGTGGGGCTCGCCCACGACCGCGTTGTGGGCGCATCGCGTGGGCGCCCAGCGCGCAAAGCGGCTGCTGTTCACCGGCGACTCGCTGTCGGGCGCCGAGGCGGTGGAGTGGGGCCTGGCGATCGAGGCGCCCCCGCCCGAGCGGCTCGCCGAGCGCACCGAGGTGCTCGTGGAGCGCATCGCGCGCGTGCCCGTCAGCCAGCTGATGATGATGAAGCTGCTCGTCAACCAGACGCTCTACGCACAGGGTCTCCACGCCACGCAGGTGCTCGGCACGGTGTTCGACGGGATCACGCGTCACACCGCCGAGGGCTACGCGTTCCAGACGCGAGCCGCCGAGGCGGGCTTCCGCGAGGCGGTGCGCGAGCGCGACGAGCCGTTCGGCGACCTCGGCAGGTCGAGCTTCAAGGGCTAGCGGGCCGCGCGGGGCGCCCGCGCGCGGAGCGCCCGCTGCGAGCGGGAGGCACGGAGGGTAGAATCAGCGCACTCGCGGATGTAGCTCAGCTGGCTAGAGCGTCGCCTTGCCATGGCGAAGGTCGAGGGTTCGAATCCCTTCATCCGCTTTTGTCGAACGCGGGCACCGCACGCGCGCGCTTACCGGGAGTGCGGCAGGGTAGCTGGCCCGCGATGACCGCTCAGGCCGCCAACCGCCCGCGGATCACGAGCAGATCCTCCTCGTCGGCGTCACCGAGCAGCCCGCGTGCGCGCAGCTTCGCTGCGCGCGAGCGCAGCACCGGTCCGAGGGGGCCGCGTCGTCTTGCGTGCACCTCCGCGCTCATTCCGTGCGCCTCCAGCAGCCCGCAGGTCTCGCGCTCGCCGCACACGGAGGACTGGACGAGCAGCAGCGATCCGCCCGGGCGCAGGTGGTTGCGTGCCTCCCTGCAGACTCGATCGAGCAGCGCGCGTCCGTCGCGGCCTCCGTCGAGCGGCGTGCTGCTGCGGTGCTGGGGGAGGGCGTCCGTCGAGGCCGGCACGTAGGGCGGGTTGCTGACCAGCAGGTCGAAGCGATCGTCCCCCAGCGCGCCGAGCAGATCGCCGCGCCGAACCTCCACGGCGCAGCGGTTCAGAGCGGCGTTGAGGCGCGCCGCGAGAACCGCGCGCCAGGAGGTGTCGGTCGCAACCACGCGCGCAGCGCGCGCCTGCGCGGCGGCGATCGCGAGCGCGCCCGAGCCCGTGCACAGATCGGCCACCGTCGCGCCCGTGAGATCGGTGTCGTGGATCGCCCGGGCGAGCAGCCAGGTGTCGCTTCGGGGACGGTGCACGCCCGGCGGGATCCGCAGTCTCATCGCAGCCTGCCAATGCCCGCAGGCGTCATGGTGAAACCGCCGCGCGCCGCTGCTGCTGCGTTCGACGCGGCCGCCCTGCGCCGGCGCTTCGACGCGTTCGAGGTGCCGAGCTTCGGCGTGGAGGAGGAGGTCTTCCTCGTCGATCCCCGCACCTTCGAGCTCGCGCACATCGCGCGCGAGCTCCTCGGGGACGGCCGGCCGGGGATCAAGCTCGAGCTGCCCGCGTGCCAGGCAGAGCTCGTGACCACGCCGCACGGCACGATCTCCGCCGCGCTCGCCGAGCTCGGCGCCGCGCGTGAGCAGCTCGTCGGC
>JAICYC010000085.1 GCA_025934395.1 Solirubrobacteraceae bacterium | reverse complement strand
CTCCTCGCCGCCGGCGGGCGCAAGAGGTGCCCCGACCCCGGTGGCGCGCTGCGTGCGGGAGCGCTGCGCGCGGGGGTCGGGGCGGGTGCTGCAGGGGAGCGACAGCGGGTGGGGGGCCTCGGTGTCGCGCAGGAAGTGGGAGGTCATGGCGGCTGCTCGGGATGGGTCCGGTTCGGTGCCTGCCTGCTGTAGGACTCCCGCCCCCGCGAAACCTTCCCGCTCCGCCGCGGCCCGCGCCTGGGGGGTGCCCCTGGGCGGCCCCGTAATAGGCTCCTGCGCAACCGGTCAAAGGGAAGCGGAGGTTCGATGGCGCAGATCGAGAAGGTGGGAGTGCTCGGGGCGGGGCTGATGGGGCACGGGATCGCCCAGGTCGCCGCCGAAGCCGGCTACGCGGTGGTGCTGCGCGAGCTCGACGACGCCACGCTCGCCAGGGGGGTCGGCAAGATCGAGAAGCAGCTCGCCCGCGCCGTGGAGAAGGGACGCGCGAGCCAGGAGGACGCCGACGCGATCCGCGGGCGCATCGAGGACACCACCGACTACGGCGCGCTCGCCGCTTGCGACCTCGTGATCGAGGCGATCACCGAGAGCCTGCCGCTGAAGCTCGAGATGTGGAAGGAGGTCGACGGGATCGTCAAGCCCGAGGCGGTGTTCGCGACCAACACCTCGTCGCTCGCCGTGATCGACCAGGCCGCCACGACCTCGCGCCCGACCCAGTTCGTGGGGCTGCACTACTTCAACCCCGCGCAGGTGATGAAGCTCGTCGAGGTGGTGCGTTGCGTGACCACCAGCGACGCCGCGTTCGACGCCGCGCTGGAGTTCGCGCGCTCGGAGAAGAAGCTCGCGATCCCCACCCAGGACAAGGCCGGGTTCATCGTCAACCGGCTGCTCGTGCCCTACATGCTCGACGCGATCCGCGCCTACGAGGAGGGCGTCGGGTCGGTGCAGGAGATCGACGAGGCGATGATGGCGGGCGCGGCGCACCCGATGGGCCCGCTCACGCTCGCCGACTTCGTCGGGCTCGACACGCTCGGCTCGATCTGCGACGTGCTCTTCGACGAGTTCCGCGAGCGGCGCTTCGCGCGTCCGCCCACGCTGCGCAAGATGCTCAGCGCGGGTTGGTACGGGCGCAAGTCGGGGATGGGGTTCTACGACTACTCGGGCGAGTCGCCGGCGCCGAACCCCGCGTTCTGAGCGGGG
Organism: Solirubrobacteraceae bacterium; assembly: GCA_025934395.1. Taxonomy (GTDB): domain Bacteria; phylum Actinomycetota; class Thermoleophilia; order Solirubrobacterales; family Solirubrobacteraceae; genus Palsa-744. Next base: position 8,846 of record JAICYC010000085.1, on the reverse strand, counting down.
CTGCCGCGCGTTCCGGGCGGGCCCACCGCGACGTCTGCGCGGGCCGCGGTGGACTACCCTCATGGGGTGCCCGATCCGTCTCAGCTGCGTGTGGCAGACGCCGATCGCGAGCAGGTCGTCCAAGAGCTCCACGAGCACGCGCTCGCGGGGCGGCTCACCTCCGAGGAGCTCGAGGATCGCATCGGCGATGCCTACAGCGCCAGGACGCGAGCGGACCTCAACGCGGTGCGCGCGGACCTGCCCGTGAGCTCGCGGTCCGTTGCGCTGGCGCTGCGCAAGCGCAAGAGCCAGCTCCGCCGCCGCCTGCTGCAGGAGACCGGCGGCGGGCTCGGCGTCGCGGGGGTGTGCGTGGGCGCCTGGGTGGCGACCGGCGCGAGCGGTGGGTTCTGGCCCGGCTGGGTGATCGCTTTCACGATGCTGCCCGTGCTGCGCGACTCCTGGCGGCTGTTCGGCCCGGGATCGGACCTCGAGGCGGTCGAAGCGCGCCTGCAGCGGCGACACGAACGCCATCTCTCACGCGGTCGGCATCACCGCTACCGGGGCCTGCCGTGGTGACGGCGCGTACGTGAGCGTTCTCGACGACGCCACCGGCCGCGCGCTCGCGGGCGGCCCGGAGCGCCACCGGGAGAAGGCGATCGAGCAGGGCAAGCTGCCCGTGCGCGAGCGGATCGCGCGGCTGCTGGACGACGGCTCGTTCGCGGAGGAGGCGCTGCTGGCCAACTGGCAGGAGGACGGCCTCGGGGCCGACGGAGTGGTCACCGGCGTGGGCGCCGTGGGGGGACGCCCCGTGGCGCTGATGGCGAACGACCCCACCGTCAAGGCCGGCTCGTGGGGGCCGAAGACGGTGGAGAAGATCCTGCGCATCCAGGAACGCGCGATGACGCTGGGGATCCCGATGGTCTACCTCGTCGATTCCGCGGGGGCGCGGATCACCGAGCAGGTGCAGATGTTCCCGGGCCGCCGCGGCGCGGGGCGCATCTTCCACAACCAGGTGAAGCTCTCGGGCGTGGTGCCGCAGGTGTGCGTGCTGTTCGGCCCGAGCGCCGCCGGTGGCGCCTACATCCCCGCGTTCTGCGACGTCGTGATCATGCGGGAGGGCAACGCGTCGATGTACCTCGGCTCGCCGCGGATGGCCGAGATGGTGATCGGCGAGAAGGTGTCGCTCGAGGAGATGGGCGGCGCGAAGATGCACACGGGCGTCTCCGGATGCGGCCACCAGCTCGTCAAGGACGACGCGGAGGGCATCGACGAAGCGCGCCGCTACCTCTCCTACCTGCCCGGCAACTGGCAGCTCCAGGCGCCCACCGCGCCGCCCGCCGAGCCGACGGGCGGCGACATCGGCGCGCTGATCCCCGACGACGAGAACAAGCCGTTCGACATCAAGGCGCTGCTCGCCGCGCTCCTCGACGCGGGCTCGTTCATGGAGATCCACCCGCGCTGGGCGAAGGAGCTGGTGGTCGGCTTCGCGCGCCTGGAAGGTCGCGCGATCGGGGTCGTCGCGAACCAGCCCAAGCACAAGGGCGGCGTGCTGTTCGGCGACTCCGCCGACAAGGCTGCGCGCTTCATCTGGACGTGCAACGCGTTCAACGTGCCGCTGCTGTTCCTCGCCGACGTCCCCGGCTTCATGATCGGAACGCAGGTCGAGCGCGACGGCATCATCCGTCACGGGGCGAAGATGATCAGCGCCGTCAGCGAGGCGACCGTGCCGAAGCTGTCGGTGATCGTGCGCAAGGCCTACGGCGCAGGGCTGTACGCGATGGCCGGGCCCGCCTTCGAGCCCGACGGCTGCATCGCGCTGCCCACCGCGTCGATCGCCGTGATGGGCCCGCAGGCGGCGATCAACGCGGTGTACTTCAACCAGCTGCAGGCGATCGAGGACGATGACGAGCGCGCGCGCCGCACCGAGGAGCTGCGCCGCGAGTACGCCGAGGACATCGACATCCTGCACCTCGCCTCCGAGCTCGTGATCGACGCGGTCGTCGAGCCGGGCTCGCTGCGCGGCGAGCTGATCGCACGCTTCGCGCACTGCGAGAGCAAGCAGCGCGACTGGCCCGCCAAGCACAACCCCGTCACGCCGGTCTAGGGCGCAGCGTGGACGCCGTCGAGCTCGCATACGCCGGGATCGCGCGCCAGGCGCGGATGATCGCCGACGGCGAGGTGTCCTCCCGCGAGCTCGTGGAGCTGTACCTCGGCCGGATCGACCGCTACGACCGCGAGCTGCGCTCGTTCCGGGTGGTGCTGGGAGAGCGCGCGCTGCTCGAGGCCGACCAGGCGGACGCCCGGCGTGGCGCCCTCGTTGCGCAAGGTCGGGCGGGCGGCGAGCGGCCGTTGCTCGGCGTGCCGGTCGCCGTCAAGGACGACATGGACGTGCTCGGCGAGGTGACCACCTTCGGCACCAACGCCGCCGCAGCGCCGGCCACCGCGGACTCCGAGGTGGTCCGCCGGCTGCGCGAGGCGGGCGCGATCGTGATCGGCAAGACCGCCGTGCCCGAGCTGACGCAATGGCCGTTCACGGAGACCGCCACCTTCGGCACCGCCCGCAACCCGTGGGACACGCGCCACACGCCCGGGGGCTCGAGCGGGGGGAGCGGCGCGGCGGTCGCCGCAGGGCTGGTGGGCGCGGCGCTCGGCTCCGACGGGGCGGGCTCGATCCGGATCCCGGCCGCGTGGTGCGGTCTGTTCGGCCTGAAGCCACAGCGCGGGCGCGTGTCGGTGGCGCCGCGCCAGAGCCCGTGGCACGGGCTGTCGGTGTACGGCCTGCTCGCGCGGACGGTTGCCGACACGGCGCTGTTCCACGACGTGGCCTCCGAGCCGGTGGACGGTGAGGCGGCGGGCGGGTTCGCCGAGGCGGCCTCCTCGCCGCCGGGGCGCCTGCGCGTGGCGGTGTCGCGCAAGGTTCCGTTCGGCGTGATCTCGCGGCTCGACAGCGATGCTGCGGCGGCGCTGGAGCGGACCGCCGAGCTCCTGCGCTCGCTCGGCCACGAGGTGGTCGAGGAGGACCCCGACTACGGCCCCGATGCGATCCAGGAAGTGCTGATCCGCTACCTGCGAGGCATCCACGACGACGCAGCCGCGCTCGCGCGTCCTGTGCGGCTCGAACGCAGGACCGCCGCGATGGCACGCATCGGCGGGCTGCTGCCGATGTCGCTCGTGCGGCGCTCGCTGGCCAGGGAGCCGGCTCTTTCCGAGCGGATGAACGGCGTGCTCGAGCGCTGCGAGGTGCTCATCACGCCCGCCACCGCGCAGCCGCCGCCGGAGATCGGCTGGCTGCAGGGGCGGGGGGCGACGTGGACGCTCAACGCGGTCGCGGGGATCGTCCCCTACAACGGCGTCTGGAACGTCACCGGCCAGCCGGCCGCCTCCGTGCCGGTCGGCTTCGGGGCAGACGGGCTGCCCCGGGCGGTGCAGATCGTGGCCCGCGCGGGTGCCGAGCGCCTGCTGCTGTCGCTCGCTGCGCAGATCGAGGCGGAGCGCCCCTGGGCCGGGGAGCGCCCGCCCGGCTTCTCGTGAGCGACCAGGACGCGCTGCTCGAGGTGGCCGTGTCGGCCGCGCGCATGGCGGGGGCGCTCCTCTCGGAGCGGGTGCGCCGGGGCGCGGAGCGCGGGGTCGCGAGCAAGAGCACGCCCACCGACCTCGTCAGCGAGGCCGACCTCGCCTCCGAGCACGCCATCCGCGAGCTGCTGGCCGAACGGCGTCCCGACGACGGCTTCGTGGGCGAGGAGGGCGACCACGACGAGGGTGCGAGCGGCCTGCAGTGGGTCGTGGACCCGCTCGACGGCACCGTGAACTTCCTGTACGGGATCCCGCAGTGGTGCGTGAGCGTCGCCGCGCGCGACGCGGGCGGGATGCTCGTGGGGGCGATCTACGACCCTTCGCGCAACGACCTGTTCACGGCGAGCCGCGACGGGCACGCGCGGCTGATCGGCCCCGCAGGGGTCAGCGAGCTGCACGGGCGCACGGCCGAGCAGGCGGCGGGAGTGGCGGGCGCCGACGCGCTCGCGGGCGCGATGGTCGCAACGGGGTTCGCCTACGACGCGCGCGTGCGCGCCGCGCAGGGCGCGGCCGTCTCGCGGATCCTGCCGCGGGTGCGCGACATCCGCCGGGCGGGCAGCGCTGCGCTGGACCTCGCGTGGACCGCCGCGGGGCGCTACGACGCGTACTTCGAGCGCACGGTGAAGCAGTGGGACATCGCCGCGGGGGTGCTGATCTGCGAACGCGCGGGCCTCGTCGTGCGTGAGCTCCCCGAGCGCCCCGATCTCCCGTGGGGCATCCTCGTGGCTCGCGAGGAGCTCGTCGAGCCGCTGTTCGCGCTCGTTGACGCGTGAGCAGCGTCACAGCGAGTGCGGCGGGTGGGAGTCGAACCCACACGCCCTTGCGGACAGGGCCTTTTGAGGGCCCCGCGTCTACCGTTCCGCCACCGCCGCGGGGTGCCAGCGACGCGAGCATAGCCGCCGCTGCGGGCGGGGCGCGGATGCTCAGGCGGGATACGGGGCGGCTTCGCCGGGCGGGGGCGCTGCGCCCGGGTCCCTGCGCTCGAGCTCCACGTTCCAGCCCTGGTTGAAGCCGCGCATAGCGAACGCCACCAGCAGGATCTGGATCGGCACGATCAACAGCGTCAGCAGGCCGAGCAGGCTCGCGTCCAGCGACGGCTGGGCGAACCCGGCTTTGTCGCGGTCGAACCACGCCGGGCCCGCGACCAGCGCGAAGATCGCGAGCAGCACCGCGAGCGCTGCGGTGACCGGCAGGACCCCGCGGTTCCACCGCACCGCGAAGAACGCCATCGTGAGGTACACGGCCACGTAGGCGATCTCGATCGGCTTCGCGCCCTCGAGCACGCTCCAGCCGCCGATCGTCACGATCAGGACGAGCGCCGCCGTGGCGAGCATCAGCAGCACCACCGTCGCGCGCGTCGCCTGCACGACCGCCTTGTCGCGGTTGGGGTGCGTGATGATCACGCCAGGATCGCGCCTGCCGTCGCGCGGCGTAGACATATCGCGGAAGATACAGGCTCGCGCGGCCCGCGGGGCACCGTGGAGCACGGCGCGCAGCTACCCTCTGGCTGGCCCGGCGGGCGTGGTGAAACTGGCAGACACGCCGGCCTTAGGAGCCGGTGGCCTCACGGCCTTGGGGGTTCGAGTCCCTCCGCCCGCATCGCACACCGTCATGAGCGCGCTCCCCGAGACCCCCGAAGCCGCCGCGCCGCCCTCCGACGCGCTCGGCGTCGTCGGCGATGCAAGGGCGCGCTCGGGCGAGACGCTCGCGCTGGCGAGCAGGCATCTCGACCCCTCGCTCGTCGACGTGCTCTCGATCCTCGGGTTCGACAAGGAGCACGTCTCCGCGCAGGGGTCCCATCTCTACGACGCCGCCGGCCGCGCCTACCTCGACTTCCACACCGGGGAGGGATTCGCGAGCCTCGGCCACAACAACCCCGACGTGCGCGAGGTGCTGCGCGCCACGCTCGACGCGGACCTCGTGGACGGGGTGCAGATCCACTACTCCGCGCTCGCGGGCATGCTCGCCGAGGAGCTCGCGCGCCGGCTGCCGACGGGACTCGACGCGGTGTTCTTCGCCAGCACCGGCGCGGAGGCGGTCGACTCGGCGATGAAGTTCGCGCGCGCCGCGACCGGCCGGCCGCGCCTGCTCTCGTGCGAGAGCAGCTTCCACGGCGTCACGCTCGGGCCGCTGTCGATCGTGGGCGACGACTTCTTCAAGGAGGGTTTCGGCCCGCTCCTGCCCGGTTGTGCGCGCGTGCCGTTCGGCGACCTGGACCGACTCGAGGCCGAGCTGCGGCGCGGCGACGTGGCCGCGTTCATCGTGGAGCCGATCCAGGGGCGGATGGTCACGCTCCCGCCGGATGGTTACCTGCGCGCCGCACAGGAGCTCTGCCGGCGCCACGGCGCGCTGTTCGTGCTCGACGAGGTGCAGACCGGGCTCGCTCGCACCGGGCACTGGTTCGCGCTGGAGCGCTGGGAGCTCGAGCCCGACTTCGTGCTCGTGGGCAAGGCGCTCAGCGGCGGCTACATGCCCGTCGCAGCGATGGTCACGCGGCGCGAGATCTACCAGCGCGCGGTGGGGACGCTCGAGCGCTGCTACGTGCACCAGTCCACCTACGGTCGCAACCGCCTGTCGATGGCCGCGGGCCTGGCGACGATGCGGATCATCGAGCGGGACCGGCTGCTCGACCGCGTGGGGCGGGTGAGCAGCACGCTGACGGGCGGCCTCGCGGAGCTGGCGGAGCGCTACGAGCTGATCAAGGAGGTGCGCTCGGCGGGCCTGATGATCGGGATCGAGCTGTGCGAGCCGCGCTCGCGGGCGGCGCGGCTGAACTGGCGTCTGATCCACCGCGCGAGCGAGGGCCTCTTCCCGCAGCTGATCGTGATCCCGCTGCACCGCGACCACGGGATCATCACGATGGCCGCCGGCAAGAACGACGTGATCAAGCTGCTCCCGCCGCTGACGCTCTCGACCGCCGAGGCAGAGCGCTTCCTCGAAGCGCTCGCCGCGGTGCTCGGAGACTGCGAGGGGGGGACTTCTCGCAACCTCGCGGTGGTGCGGAGGATCGCCACCGCAACGCTCGCCCGCCGGGCGCGCGCCACGCTTTCGTGACAGGGCTCCCGGGCGCGACGGCCGCCTCGCGCGCCACGGGGGAGGGTCAGTGCCTGGTGACGGGCGCGAGCGGGTTCATCGGCGCGCATGTCGCCGAGCGCCTGCTCGCCGCGGGGCGGGGAGTGCGCTGTCTGGTGCGCCCGAGCAGCGACACCGCGCGCCTGCGCGAGCTCGGCGCGGAGCTCGCCGTCGGCGACCTCGCGGGCGCGCGCTCGCCGAGGCCTGCCGTGCGCGGATGCACCGACGTGGTTCACTGCGCTGCGCTCGTGAGCGATTGGGCGACCGTTGCGGAGATGCGCGCGGTCAACGTGCACGGGACCCGGCGCCTGCTGGAGGCGGCCGCCTCGGAGGGGGTGCGGCGCGTTGTGCACCTGAGCACCACCGACGTGTACGGCCATCCGGGGACCCCGAACGTGGGGGAGGCGTGCGTGCCTTCGCGGTTCGGCAGCTGGTACGCCCAGACCAAGCGCGAGGCCGAGGAGGAGGTCCGTCGCGTCTCGCGCGAGCGCGGGCTCGCGGTCGCGATCGTGCGACCCGCGACGGTCTACGGCCCGGGGTCGCGCGAGGTCGTGGGGGAGATCGCCCGCGCGCTCACGCGGGGGCAGATGCTGCTCGTGGACGCCGGCCGCTGCGACGCGGGGCTCTCCTACGTCGAGAACGTGGTCGACCTGGTGCTGCTCGCGCTCACCCACACCGCCGCGCCGGGCGGCGCGTTCAACGCGAGCGACGGCCTCGGCGTGACCTGGCGGCGCTTCACCGACGACCTCGCCGCGGGCCTCGGCTGCGAGCCTGCGCGCTTCAGCCTGCCCTACGGCGTCGCGCGCGGAATCGGCTACGGGCTCGAGCACGCCTACCGCGCCGTGCGGAAGGCGAGCGGCGCGACGATCCCTCCGCTGCTATCCCGTCAGGCCGTTGATGTCCTCGGGCGGCCCCAGAGCTTCGACACGACCGCTGCGCGCACGCAGCTCGGCTGGAAGCCGGGAGTGAACTACGGCGCCGGGCTCGCGGCCACCGTGCGATGGCTCGAGGGGGAAGGGCTCAGCCGTCGGGAGTGAGCGGCGCGCGCGGCGCCGGCGGTCACTGGCCTGTGGGGAGCACGCGGAAGCTGTTGCGCGTACCTGCGGCTCCCTTGAACGCGCGCAGGTTCAGCACCGCGTTCAGGCTGTAGATGTAGTTTTCGTTTTCTTCGTGGCCTTTGCCGCCGGAGTCGCCGAACTGGATCCCCCCGGTGCCGTCCACGACGATGCTTCCGCGCACGCGCGATTTGCCCTGCAGGTGCACGACGATCCCGGACGATTTCTGTTCGTTGACGGCGTAGATCGTGCCGTTGTATTCGTCGCCGCCGTCGAGTTCGAGTGTGCCGTTCTGGAGGATCAGGAACCCCGCTTTGGATTCGGTGTTGTCGACTTCGTTGCCCTTGAAGCTCAGTTTGCAGGGCCCTTCGATGTAGACCGGCTCTCCGGCGAGCTGCGAGAACCTTTCCGGGCATGGGCTCGTCGTCGGGAAGTAGTGGCCGAGGATTTCGGCGGTTTTCTTCAGCGATTCGCGCTGGGACGCCGTCAGGGCCGGGCTCGGGGTGGGCGCGGCGTTGGTGGTGTCCGGTTCCACCTGCGACACCGGTGGCCCGGGCCGGTATTCCTCGCAGGTCGTCGCCGTGCGGCCTTCGCAGCGCATGCTCACGCCGCCCGGTTTACTGGCTTTGCCCTGCGTGTTGAGGATGATCTTGTTGCCGTTGTTCCCGGTCGTGAACCAGTTGCCCGCGATCGCGCTTTCGGGGAACGGGACCGAGACGAGCTGCTCCGAGACGAGGCTGATCAGGGTGACGATCCGGCACTGGGAGACGCCCACGGAGCGGACCCACACCTTGCCGTCGCCGTTGGCGTCGTAGGTCGGGTCGTTCAGCACTTCGGTGGAGTTGTAGGTGGTGTTGGGGGTGCCTTCCAGCGGCCCGTCGTCGCGCACGTAGGTGGTCCACTCGTTGGTCGTCGGGGAGCCCCACGCTTCGTTGCCGCCTTTGCTGCAGGTCGAGCCGCTCACGGGGTAGCCTTTCGCGAGGCTTTCGGCCGACGGGCAGCCGTTCGTCGAGGTCGTGGTGTTCGCGGTGCAGACCGGTTCGTATTTCTGTTCTCCTTCCGAAGGCCATGCGCGCGCGAGCTGCCCGATCTGGGCGTTCAGCGCCGCCTCCGCGACGTTGAAGCTGATCTCGCTCGCCTGCTCGCTCGAGGAGGCCTTCTGCTGCT
>JAICYC010000056.1 GCA_025934395.1 Solirubrobacteraceae bacterium | reverse complement strand
GTGGTATTCGCCGGTGTTGTTGGGCGTGTAGCCGTGCGCGCGAACGAGCGCCGCCGCCGCGCCCACGCCTTCTGCGTGGCTTTCGTGTTCGGTGAACGCCGGCTCGGGCGCGGTCCGCGTGGTCGCGGTGGCGGGTGTGCCGCCCGGCGCGGGGACGGTGGCGGTGCGCGTGGTCACCGCGGGTGTCGTGTTGGTCGTCGCCGTCGTCCCGGTGGTGGTCGTTCCGTCGGAGTTGACGGGCGTGGTGGCGATCACGGTGTCCGTATGCGAGGAGCCGCACGCGGCGAGCAGGCTCCCGCACGCGAGGAGGAGGGCGCACGCGAGCGCTGCGCGCGGCGGGGGAAGCCTTCGGGTCATCACCCCGATGGTATTCGCCGCCCGCCGGGCCGCTCCTCGGGCGCCGCGCCGGCCGCCTGCCCAGCGGCTACGATCAACACAGAGCGACGATGGCGAGCTCACCACCCAAAGAGCGCCCGCACAAGGGCGGGGAGCCGGGCCGCGAGCGCTCCCCTCGGGAGGCTGCGCGAACCGGCGCGATGCTCGTGATCGCGGTGCTGGCGACGCTGTTCGCGGTCCTGAACCTCAAGGAAGTCAAGGTGGACTGGATCGTCGGCTCCGGCCACGCGCCGTTGATCGTGGTGATCGTGATCTCGGCGCTCGCGGGAATCGTGCTGACGTACCTCGCCGAAAGGCGCAGGCGCCGCTGAGAGACCGGCCCTGCGCCGCGGTGGCGCTCGGCGGGTCAGTGCAGGAGCAGGCGCAGGGCGAGGAGCGCGAGCCCGAGCAGCAGGCCGATCCCCGCCTCGAGCGCCACCTCGTGCGGCGCGGCGCCGCTGCGCAGCCCCGCGGTCAGCTCGAATACGAAGATGCATGCGACCGTGGTCCAGAGCGCCACGCGGACGCCGAGTTCCTGGTCCGCACCCGCGAGCCATGTGATCACGATCACCACGAGCGGGACCGCGGCGCCGCGCAGCAGCGCACGATCGTGCGAGAGGGTGGTTGCGAGCGTCCGCAGATCCAGCCGCACAGCACCGCGCAGGCGCTCGCCGAGCACCGTGGCGTAGGAGTGCAGCAGCCAGTACCCGCACGCCGCCACCCCCGCGGACAGCAGCGTGTCGAGGTGGGTCTCGTGGCGCCCGCTCTCCGCGGCGAGCAGCGCGCCGATCGCGAGCAGCCCGTAGATCGTGCCGGCGGGGTTCTCGCTGGCGACGAGCCAGTCGACCGCGCGCCAGAACGCGGTGCGGCTGCGCGCCGTGCGCGGTGTCCGTCCCGGTCTGGTGATCGCGTCGCGGCGCCCCATCGCGTGATTATCCGTGTGCCCACGGCGTGCGCGTCGGCGGTAGCCTTCGCGGCGATGGCGGACGGTGTGGGAGTGAGGTTGCGCCAGGCCGTGCTCGTCGCGCGCGAGCTGGAGCCGCTCGCGTCGGCGCTGCGCGAGCAGCTGGACCTGCGCGAGCCGTTCCGCGACCCCGGCGTGGCGGAGTTCGGCCTCGCGAACGTGGTGTTCGCGCTCGAGGACTGCTTCCTGGAGGTCGTCTCCCCGATCCGCGAGGGCACGGCGGGCGGCCGCTACCTGGAGCGCAACGGCGACGGCGGCTACATGCTGATCTTCGACCTCCTCGATCTCGACGGCGCGCGCGAGCGGGCCGCCGAGATGGGCATCCGCGTGGTGTGGCAGATCGACCTTCCGGACATCTCCGGGACGCACCTGCACCCCGCCGACATCGGTGGCGCGATCGTCTCGATCGACAGCTCGCGCCCCTACGGATCGTGGCGCTGGGGCGGTCCCGGGTGGACGGCCCAGGGCACCGCCGCCGAGCAGGGGTCCTCGTGGAGCGAGGGCGCGCAAGCGGGCGCGCGCGCGCGGCTGGAGGGCGTGACAGTCGCCGTGCGCGAGCCCGGCGCGGTCGCCTCGCGCTGGGCGCAGGTGCTCGGCCTCCACGTGGGCGCTGCGGGGGCGGAGCCTGCGATCGCGCTCGACGGCGGCGCGGTCCGCTTCCGCGAGGCCGGTGACGGCCCGGAAGGGCTGTGCGAGATCGCGCTCGCCGTGCCCGAGCACGTGCGTGCGGGCCGCGCGGAGCTGGCGCTCGGTGGCGTGCGCGTGACGATGCGCGCGCTGGACCCCGAGCCGAGCGCAGCGGGCGCCTAGCCGAGCGCGGCGAAGCGCGGCTCGCGCCGCTCGAGGAAGCTCGAGACGCCCTCGCGGAAGTCCCCGCCGGCGAACGAGCGCAGCATCAGCTCGTCGGCACGAGCGGTCGCATCGAGCAGGCTTCGCTCGAGATCGCCGTACACCTGCTGCTTCATCGCGGCCATGCTCGCCGGCGAGCAGTTGCGGGCGAGGTCGCGCGCGTACTCGAGGGTGGCATCGAGCAGCTCATCGGGCGCGAGCGCGCGGTTGACGAGCCCCAGCTCGCACGCCTCCTCGGCGAGCAGCACCCGCGCGGACAGGAGCAGGTCCATCGCGCGCGCGGGTCCCACCAGGCGCGGCAGCATCCACGAGATCCCGTGCTCTGCGACCAGGCCGCGGCGCGCGAAGGCGGTCGTGAACTTCGCGCCCCGCGCGGCGAAGCGGATGTCGCACATCAAGGCCTGCACCAGGCCGATCCCGGCGCACGGCCCGTTGATGGCGGCGATCAGCGGCTTGGGGATCCCCAGCGGGAGGCTCTGGGGGCGCCGCTCGCGCGCGCGCTCTTCGGCCGCCGCGACCGCGTCGCCGTTGGCAGCGGCGCCGTTCTCCTCGGACCCGGCGCCGCCGAGCGTCTGCAGGTCGTTCATGTCGGCGCCCGCGCAGAAGCCGCGCCCGGCGCCTGTGACGACGATCGCGCGCACGTCGGTGTCGGCGGCACACGCTTCGAGCAGGTCGAAGTAGAGGTTCTCCATCTCCCCGGTCCACGCGTTCAGGCGGTCTGGCCGGTTGAGCGTGAGCAGCGCCACGCCGTCCTCGATCTGCTGTTCCACAACGGCGCCCATCGAAGCTCTCCTCTCGGTTGGCTGAGGGCGAGCGTACTCCTACGCTGTCCGCTATGGGTTCCGCGATCGCCTCGCTCGAGCGGTTCGATCCGCTCGCCGCCGCGGGCGCCGCGCCGGTGGCGGCAGGAGCGGGCGGCCTTCGCTACGTGCTGCTGGACGTGTTCACGGACACGCCGCTGGAGGGCAACGCGCTGGCGGTCTTCACCGGCGACGCGAGCGCGCTCGCGCAGGAGCTGATGCAGCGCATCGCGCGCGAGCTGAACCTCTCGGAGAGCGTGTTCCTCCAGCAGCCCGCAGGCGACGCCCACACGCGCGCACGGATCTTCACCCCCGCCGCGGAGCTGCCGTTCGCGGGCCATCCCGTGCTCGGCACCGCAGCGCTGCTGAGCGCTGCGCTCGCGCTCCCGCGGGTGACGCTCGAGACGGCCGCGGGGGACGTGGCGGTGTCCTTCGAGCAGGTGGCGGGCCGCGCGCGCTTCGGCACGATGCAGCAGCCGCTGCCCACGTGGCAGCCGTTCGAGCGCGAGCGGGAGCTGCTCACGGCGCTCGGGCTGCAGCGCTCCGGCCTGCCGGTCCAGGCGTACGTCAACGGACCCCGCCACGTCTACGTGGAGCTGCCGGACGAGGACGCGCTTGCGGCGCTCGTCCCCGACATGGCCGCGCTCGCGCGACTCGGTGAGGTGGGCGTGGGCTGCTTCGCGCTCCTCGAGCAAGGACGGGGGGCAGCGGGGGCGCGCGTGCTGTCGCGCAACTTCGCCCCGGGGCTGGGCGTGCCGGAGGATCCCGCGACGGGCTCTGCGGCGGGGCCGCTCGCGGTGCACCTCGCGCGCCACGGGCGCGTTGCGTTCGGGGAGCGGGTGGAGATCCGCCAGGGGCTGCAGATCGGAAGGCCCTCGCTGCTGATCGCGTGCGCGCACGGCTCGCGGGAGGGTCTGGAGCGCGTCGAGGTGGGTGGCTGGGCGACCGTCGTGGGGATCGGCGAGCTGCACGTGTAGCGCGGGATCCGAGGGCGCGGGGGAGGGAGATCAGCTGCGGGTGCCGAGCGCGGGGCGTGCGACGGGCGCGAGCTGCTCGGGGGCAGGGTCAGCCTCGACGCACGCGCCCGCCTCGGCGGCCACGGGGCTGGCGGGCTGCGAGGGCAGCAGCAGCGCCGCCATCACCGCACCGGCGGCGGCGACCGCGCCGGCGACGACGCAGCCTGCGCTGAAGCCGTGCAGGAACGAGTGCGTGGCGGCGTTCCTGACGGCGAGGCCCGCGCCGGGCGCAGACGCGGACAGCCGTTCGGCGACCGCGAACGCGGAGCCGACCGAGGCGCGCGCGGTGTGGACGAGCCCGCCGGGCAGCCGGTGCGGCAGGGAGGCGACGAGGCGGCTGGCGAACAGCGAGGCGTAGACGCTGCCGATCACCGCCACGCCGAGCGTGCCGCCGAGCAGCCGCGTGGCGTCGTTGACGGCCGAGCCCACGCCTGCCTTGGCGCGCGGCACCGCGCCCATGATCGCCTCGGTGGCGGGGGCGCTCGTGAGGCCCATGCCGACGCCGTAGAGGACCATCTGCGCGGCGATCACCGAGTACGGGGTGGTGGCGGACGCGGTGGTGACCCAGGCGTAGAAGGCCGCCACCATCACGAGCCCGAGCGTGACGATCAGCTTCGTGCCGAAGCGCACTGCGAGCTTGGTGCCGAGCACCGACGCGACGCCGACAGAGGTGGCGACCGGCAGCAGGTGCACGCCCGCCGACAGCGGGTCATAGCCTTTGATGAACTGGAAGTACTGGGTCATCAGGAAGATGAACCCGAACAGCGAGAAGAACGCGACGGTCACCGAGCCCGAGGCGGCGGTGAAGCGGGGGTTGGCGAACAGCCGCACGTCGAGCATCGGCGAGCTCGTGCGCCGCTCCCAGGCGATGAACGTGCCGAGCAGCAGCGCGGCGGCGGCGAAGCCGGCGAGCGTGCGCGCGCTGCCCCACCCGTGTTCGGGCGCCTCGATGATCGTGAAGATCAGGAGCGCCATCGCGGCGGCGGAGAGCCCGAAGCCCGCACGATCGAGCGCGGGCGCGCCGGGGTCGCGCGAGGTGGGCACGCCCAGCGCGACGAGCAGCGCGGCGAGCGCCGCCACGGGCGTCATCGCGAAGAAGATGCTGCTCCAGTCGAAGTGCGCCAGCAGCCACCCGCCGACGATCGGGCCGAGCGCGATCGCGATGCCGCCGGTTGCGCCCCAGAGCCCGATCGCGCGCGCACGCTCGCCGCGCTCGGTGTAGATGTTGGAGATCAGCGAGAGGGTCGAGGGGAACACCATCGCCGCGCCGAGGCCCATCACGCAGCGCGCTGCGATCAGCGCGCCGGTGCTGGTGGTGAGGCCGCCCGCAGCGCTCGCGAGCCCGAACACGGCGAGGCCGCCGAGGAGCATGCCCTTGCGGCCGAGGCGGTCGGACAGCGAGCCGGCGGACAGCAGCAGCGCGGCGAACACGAGGTTGTAGGCGTCCACGATCCACTGCAGCTGGCTGTTGCTCGCGTGCAGTTCGCGCACGAGCGTGGGCAGCGCCACGTTGACGATCGTGGTGTCGAGGTTGATCGCGAACGACGCGATCAGGAGCGCGGGGAGGATGAGTCGGCGTCTGGTCATGCACGGAGGTCTAACACAGCTAGACAAGAAAATCAACCAACTACACAAAAATATAAATAAAATGTTGTAGAGTGTGTCCCATGCGCTCCTACGGGCAGTACTGCGCGATCGCCAGGGCGCTCGACGTCGTGGGTGACCGCTGGACGATGCTGATCATCCGCGAGCTGCTCGTGCGCGGCGAGTGCCGCTACACGGATCTCCGCGACGGCCTGCCCGGGATCGCGACGAACCTGCTCGCCGACCGACTGCGCGCGCTCGAGGCCGCGGGCGTGGTGACGCGGCGCCAGGCGGCGCCGCCGGTGGCGGCGGTGCTGCTGACGCTGACCGAGCGCGGGCGGGCGCTCCAGCCGGTGATCGACGGTCTCGGCCGATGGGGGATCCCGTTGATGGTGGAGGGGCCCGCGCCCGGCGACGAGTTCCGCGGGCGCTGGCTGGCATGGCCGGCGGAGCTGTTCCTCTCCGACCACCGGCCCGAGGAGGCCGCGGTGGCGATCGTGCTGCGCACCTCCGCGGGGGAGGCGCCGATGGTGATCGAGACGGTCGACGGTGCCGTGCACGCGCGCGAGGGCGAGTGCGACGAGCCCGACGCGATCCTCACGGGCACGCCGCACACGATCCTGGGGGTGCTCAGCGGCCAGGTGACGCTGGCCGAGGCGCGCGACCGCGGGCTCGGCTTCGAGGGCGATGCGGATGCGCTCGCGCGCGTGCAGCCGCACGCGCTGGCAGCCTGAAAGTCGCAGCGCAGCCAGCGGTTCCGGCGGCCCGCGTGACATACGATTACCCGCATGCGCCCCTGGACCAGGAGCGACGCGGACGGGGGGATGCCACGGGGGGAAGTGAGCGCCGCGGTGCTCGCCGCGGCGGCCCTGTTCGTGACCGGTGGGGCGTTGATCGCCACCTCGGCGCTGCTCCCGCACGTGAGCTCACCCGCGGGCGCGGCGGCGGTGGCGGGCAGCGCGTTTCTCACCGCGGCGGTGCTCACGGGGCTCGTGCTCGGCGGCCGCGCGAGCCTGTGGCTCGCGTGGGTGGCGGACGTGTGGGGGATCGTCCACATCGCCGTGCTGTGCGCCTCGACGGGTGGGTCTCAGAGCCCGTTCGCGCTGCTCTACTTCTTCGCGATCGGCCACGCCGCGGCGTTCCAGCCACGGGTGCGGTTCGCGTGGGTGTGGGTGATCGGCCTGCTCGCCTTCCTGCTGCCGGTCGTCTACGAAGACGTCTCCGCGACGTTCGGCGCGATCGCGTGCGTGGGGGGAGTGCTCGCGCTGCTCACCACCGGCGTGATCCACAGCGCGCTCGGCCGCATGCGCAGCGGGCGCGCGCACCTCGAGTTCCTGATCGCGGCCACCGCGAACCTCGACACCTCGCTGGACCCCCAGCAGACGCTTCGCCGGATCGCCTCCACGGCGGTCCCCGGCCTCGCCGAGCTGTGCGTGATCGACGTGCTCGGAACCGCGGGCCAGATCGCCACCACCGTCGCCCACGCGTCCGAGCGCGGCCTGGCGGTGCGGGTGGAGGCGATGCACGAGGAGAGCCCGCCCGACCTGCACCTCGCCGGGCCGATCGCGCAGGCGCTCGCCAGCGGACACGCGCGCGTGCTCGCCGAGAGTGCCGGCGAGAGCGGCGTGGCGGTCGTAAAGCAAGGAGAAGCCGTCGCCGATCACCCCCACCGCGAGCTGATGCGCGAGAGCGGCTACGGCGCGCTCGCGGCGATCCCGATGTTCGCCCGCGGGCGCATGCTCGGGGTGATCTCGTTCCTGCGACCGGAGCCGTTCGCGGAGCCCGAGCTGCAGCTGCTGGAGGATCTCACCGGCCGCGCGTCGCTGGCGTTCGACAACGCGCGCCTGTACGCGGAGCGTGCCCACGTGGCGCACACGCTGCGCCACAGCCTGATGCCCGCCGCGCTGCCGCGGGTCTCGGGCCTGCAGCTGGAGAGCTTCTTCCAGCCGATGGGTGCGGGCAGCGAAGTGGGCGGTGACTTCTACGACGTGTTCGCCGACGGCGAGGACACGTGGCTCGTCGTGGGCGACGTGTGCGGCAAGGGGGCCGAAGCCGCGGTGCTGACGGGCTTTCTGCGCCACACCACAGTCGCGTACGCGCGCGAGAGCGAGGGTCCCGCGAGCGTGCTCACGCGCGTCAACGACGCGATGCTCGAACACGACTTCGACGGCCGCTTCGCCACCGCGATCCTCGCGCGGCTCGGCTTCCGGGACGACGGCGTGCACGTGGTGCTCGCCGCCGCGGGCCACCCCGCGGCGCTCGTGTCCCGCGCCAACGG
The DNA here is from genome assembly GCA_025934395.1 of Solirubrobacteraceae bacterium. GTDB lineage: Bacteria > Actinomycetota > Thermoleophilia > Solirubrobacterales > Solirubrobacteraceae > Palsa-744. Next base: position 9,892 of record JAICYC010000056.1, on the reverse strand, counting down.
CGGCGCCGAGGAGCTCGGCGCGTGCGGCACGCTGCTGGGGGTGTTCCCGGACCCGCAGATCCCCGAGGCGACCACGGTGCTCAGCCCGGGCGACTCGCTCGCGCTGTACACCGACGGACTCGCCGAGGCGCACGCGCCGGGACGCGTGCTCTCGGTGGAGCAGATGATCGCTGCGCTGTCATCCACGCCCCCGCGCTCGGCGCGCGAGGCGATCGACTCGCTGCTGGCGCTCGTCGACCTGCGCGAGGGCGCGCGCGACGACATCGCGATCCTCGCCGCCCGGGTGGACTCCGCGGTTCCCGCACCGCGCGTGCCGCGCTCGGCGGACGCACTCGCCGGCTAGCGGACCACGGCCGGCGCTCCCTGCCGGCCCGCGCGAGGTCCCTAGGAGGAGGCTTCGGCGAGCATCTCGGCCATCGCCTTCTGCAGCGCGAGCGCGGCGGACATCGGCCTGACCATCACCACGAGCTCGTCCACCTGCCCGGCGGCGTCGGTGTGCAGGAGGTCCACGCCCTCGAGCTCGCGGTCACCCACCCGCGCACGGAACACCAGCGCGTGGTCGGCGTCCTGCTCGGAGCCGATCTCGCGCTCGTAGCGGAAGTCCTCGAACACGCGCGAGACGGCCATCAGGACCATCCCCACATCATCGCGTCCGTTGTACTCGCGGAACACGATCGGGCTGCCGAAGCGAACGTCCTCGGCGAGCGTGGCGACGGCCGCCTGCATGTCCTGCGCTTCCACTGCCTGGCGAAAGGCGAGCACTCCGGGAGCCTACCCCAGCGCGTGCCCCGCCGTCCGCCCCGCAGATCCCTCCGGGGCGCTGGTTAGCGTGGCGCACGATGCGATCGTCGTGGCGCGACACGCGCGAGCTGACGCGGGGCTCGGGAGCGATGCTGCTCGCCACGGGCGCGCTGGTCGCGCTGATCAGGGAGGCCTCCGGCGGCAGCTGGAACGACTTCGATCGCATGCTCGTGATCCTCGCGCCCGCGATCCTGCTCTACCTGCTCGCGCTGGAGCTCGAGCGCCCGGGCTCGGTCAGGCGCGGCGGGCCGGGCGGGGCGATCCAGCTCGTGATCGCGGTGCTGCTCACCCCGGTCGCGCTGGAGCTGTTCCTGACCTGGTCGGGCGCGGGCCACGGCAATCTGGTGAGCGTGGTGCTGTTCGCGCTCACGGCGCTGCTCGCGGCCGTGGGGGCGCTTCGGATCGGCGTGCCCTACGCGATGCTGCTCTCGGCGCTGTTCGCGCTGGTGGCGTGGCTGCTGTTGTGGGACCTGATCCTCGGGCACCCCTCCACGGGCACGGTGCGCTGGCTGCTCGCGGTGGGCTCCGCCCTGATGCTCGCGACCGGCATACCGCTCGCGCGCGGGGATCGCCTCGGGGGCGCGGAGATCGCGATCGCGGGCGGCATCGGGGCCATCGGCGCCGGCGCGATCGGCGTGGTCGTCGGGGCCGTCGACTCCGTCTTCGCGCAGCTCGGTGGGGATCGGCTCCTGCACTTCCAGACGAACGGCGCGCAGCACTTCGGCTGGGACCTGTACCTGGTGATCGTCTCGGTGGGGCTGGGATGGCTCGGCTCGAGGCTGCGCGTGCGGGGGCTCGGCTACGTGGGGGGCGCGGGCCTTGCGGTCGCATCGCTGAGCGTGGGGCTGCGGATCACGCACCTCGAGCACGGGGGCTCGATCGGCCACGACCTCGGCACCTGGCCGATCGTGCTGGTGGCGGTCGGCCTGCTCGCGCTGCTGGCGCCGCCGTTCTTCGCGCGCGAGTAGGCGCGGCGCCCGCGTCAGCCGCGGAGCGCCTGCTCCTCGGCGACGGTGCGCTCGGCTGTGGGCTTTGCCTCCAGGCGCGCGTCGGGGATCCGCTCGCCGCTGTCCACGGACAGGCCGAACGTGCCCGCCTGCAGGCGCGCCTCGGCGCGTTCGAGCGCGGCGAGCTGCGCTTGGAGGTCCGCCGCGCGGCCGCTGTCGGCCTCGGCTTCGTAGAGGCTCTCCGAGTCGCGCTCGCCCGGCTCGCGCTGCTCGTCGGCGTCCTGCGTGGCGGCGTCGGAGTTCGAGGCGATCGCCCGCTCGATTCGCTCGCGTTCGGCTGCGAGCAGCTCTCTCGCCCGCTCGTGGTCCATCGTGCGCCAGAGCCTACCGCGGCGCGGCGCGCTCAGCGGATCTCGACGCCGCTCGGGCGCGGTTCCTCTTCGTGGGCGACGGCGTCGTACATCGAGGCGCGCGCACCTGCGGACCCGCCGTTGGCGGTCTCCTCCTCGGACTCCAGGCGAGCGCGGCTGCTGCCGGAGGTCTTCGCGATCGCCTCGGGGTCGCCGATCGTGACGCGGTCCCGTCCGGCGTGCTTGGCGGCGTAGAGACCCGCGTCGGCGATCGCGAGCAGCCGCTCCACGCTGTCGCCCTCCAGCGAGTCGGTCACGCCGAAGCTCGCCGTGAAGCGCGGCGTTTCTCCGGGGTGCGCGACCGCGAGGTCGTGGCGGACGCGTTCGAGCACGGCCACAGCCTGGAACCGATCGAGCTCGGGCAGCGCGATCACGAACTCCTCGCCGCCCCAGCGCGCGAGGATGTCGCGCTCGCGCAGCGCTGCGGCTGCGCTCTGCGAGAACAGCCGCAGCGCGCGGTCGCCCGCCTCGTGGCCGTGCGTGTCGTTGAGCGCCTTGAAGTGGTCGAGATCGGCGAGCACGAGCGCGAACATGTCCCCGGCGCGGACGAGCTCGCGCAGGCGCTGCTCGGCGGTGCGCCGATTGATGAGCCCCGTGAGGCCGTCTGTGGAGGCCTGAAGCTGGGTCTTTTCGAACGCGCGCACCGTGCCGATCCGCGCTCCAGCCTGTCCCGCGAGCGCGGTCAGCCGGGCGACGGGCTCCTCGGTGAGCGCGTTCCGGTCGGGCCCGGTGGTGTGCAGCACGCCCAGCGCGCGTCCCATGAAGCTCACCGGCACGCACACCGCCGAGCAGCTTCCGCTCGGGCGGTCGCGCAGGTGCGGGCAGGCGTTGAGCGCCTCGCTGGAGTCGAACACGACGGCGGTGCCGCGCCGCACCGCCACGCACGAGAACGGCGACTTCACGGGGCAGCCGGGGGCGGGTGTGCCGGGGGCGGAGGCCACGCGCGCGAGGTGGGCGCGGCTGGAGTCGGACAGGAGCAGCTCCATCGGGGTGCGCTCTGAGATGTTGCTCATCGCGTGCTCCACGACCTCGAACACTTCGCGCTCGTCGTCGGCCATCTCCAAGGCTTCGGAGAGCTTCGTCGCGAAGCCGTCGCGCTGGAGCTGCTCCTGCAGCGTCCGCTCGAGTGCCATGCGGTCGGTGGTGTCGCGCGCGTGGAGCACGACCCCGCGCAGGCTGCGGTCGTTGCGCAGGTCGGTCGCGCGTGCCTCGAGGTGGCGCCATTCGCCGGCGCCGTTGCGCAGCTGGAACGTGAACTCGGCGGGCTCGGCGGTGGTGCGCACCCTCTCGAGCACCGCGCGGTCCTCCTCGCGCACGAACTGCATCACGCCGTCGCCGTAGAGCTCCTGCGCGGTGAGGCCCGTCATCGCCGCGACGTTGCGGCTCACGTAGCGGCACCCATCCGCGCCCAGCACGATCACGAGGTCGCTCGAGGACAGCGCAAGGCTGCGGAAATGCGCGCTCTGGCGGCGGGTGGTGGCGAGCAGCATCCCCGCGAGCAGCACGGTGATGACGAGTCCGCCGATGCCGAGCAGCACCTGCATCGTGATCAGGTCGCCGGTGGCGGCTTCGTCGGTGCGCCCGATTTCCCGCGCGGCGCGGAACGCGACGCTCGAGGTGAGCGCCGCGAGCACGCGCAGCCGCTGCAGCGGTTCGAGGCCGGCCACGTGCTCGCCGCCGGTCTCGGCCAGGCGCGCCGTGGGACGGCGCGCGGCGACCGCCTGCCCGGTCGCGATCAGGTCGTCGACGAGCCTGTCGTCGAGCTCGAACTGGGCCCGCAGGCTGCCGCTTTCCGCCGGGGGCAGGGCCGTTTCGTCGTCGTCGCCGTTGACGGCGGGCGCGACGCCGCCGCCGATCAGCGCGGTGGCGGAGTTGGTCATCGCCTGCGCGGTGTAGCCGGGGTCGGCGCGGACGCCTTCGCGCGCCAGCAGCACCTCCTCGACGAAGCGTTCGGCGAGCGTGCGCTGCCGTGCGGCGATCTCGATCACGCTCGTGCGGTGCTCGGAGTGTTTGGTGCTGCCCACCGACAGCGCGACCGTGCCCGCCGAGATCAGCGCGAACGTCAGGAAGATCGCGATCACCGGCTTGCGGTTGGTGCTCGTCGAGAACGGCTTGGGCAGGCCGCGGCGGAAGCGCATCACTGCACCACCAGCTCGGAGCGCATGCCGGCCATGTAGTGGCCCTCCATGTTGCAGAAGAACACGTAGCGCCCGGGACGCAGGTCGACGGTGAGCGTGCGCACCGACCCGGGGCTGCCGGGCTCCAGCGCGCCGGGCTCTTTGCTCTCGACCGCTTCCTCGTCCACGGTGAGACCGTCGGGCCGCAGCGGGAGCCGGCCTTCGGTCACCGGCGCGATGAGCAGCTCGTGGTCGGTGGCGCCTTCGTTGTGGACCACGAACGTGTACCGACCCGCCTTCAGCGTCCCCGGGGCGGCGATGTGGAAGTCGTGCTCGTTGATCGACTCGCGCGCCGCCGCGGCGTGCGGGGCGTGGTCGGAGCTGCCGCATCCCGCCGCGAGAAGGGCGGTCGCGGCCGCCGCGAGCGCAGCGATCAGGACGGCACAGAGCACCCTCCAGCGCGAGGTCAGACCGCCGGGCATGTGAACGCATCGGCGTGCGCGTCCAGATGCTTTACGCGGAAGCGGTCACGAGCTGCGCGAACCGGGTCCTGCCCGCCGGGAGGATCCGCTCGCCCCATCGGGGGGCCGGGCACGCGAGGGCCGAGCGCGCGCGCGCGCGATGACCGGGGCCCCACGCCCTCGTGCGAGGCTTCCCGACGCGCCGATGGACACGGGGGCGGCGATGCACTAGAAATCCTCGAAAGCGTGCCGCCTGGGGTGCACGCGGCTCAGCACCAGAGGAGGGGAGTCCGATGGCCCAAGCACGGACGGAGACCGCACTCGATCTCGAGGCCCCGGGCCCGGGGACCTGGGAGATGGATCCGGTGCACTTCCCGCGTCCGATGACGCGGTACTGGACCGAAGTGCACCCCGACGGCTTCAGGCGGGGCACGGCGGAGTTCGCCAGGTTCTACGGCACGATGCTCGACTCGCTGCAGATGGCCTACATCAACGGCTTCGGGTACAAAACCGCCCGTCCGGTCTCGCCCGAGGACGCGCCGGCGAGGTTCGCGCGCGCCGAGGAGGTGTTCGCAGGGAAGCTGTGGCGCGAGCAGCTGCGCGAATGGGACGATGAGGCGAAGCCCGCCTCGATCGCGATCGATCGCGAGCTCCAGTCGATCGACCCCGACGCGCTCTCCGAGGAGGAGCTGGCCGCCCACCTGCGGCGGTGTGCGGCGCACCACGCGGAGATGATCTACCAGCACATGCGCTTCACCGCGGCGGCGGTGCTGCCGACGGGTGACTTCCTCGCGCACGTGGGAGACTGGACGGGCCTCCCGCACGCCCAGCTCCTCGACCTGATGCGCGGCGCATCACCCGTGTCCGCGGGGGCATCGGCGGAGCTCGACGAGCTCGTGTCCACGCTCGCCGAGGATCCGCAGGCGCGAGAGCTGCTGGAGTCCGACGAGGATCCCGCGACCGTGCTCGAGCGGCTGCGCTCGCTCGAGCGCCCCGCGGGTGCGGCGACGAACGCGTACCTGGAACTCGTGGGCTGGCGCCTGCTGGACGGGTTCGACATCTCCGAGCCATGTGCGCTGGAGCTCCCCGACGTGCTCCTCCGGGCGATCCGCATCGCGGTGGCCACCGCGGGCGGCGAGGCCGCGAACGTCGAGGAGCAGGTCGCGAAGGTGCGGGGCGAGGTTCCCGAGGAGCGCCGCGCCGAGTTCGACGAGCTGCTGGCGGAGGCACGCCTCATGTACCGGCTTCGCGACGAGCGCGGCGTCTTCAGCGACATCTGGGCGTCGGGGCTGATGCGTCGCGCGGTGCTCGCGGCCGGTCGCCGGCTCGCGGACGCCGGGCGCATCGCCGCGCCCGAGCACCTGATCGACGCCGGCCTGGAGGAGATGTGCGCGCTGCTCGCGGGCGCCGGGCGGCCGAGCGCCGCTGAGCTTGCCGCGCGCGCCGACTACCGCGCTTCCCACAGCGCCAAGGACGTCCCCCAGCAGATCGGCGATCCGCCCGCGCCCCCGCCCGACCCCTCGGGACTTCCCCCGGCGGCGGGGCGCGTGATGCGCGCGATGGGCGTCGCGCTCGGCGAGCTGTTCGGAGGCTCGGAGGCCGAGCACGAGCACGACATGCTGCGCGGGCTCGCGGCGAGCCGCGGCGTCTACGAGGGTCCCGCGCGGCGGGTGGCCGGTCCGTCGGAGTTCGGACGGATCGCCCAGGGCGACGTGCTCGTGACGGAGTCCACCACCGAGGCGTTCAACATCCTGCTGCCGCTCCTCGGAGCGATCGTGACCGACCGCGGCGGACTGCTGTCGCACTCCGCGATCGTCGCGCGCGAGTACGGGATCCCGGGCGTGGTGGGCACACGTGAGGCGACCGAGCGCATCGCCGACGGCATGCGCGTGCGCGTCGACGGCGACTCCGGAGAGGTGACGGTGCTCGGTTGAGCGAGGTCGTCGCGCTCTCCGATGCGCGCGATGTGGCGCTGTTCGGCTCCAAGGCGGTGGGCCTCGGGCAGGCGCTCAGAGACGGGCTCCCCGTGCCGCCGGGGGTGGCGCTCGGCGGCGCGGTGGTCGAGGCGGTCGCGGGCAGGGACGAGGATGCGATCAGGAGAGTGGACGAGTCCGTACGCCCGCTCGGCGGTCCGCTCGCGGTTCGCTCCTCCGCCGTCGACGAGGACGGCGCCGAGGCGAGCTTCGCGGGCCAGCACCTCACGCTGCTCGGCGTGCTCGGCGCCGACGATGTGCCCTCCGCGCTGAACGAGATCTGGTGGTCGGCGAACTCCGACGCGGCGATCACCTACCGTCAGCGTCTGGGGCTGTTCACCCGGCCCAGCGTCGGCGTGGTCGTGCAGGTGCTGCTCGCGCCCGAGGCAGCGGGGGTGATGTTCACCCAGAACCCCGTCACCGGCGCGAACGAGCGGGTGATCGAGGCGAGCTGGGGACTCGGCGAGGTCGTCGTGGCGGGGCGCGTGATCCCCGACCACTTCCGCGTCGCTCCCGACGGGGAGGTGCTCGAACGCGTCGCCGGATACAAGAGCATCAGGTGCCGCTCGCTCCCGGACGGCGGAACCGTCGAGGAGGATCTCACGCCCGAGCTCGCAGAGCGCCTCTGCCTCGACGACGAGCAGCTGCGCCTGCTCGGCGCCCTCGCCGAGCGCTGCGAGCAGGTCTACGGGCCCGCGCGCGACATCGAGTGGGCGATCGCCGACGGGACGCTCTACCTGCTGCAGTGCAGGGCGGTAACGCGAGCGGGCGCGTGACGGGCCCGCCCGCCGACGCGCTCCGGCAGGTGCCGCTGTTCGCCGACCTCGAAGAGGACGAGCTCGCGCAGGTGGCGAGCGCCTTCAAGGAGCGGCGCTTCGCTGCGGAGGAGACGATCATCCAGCAGGGCTCAGGCGCGGCGGCCTTCTTCGTGATCTCCTCCGGGGAGGCGAGGGTGCTGGTGGACGGGCAGGAGCGCAGGACGCTCGGGCCCGGCGATCACTTCGGCGAGATGGCGCTGATCGACGCGGGCACCCGCACGGCGACGGTGATCGCCTCCGGTCCCGTCGTGTGCTCGGGCGTCACCTTCTGGGACTTCCAACCGCTCGTCGAGCAGAACGGCGTGATCGGCTGGAAGCTCCTGCAGTCGCTGATCGGGGTGTACCGGTCCGAGCGGGAGCGAGGCGCGGAAACGCCCGACCCGTGACCTCGTGACGACGATGAGAGTGGCGGCCGGCGCTACCGGGTAGCGCTCCGCTGAATCGGGAGCCACGACGGGAGGAGTGGAAGTGACGAAAGATCCTGGGATCGAGCGAGCCGCCGAACGCCTGACGCTCGCTTGTCGAGCCCTCACCGCGGCAGCCAACGATCTGGCCATCGCCAAACGGCGCGACGGCGCGCCCGTGGACGATGCCGCCCACGAGCTGGAAGTCGAGCTGGAGCGAATATGCGCCCTCGCCGAGCAGCTCGAACGACGCGTCACCGGCCTGGGGGTGCTCGCGCCACGGTGAGCCTCGAGCGGTTCAACGCGGCGCATCGGGTCCTTGCGCACGCCGCTCGCGTGCGATCGACAACAGCACCGACTCGGTCTGGTGGACGAGGTCGTAGCCTTCGATCGTCAGCGACACGCTCTGCTCGGCGCCGCCCTCGCCGTCCAGCTCGACGTAGCCGAGATCCTCGAGCTCGTCGAGCAGGAGCCGGACGGTCCGGGGATCGCTGCGGGCATGGCCGGCGAGCTGGCCGATCGTCATCTCGTCCGGTCCCGGCGGGTACAGGAGCGGCAGGTGTCGCGCGGCGGCCTGCGGGTGCCTCCCCTCCCGCCAGCGCGCGAGGACCTGCTCGACGGCCCGGTCGTCGAGCAGGTCCCCGGCGTCGGGGAGTCGCCGCACCTCCGAGCGCCGGCGTCGGTCTCGGCGCCGGCCGAACAGATACAGCGCGATGATCGGGACGAGGAAGGGCAGCCACTCCTCGACGGGGATGTTGCCTATGTGGCCGACCAGGTACACGACGCTTCGCTCGATGCGTTGCCCCTAGGTGTTGACCGCCGACAGCAGCCACAGCCCGAGGCTCGTGAAGCCGACCATGACGACGAGCATCCAGTACTGGGAGCGCACGGCGTCCCGCGGTGAGCGGTAGGCGGCGAGCGCCCTGTCGTGCGCGAGCGTGAGCCCGCCGACATGGCCCGTGACGAGGGCGAGGACCTGCACGTACCAGATCGCGGTCGACCCCAGGAAGGCGTAGTCGACGTGCCAACCGGCGGTGCCGAAGTAGTCGGTGCCGTGGCCGAGGGGGTTGGAGGCCAGATAGCCGATCGCCTGGCCCTGCCAGATCAGCAGCGAGAAGTAGTGGGCGAGCACATACGCGAACGCGATCGGCACGAGCGTATGGGCGAACGACCGCGACAGCTCCACGGTTGTGAAGCGCCGCGACACCGACCGCATGCCGGCCACCCCGAGCGAGTAGAAGCCCACGACGATCGCGATCGCGAGCAGCATCCCGAGGCTGTCGGCGAGCTCGTCGGCGGGCGTATCGCCGAGCCCGAGGCCCGAGAAGAAGCTCTGGACGTGCGGCTGCAGCGTGTTCCACACGACGCCGTTGGAGGCGCCGTCGAAGGTGGTGATGCCGATGATGACGAGCACGAGCGCCACCGCGCCCGACTCCTCCACGAGCGCGGTCGCCCCTTCCAGGGGGCGGCGAAGCCACAGGGCTCGGTTGTGGACGTGCCAGCAGGAGAGCCGTGCGAACAGGCTGAAGTAGCCGCCGAAGGCGTCGCCGCGATCGCTCCACTCCTCGATCCCGAACAGGGCCATGCCGAGCAGCATCAGAACGAGGTAAGCGAGCGAGAGCGAGGCCAGGATGACCGGGTTGTCGTGGTCGTGGTAGACGAGCTCCAGCCAGCCGAAGGCGAGCAGGCCGGCCACCACCGGCCAACGCCCGAGGCCCACCGGGTAGCGCAGCGGGGGCGTCCAGCTCACCCCCGCGCGGCGCCCGATCCACCGGATGGCGCGCGCGACTGCCCGCCACGGGCTGAACGCGCGGAACCAATCCCCGAGCAGCACGCTCGACACGGGCACCGCCACCCAGAAGATCACGAAGATGAACGTCGGGTCGAAGTTGGCGGTGTAGAACGGCACCCCCTCATACCCGGCGTACACGACGAGCGCGAACAGCCCGACGCCGATCACG
>JAICYC010000053.1 GCA_025934395.1 Solirubrobacteraceae bacterium | reverse complement strand
TCTACCGCACCGTGGTGCTCGCGCAGGGGGTGTTCTCGCTCCCCGCGGACTCGCACGCGACCCTCTCCCTGCGCGAGACCGCCGCCGGGCGCACGCACCTCGGGCGCGCCGCTCGCCATCCAGCGCATGCGAAGCTGCTCGGCACCGTCAGCGGCGGCGGGGAGCTCTCGCTGGGCGTGCGCATCGCCTAACGCGTGCGCTGGCCCATGCCGGGCCCTGCCCGCGGGCGCGGCCGCGACCGTGCGGGTATGCTCGCGCGGTCATCGTCGACAACGGGGGTTGGCCGTGTCTCGCATCGTCCGCCGCAGCGTCACGACCGCTGCGATCTCTCTGCTCACCTGTGCCCTGGTGCTCGCCGCCGGCGCGCTCGCCGCGACGCCCAAGAAGGGCGCCCGGTTCTCGGGGCACCTCTCGACCGCACCGGTGGAGGGCTTCACCGCGCCGGTGAAGTTCAAGGTGGCTGCCAATGGGAAGCAGCTGGAAGACTTCACATACGGCTCGTTCGGGTGCTTCGGCGCGGGCGGGTTCCGCCCCGGAGTGAACCCCTACAAGGGCAACTCCCTCGTGAAACTCGGCGCCCTGAAGGTCGCGGGCAACGGCCGTTTCGCGCAGACGAAGACGGCGGGCTACACGGTCCAGGGGCAGACGACGAGCTTCGCCGTCAGCGTGAGCGGGCACTTCACGAAGCACACCCGCGCGACGGGGACGATCAAGTTCACCGAGTCCAACAGCGTCACCCCGTCGAAATGCACGTCGGACACGCTGACCTTCACCGCTTCCAGCTAGCGCTCGTCCGCCGCCGTGACGGCGGTCGTCCTCGCGTCCGCGCGCGGACGAGCGGCTCCAGGAGCGCGGGACCGGCCCGGCGAGACGCGCGGTGCTCACGCGCGAGACCGGGTTCCGCGAGGAGGGGATGTCAAACTAGGGCCATGCGCGACGAGGCCACATTCCGGGTCAAGACGGGCCTGGCGGAGATGCTCAAGGGCGGCGTGATCATGGACGTGGTCACGCCCGAGCAGGCGAAGGTCGCCGAGGACGCGGGCGCTGCCGCGGTGATGGCGCTGGAACGCGTGCCCGCCGACATCCGCCGGGACGGCGGCGTGGCGCGGATGTCCGACCCCGAGATGATCGCGGGCATCCAGTCCGCGGTGAGCATCCCCGTGATGGCGAAGGCGCGCATCGGCCACTTCATGGAGGCGCGCGTGCTGGAGGCGCTGGAGGTGGACTACGTGGACGAGTCCGAGGTGCTCACGCCCGCGGACGAGCGCAACCACATCGACAAGTGGGATTTCAAAGTGCCGTTCGTGTGCGGCGCCACCAACCTCGGCGAGGCGCTGCGGCGGATCGGCGAGGGCGCGGCGATGATCCGGTCCAAGGGCGAGGCGGGCACCGGCGACATCGTCGAGGCTGTGCGCCACATGCGCCAGATCACCGGCGAGATCAAGCGCCTGTCGATCCTCGGCGAGGACGAGCTCGCGAGCGCGGCCAAGGATCTCGCTGCGCCGCTGTCGATCGTGCGTGAGGTCGCCGAGGGAGGCCGTCTCCCCGTGGTGCTGTTCTGCGCGGGGGGCATCGCGACCCCCGCGGACGCCGCGCTGATGATGGCGCTCGGCGCCGAGGGCGTTTTCGTGGGGTCGGGGATCTTCAAGTCAGACGATCCGCCGACGCGGGCGCGGGCGATCGTGGAGGCCACCACGCACTGGCAGGACGCGGTGCGCGTCGCCGACGCCTCGCGCGGCCTCGGGGCGGCGATGGTCAGCCTCGAGAGCGCGAAGCTGGAGGACGGTCAGCTGCTCGCCCAACGGGGCTGGTGAGTCCCGGCCGCCCGCTGGTCGGCGTCCTAGCGCTGCAGGGGGACTTCGCGGCGCACCGGCGGATGCTGGAGGGGGTGGGCGCGGACACCAGGGAGGTGCGCGTCGTCGCCGACCTGGCAGGGCTCGACGGGCTCGTGATCCCGGGCGGTGAGTCGACGACGATGACGCTGGGGATCGAGCGCGAGGGACTCGCAGAGCCGTTGCGCGAGCTGGGGCGGGAGGGCGCCCCGATCCTGGGGTCGTGCGCGGGGCTGATCCTGCTCGACCGCGATCACCTCGGGCTGATGGACATGCGCGCCGAGCGCAACGCGTTCGGCCGACAGGTGCGGAGCTTCGAGGCCGACGTGGACGTGCGCGGCCTCGACGGTGGCCCGATGCGCGGCGTGTTCATCCGCGCGCCGTGGATCGCCGAGCACGGGCCCGAGGTGGAGATCGTGGGGGAGGTCGACGGGCACGCCGTGGCCGCGCGTCAGGGGAGCATGCTCGCGGTGTCCTTCCACAGCGAGATCGCGGGGGACGATCGGCTGCATCGCATGTTCGTGGGGATGTGCGAGCGCGCGCGGCTCGCGGCGTAGTGGGGTAGGTTCTGTCCATGAGCGAGCCCACGAAGCCCATCACCGGACGCTGCCTCTGCGGCAACGTCACCTACAGCGTCGATGCCGACCCGGTCGCCCAGGCGGCATGTCACTGCGAGGACTGCCAGCGCCAGTCGGGGGGCCCGTTCAGCGTGATCGTGGGGGTGCCGCTCGCGGCGCTCGAGATCCAGGGCGACTCGCTGACGAAGTTCAACACGCGTGGCGTGGTGCACGGCGAACCCACCGAACGGCACTTCTGCAACCGGTGCGGCGCGGCGATCTACAGCATCTCGGGCGCGATGCCCGAGGTGGCGTTCATCAAGGTCGGGAGCCTCGACGACGCATCGTGGGTGAGCCCGGCGATCGAGGTGTTCGCGGGCTCCGCGCAGCCGTGGTCGCCGCGATTCGAGGGCGCGACGAGCTTCGAGCGCACCCCCGCCGGCTAGCAGCTAGCCGGCGGCAGACGCCAGCACAAGCCCCGGTGCGACCACCTCGGGGACCTGCAGCGCCCGCCTGATGATGTGGTTGGCGGCGCTCGCGCGCGCTTCGGCGAGCAGCACCGAGCGGCGCCACCGCCCGAGCGTGAGGCTCGGCGTGGTGCCGATCGCCCGCACCCTCGATGTGAGCGCGCGCAGCGCGACGAACAGCTCGCGTCGCTGCGCGAGCGTGGAGGGCGTGAGGTTCGCGACGCCGAGCGTCTGGCGCTCGGCGACGAGCGCGGCGGCGTAGCGTTCGGCCCCGGCGACGATCTCCGCGCGCGGCGTTGCGGAGGTCCATCTCGTGAGCGCGTCGTCGAAGGCGAAGCGCATTTCGTCGGCGTTCGCGCAAGCGAGCAGGAACGCGGCCGCGGTCGGCGTGACGGCGGGGGCGGGCGCGAGGCTGAAGGCGCCGCCTTCCAGCGGCGTGGGTGCGAGGTTGACCCCGTTGACCGACATCCAGGTGGAGTACAGGCGGTTGTAGCTCGGGCGCAATCCGTTGACCTCCACCTCGCTGAAGCGAACGCCGTCGAGCGCGGGGTAGGGAGCCAGCTCTCCGGGCGCGCTGACCGGGTCCTCCTGCGTCCACTCGGCGAGTTCGAACGTGCTGCCCGTCTCGTCGCTGGTGCTCACACGCGCGCGCACCCGCCGGGTCTCGTCGGCGACCGCCACCTGCCAGCTCCCGGACGTGCGCAGGAGCCGCGCGGAGATCCGGTCGCCTGGCCCCACATCGAACAGGCGCTGGGGGTGGTAGCCGTGATGCGCGTCGCTCCAGAACGCGAAGTACTGCGGGCCTTCTTCCCCGCAGGGCCCTTCGCCGCAGCCCTCCTCCGTGCCGACCTGGATGAAGGCGCGCCCCGGCCTCGGCGCCTGCGCGCCGATCCACGTCGAAGCGAGCTGGAACGGGGTCCCGCTGCTCACGCGCGGCACCGCCCACTCCGCGCGCAGCGAACGAACGGGCCCGTAGCGCTGGTAGCCGCCGAACGCGCCGAAGCCGGCGTCGGCTCGGGAGGGCACCGCCCACGTGCCCGAGCAGGCGAGCGCGAGCGTCGCGGCGAACGCGGTGCGTGCGATCAGTCTGCCGAGCGAGCGCGGAGGGGGGCCGACGCCTGGCTGCGATGGGTCGTTCGCGTACTTGCGCCCCGCGCTCGCGTCATCCGTGCGAGCCCTCATGGCGCAGGCCATCGTATGTGCGCGCGCCCTCGGGCGTCCCGCGGTCGCGTCGCCATCGTCCATACTCGCGGTGATGCGGATCTCGATCGCCGCAGATGAACGCGTGGGCGTTGCGGGCGAGCTGGAGGCGCAGCTTCGCGACCGCGGCCACGAGGTGCTGCTGCACGGCGCGCTCGCAAGGGACGAGCGGCACGAGTGGGCGTGGGCCTCGGAGGCGGTCGCGCGCGACGTCGCGGAGGGCCGCGCAGGGCAGGGGGTGGTGGCCTGCTGGACGGGCACCGGGGCGTCGATCGCGGCGAACAAGGTCACCGGTGTGCGCGCTGCGCTGTGCTTCGACGCCGCCACCGCAGCCGGCGCGCGGCGCTGGAACGACGCGAACGTGCTCGCGCTCAGCCTGCGGTCCACCTCCCAGGCGCTGCTCGAGGAGATCCTCGACGCGTGGTTCTCGATGGCGGCGAGCGCAGAGGCCGACGATCTCGCCAACGTCGCCTACGTGGACGCGCTTCCCGGCGTCTCGGCGGGGGTGGAGATCGCCCCGCAGCTCGCCGTGCGCGACGGCATCGCAGCGGTGCAGTTCTACCGCGACGCGTTCGGTGCGGTGGAGCTCTATCGCGTGGGGGGCAGCGCTGCCAGCCCCGAGCTGGTGGTCCAGCTCGCCGTGGGCGCGACCACGTTCTGGGTCGCAGACGAGTCGCCCGAGCACGAGAGCTTCAGCCCGGCGTTGCTGGGGGGCGGGACGGTGAAGATGCTGCTCGACATCGCCGATCCCGACGAGATCTTCGCCCGCGCCCTGCGCGCGGGGGCCCGCGAGGTGCGCCCGATGCAGGACGAACACGGCTGGCGGCTCGGGCGGATCGAGGATCCGTTCGGGCACCACTGGGAGATCGGCCGCCCGCTCGAGGGGTGGCCGCCGGCGCACGAGCCGCGCAGCGGCTAGGCCGCGCGGAACGTCACCACGCCGCCTCGCTCGTCTTCGACGATCTCTCCGTCGCGCAGCAGCAGGTCGGCGTGGCCGAGCACCTCCGAGAGCGTGAGGTAGGCCTGCGTGACGGCCACGTTGCCCCACAGCTCGTGCGCGATCTCGTGCGCGCTCATCGGCCGCTGCGCGACCAGGCGTCCGATCTTCCGCGCGCGCCGCTCGTGCATGCGGAAGCGTTCGTCGATCAGCGCTGCGTGGTCGGTGATCGGCACCCCGTGCCCGGGGAGCACCAGGTCGAGCTCCATCGCGCGGGTCGCTTCGAGCGAGGCCATGTAGGTGAGGAGCGCCTGCGGGCGCTCGTGGGTGGCGTCGGCCTCCTCGCCGAGCGGCCGGGCGAGGAGCGGGTTGGAGGAGATGTGGGCGATCAGGTGGTCGGCGGCGAGCATCATCGCGCGCTGCTCGTCGACGAACACGGTGTCCGAAGGGCTGTGGCCGGGCCGGTGAAGGACGCGGAGCGTGCGGTCGCGCAGCGCCAGCTCGGCGCCGGGCGCGAGCGGTTGCGTGACGTGGACCGCCGAGCCCCAGGCGCGGAAGCCCGCGGAGACCGCGCGCAGCGCCGTGACGACCTCCGAGGGGATCCCGTGGCGCAGCATGATCTGCTCGGCGAAGCGGTCTTCCAGGTCGGTCTCGCGGCCGTAGTCGGCGAGGAAGGGTGCGAGCGCGTCGAGCGCCGCGACCTCGGCGCCCGAGCGCCGGGCGAGGATCGCGGCGAGACCGAAGTGATCCATGTGCTGGTGGCTGATCACCAGCAGCTCGATGTCCTCGATCGCGTGACCGTGCGCGGCGAGCGCCTGCTCGAGCTCGTCGAGCGCCTTGGCGGAGTTCGGGCCGGAGTCGACGAGCGTCAGCGGCGAGTCCTCGATCAGATACGCGTTTACGCGGCCCACCATGAACGGGGTGGGGATCGCGAGGCGGTGGACCCCGGCCGCAGCCGCCCGCTGGAGCGCCTGCTCCTCTGCCTCCCGGGCGCCGTCCTCGCGCTCGCCGCTCACGAGCGGATCAGCTCGAGCACCTCGTCGCGGCGGCGTTCCATGTCCTCGCCGGAGACGAGCGACTCCAGGCACAGGCGCAGCAGCGGCTCGGTGTTGGACGGCCGCACATTGAAGTGCCAGTCCTCGTAGTCGATCGAGATCCCGTCGAGGCGTTCCTGGCGCGCGTCGGAGTAGCGCTCTTCGATCTCCGCCATCTTGGCGGCGGGGTCGGCCACCTCGGAGTTGATCTCGCCGGAGATGAAGTACCTCCGGCGGTAGGGCGCGAGCAGCTCCGAGAGCCGCTTGCCCTCGCGGGCGAGCATCTCGAGCACCAGCAGCGCGGGGATCGTCCCGGAGTCGGCGCAGAAGAAGTCGCGGAAGTAGTAGTGGCCGGAGACCTCGCCGCCGAACAGCGAGCCCTCCTTGCGCATGCGCGTCTTGAAGAACGCGTGCCCCACGCGGTTCACGTAGGGGGTGCCGCCTGCGGCGCGCACCGTGTCGGCGACCGCGCGCGAGGCGCGGACGTCGTACAGGATCGCTTCCCCGGGGCTCTTGCGCAGCAGCGACTCCGCCAGCAGCGCGGTGAGGAAGTCGCCGTCGACGAACGCGCCGGAGTCGTCGATGAAGAAGCAGCGATCCGCGTCGCCGTCCCACGCGATCCCGACGTCCGCGCCGGTCTCCGTGACCTTGTCGATGATGAACCGCCGGTTCTCGGGCAGCAGCGGGTTGGGCTCGTGGTCGGGGAAGCTGCCGTCCGGGGTCCAGTAGGTCTCCACCGGCTCCACGCCGAGGCGATCCAGCAGCGGGCCCACCATCGGCCCGGCCATCCCGTTCCCGCCGTCGACGACCACCTTCAGCCCGCGCTCTGCGCCCGCGGTGATCGTCTCCGGGTCCACGAACGACAGCGCGGCCGCCTCGAAGTCGCCGTAGATGTCGAGCTCCTCCACGGTCCCGCGCGCGGGCTGCGCGCGCCCGACGCCCGCCGTGGAAGGCCCGCCGTTGGCGGAGACGTCCTCCGCTTCGATGGTTCTGCGGATGTCCTGGATGCCCGTGTCGCCCGACAGCGCGAGCGCGCCCTCACGCACGAGCTTGGCGCCCGTGTACGCCTTCGGGTTGTGCGACGCGGTGCACATGATGCCGCCGTCCAGCTTGCGCGAGCCGACCAGGAAGTAGAGCATCTCGCTGCCGACCTGGCCGGCGTCAACGACGTGCGCGCCCGCGGCGAGCATCCCCTCCAGGTAGCGCCCGGCGAGCTCCGGTGCGCTGAGGCGCATGTCGCGGCCGAGCCCCACCCGGAGCTCGTCGACCGGCTTGCCTTCCAGCCCCGCGAGCACGCGCACGAACGCCCCGCCGATCCGCTCGGCGACCTCGCCGTCGATCTGCTCGGGGTAGAGGCCCCGGATGTCGTACGCCTTGAAGATCTCGGGGGAGGGGAGGGGGCTCACGGCCCGGGCATAGTACGGGACTCGGACTCCGACCCGGCCCGCGCTTCGTAGACTTCGGTGCCATGTCCGGACACTCGAAGTGGTCGAGCATCAAGCACAAGAAGGCGATCGTGGACTCGCGCCGTGGCGCGCAGTTCTCCAAGCTGACGCGCGCGATCACGGTGGCCGCGCGCGACGGCGGCGGCGACCCGGTCGGCAACTCGGCGCTGGACCTCGCGATCCGCAAGGCCAAAGAGGCGTCGATGCCGAAGGACAACATCGAGCGCGCGATCGCCAAGGGCACCGGGGCGGGTGGCGAGGCGGACGCGATCGAGGCGGTCCTGTACGAGGGGTATGCGCCCGGCGGCGTGGCCGTGCTGGTGGAGGCGCTCACGGAGAACCGCAACCGCACCGGCGCGGACATCCGTCACATCTTCTCCAAGAACGGCGGCAGCCTGGGCGAGCCGGGGTCGGTTGCGTACCTGTTCGACAAGAAGGGCACGCTCGTGATCGACGGCGAGCGCTACTCCGAAGACGACCTGATGGTCGCGGTGGAGGCGGGCGCAGAGGACATCTCCACCGACGAAGGCGTGTTCGAGGTCGTCACCGAGCCGGCCGACTTCCACGGCGTGCGCAAAGCCCTCGAGGACGCCGGCGTGGAGGTCCAGAGCGCGGAGCTCGCCTACCGCGCTTCGAGCCTCGTGCCCGTCGAGGAGGGTGACGCGGGCCGCCTGATGAAACTGCTCGAGCTGCTCGAGGACAACGACGACGTCGGCGCGGTGCACGCGAACTTCGACGTCGCCGCCGACGTGCTCGAGCGCGTCGCCGGCTGAGCGCGTGGGCGTGGAGCGCCTGCCGCCCGTAGCGATCCTCTGCGGCGGCAGGGGAACGCGCCTGCAGGAGCACGCGCAGGAGCTGCCCAAGCCGCTCGTGGAGATCGGCGGGATGCCGATCGTCTGGCACGTGATCGGGAGCTACGCCGCGCACGGGTTCGACCGCTTCCTGCTCGCGACCGGCTACCGCGGCGGGCAGATAGCGCGCTTCGCCGGCGACCAGGCGTGGCCGGAGGGGGTCACCGTCCAATGTGTGGACACGGGCATCGACACCGGCACCGGCGGACGCCTGCGCGCGCTCGCGGGCACGCTCGCCTCCGAGCCGCGCTTCTGCGCGACCTACGCCGATGGCCTGGCGGACCTCGACCTCCGGGCGCTGCTGCACGCGCACCGCGCGGCGGGCCGGCTCGCGTCGATGACCGTCGTGCGCCCCGAGCTGCAGTTCGGCGTGACCGAGCTCGGCGCGGACGGGCTCGTCACCGGCTTCCGGGAGAAGCCGCGCTCGGAGCAGTGGATCAACGGGGGCTTCTTCTGCTTCGAGACGGCGGTGCTCGCGCGCATCGCGCCGGACAGCGTGCTCGAGCGTGAGCCGCTCGCGCGCCTGGCCGCCGAAGGACAGCTGCGCGCCCATCGCCACGAGGGGTTCTGGGAGTGCATGGACACCTACAAGGACGCGGTTGCGCTCAACGACCTGTGGGATGCGGGCCGCGCGCCGTGGCCCGCGATGCCCTCAGGACTCTCGCCGCACGCGGTAGAGCCGCACGGGCTCGCGCACACCGCGTAGCCGTCGCTGCCCGGCGAACGACCACCGGTAGGCGCTCTCGGCCGATCCGTCGCGCAGCTCGCCTGCGGCGAGGAGGCTGCCCGGCCGCGCCACCGAGGTGATCCGGCTGGCGAGGTTGACCGGTCGCCCGAACCAGTCGCCCGCGCGTGAGAGCGCCTGGCCGGCCGCCGCGCCCGCGCGCACCTGGGGCAGGTCCTCGCCGGCGTCCTCCACGCGGTCGATCAGCTCGAGCGTGGAGCTCAGCAGCGCGCGGGGGTCCGGCGAAGCGAGCATCGCGGCGTCCCCGATCGTCTTGACGAGCTGCACGGGGGAGCGCGCCGCCTCTGCTGCGAGCTGTTCGAGCCGCAGCGCCAGATGGGCGAGGTCCTCCGCGGGGATTTCCTCGCCGAGCCGGGTGAAGCCGACGAGGTCGGCGAAGGCCACCGCCACCTCGCGCGAGCCCGGGAGCTGCCCGCCGCTGCGCTCCAGCGCGTTGACCACCTCGGTCTGGGTGGCGTGGCGCAGGTGCAGCTTGAGGATCCCGGTCACGAGCGGTTCGACCATCGGGTACAGCTGCACCACGGCCCCGCCGTAGCGGTTGGCGAGCTCCGACTCGCTCAGGCCCGGCTCGATCACCATCTTCAGGGGGATCTCGCGCAGGCTCCCCGCGATCTGGGAGAGGCTGCGTCCGAGCACGCGCGAGAGCTCGAGCACGTCGTCGTCGCTGATCCCGAGCTGGCGCCCGAGCGCGACCCGGCGCGCCGACTCGAGCTCGATCTCGGTGTAGACGGCCTCGTCGGTGTCGGGGAGCGGCAGGCCCGTCGCCCTGCGCACCGCGTTCAGGAACTCGACATCCACGCCCGTCGCTTCGGAGATCTGCTGCGCGGTGTAGCGCTCGTCGCTCACGATCACCCGATCCGCGGGGAGGAACATCACCGTGCCCGCCTCGGTCGTGCGGCGCAGTTCCGCAAGGGGCACGCCGTCGCTGTGGAGCTGCTGCAGGAGCGCGAGGCGCTCCGAGCGCTGCTGGCCCTCGAGGCCGTCGAGCAGCCCCTCCGCCTCGAAGTCGATCCGCTGCTCGGCCACGGGCGCAGCGTACGCGAGGCGTGGCTGCCCCGCTCGTAGCACACCCCTCGGGGGGTGCAGGCAAGCACTGCTCGCTTCGCTCGCAGCACAAGCAGGCGTCCGGGGGCGTGCGCAGAATCAGGCCACATGATCGTGCTCGGCGTCGACCCCGGCCTCGCCAACACCGGCTACGGCGTGCTCGCGACCGGCGCGCGCGCCCCGGGCGGTCTCGCTGCGCTCGACGGCGGCGTGATCGAGACCCCTGCGGGATTGCCGATCGAGCGCCGGCTCGCGCGGCTTCACGAGGCGGTGGAGGCGCTGCTCGAAGAGCACCGGCCCGACGCGCTGGCGGTCGAGGAGCTGTACTTCGGCGCGAACGCCCGCAGCGCGTTCGCGGTCGGCCAGGCCCGCGGCGTGGTGCTGGTCGCGGCGGGGCGGCGCGGCCTGGAGTGCTCCGGCTACACGCCCCAGCAGGTCAAGGGCGCGGTGTGCGGCACCGGTCGCGCAGACAAGCAGCAGGTGGCACGGATGGTGGCGACGCTGCTGGGCCTCGGAGGCGAGCGGCGGCCCGACCATGCCACCGACGCCCTCGCGGTGGCGATCTGCCACGCCAACCGGGCGCCGCTGGGGCGCGCGCTCGCGGGGAGCGCGGCGTGATCGCGCTGCTCGCCGGCGAGGTGGCCGTGCGCCGCCCCGACCACGTGGTGATCGTGGCGGGCGACGTGGGCTACCGCGCGGCGGTCTCGGCGGAGACGCTCGCCCACGTGCCGCCCGCGGGAGAGCGCACCACCCTGCACACGCACCTGATCGTCCGCGACGACGCGCTGGCGCTCTACGGCTTTCACTCAGAGCAGGAGAGGGACCTGTTCCTGATGCTGCTGGGGGTCCAGGCGGTGGGGCCGAAGGTCGCGCTGGCGATCCTCTCGGCGGGGCCGCCGCGCGAGCTCGTGGCGGCACTCGCGGCGGGCGACTCCGCGCGCCTGCAGACGGTCCCCGGGATCGGCAAGCGCACGGCGGAGCGGATCATCGTGGAGCTGCGCGAGAAGGTGGGCGCGCCCGAGGGCGATACCGCCGGCGGGCCAGCGCCGATCATCGCTCGCCGCGGCGAGAGCCAGGAGCCGCGCGGGCTCGCACGCGAAGGCCTGATCGAGCTCGGGTACTCCGCCTCGGAGGCCGAGGAGCTGCTGCGCGACTGCGAGGGCGAGACGGCCGAGCAGCTACTCTCGGCGGCGCTGCGCCTCGCGCGGGCGGCGGGATGAGCGGATGAGCGACGCGACCGCACGCATCCAGACGCCGTACCTGCTCGCCGAGGACGAGCTCGACCGCTCGCTGCGCCCGAGGCGGCTGGAGGAGTTCATCGGCCAGGAAGCGCTGCGGGAGCAGCTGCTGGTGGCGATCGAGGCCGCGGGCGCGCGCGGCGAGGCGCTCGACCACCTGCTGCTCGCGGGGCCGCCGGGGCTCGGCAAGACCTCGCTCGCCCAGATCGTGGCCGCCGAGCTGGAAGTGCCGTTCGTGCAGACCGCCGGGCCCGCGCTGGAGCGCAAGGGCGACATCGCTGCGTTCCTCACCGCGCTGGAGCCGCGCAGCGTGTTCTTCGTGGACGAGATCCACCGGCTCCCGCGCGCGCTGGAGGAGACGTTCTACCCGGCGATGGAGGACCTGCGCCTGCCGATCACGGTTGGCCAGGGGGCGGGCGCACGGGTGGTGACGCTCGACCTGCCCCCGTTCACGCTGATCGGGGCGACGACGCGGTCGGGCCTGCTGACGACACCGCTGCGCGACCGCTTCGGTATCCAGGCGCGCCTGGAGCCCTACTCCCCGCACGAGCTCGCGGCGATCGTGCGCCGTTCGGCGGCGATCCTGCGGATCGAGCTCCAGGACGGCGGCGCGCTCGCGATCGCGCAGCGCAGCCGCGGGACGCCGCGCGTTGCGAACCGGCTGCTCAAGCGGGTGCGCGACTACGCGGAGGTGCGGATGCAGGGGGTGATCAGCGCCGAGGCTGCCGACGCGGCGCTGACGCTGCTCGAGGTCGACGAGCGCGGCCTGGATCGCCTGGACCGCGAGATCCTGCACGCGATCTGCGTGAAGTTCGCCGGCGGGCCCGTGGGGCTCTCGACGCTCGCGGTCGCCGTCGGGGAGGAGCAGGACACGCTGGAGGACGTCTACGAGCCCTACCTGCTCCAGGAGGGCCTGATCAAGCGCACGCCCCGCGGGCGCGCGGCGACGGCTGCGGCGTTCGAGCACATCGGGCTGCCGGCGCCAAGCGGCGCCGAGGCTGCGCTGTTCTGAGGCCCCCCGCGCGATCCGCGGCCTCGCAGGGTGTGCGTAAGTACTCTGTCCCTACCCATGGCTCACCCGTTCATCTGCCCCAACTGCGGCCACCGGACGAGCGAGGTCGACCGCACGATCGGCTTCACCC
The DNA here is from genome assembly GCA_025934395.1 of Solirubrobacteraceae bacterium. Classification (GTDB taxonomy): domain Bacteria; phylum Actinomycetota; class Thermoleophilia; order Solirubrobacterales; family Solirubrobacteraceae; genus Palsa-744. The sequence continues at coordinate 6,606 of JAICYC010000053.1, read as the reverse complement.
GCCAGCCGAAGGGCTGCGTGAAGTGCGGTTTCGGGTTCCTGTTCGAACTGCTCGACGACTACTTCCCGGCGCCCGACGCGGCGTTCTTCGTGTGCGACGGCGAGGGCCGCGTGATCGGCTGCGGCAAGAACGCCTTCGCGCTCACCGGCCTCGAGGAGGAACAGGTGATCGGCCAGCCGGTGGCGCAGGTGCTCGGCCTGAACTTCGCCAACGGCGAGGACCCCGTGGCGACGGTGCTCGAGTGGGGGGTGCGCAAACTCGAGGTGCCGGTGACCGTGAGCGGCGAACGCGATGTGGCGGCCAGCGCGAAAGCGGACATGTTCCCCGCCTACGACGACGACGGCGGGCTGCTGCTCGTGCTGACGCCCGACAAGTAGTCTGATCGGAACATGCAAGACCGCAGGCGCAACGCCCTCATCCTGCTGATCGTCCTGGGCCTGATCGCCGCGTCGTTCGCTGCGATCGCGACGAAAAAGACCCGTCTCGGCCTCGATCTGAAGGGTGGCGTGCAGCTCACCTACCAGGGGAAGCCCACCTCGCAGGCGAAGGTCGACACCGAATCGCTGAACCGCGCGATCGACATCATGCGCAAGCGCGTCGACCAGCTCGGCGTGGCTGCGCCCGAAATCAACCGCTCCGGAGCCGAAGAAATCAGCGTGGCGCTGCCGGACGTGAGCAACGCGACGCGCGCCCAGGACGAGGTCGGCAAGACCGCCCAGCTGTTCTTCTACGACTGGGAGCCGAACGTGATCGGCGCCGACGGCAAGCCCGCCCCGAGCGAAGGGACGGTCACCGGCGACAGCACGTCCACCGGCGCGGGCGGGGTCACGAGCGGCCTGACCGAGTACGAGGCGGTGCTCCGCGCCGCCAAACGCCCGCCGATCATCCGCGGCAACGAGACGACCTACACCTCGGGCTGCACACCCGCGCAGAAGAACGGGTGCCTGTACGGGAGCTGGTACCTGATCGACACGAAGGGCCAGAAGATGCTCTGCAAGGGCGGGGGCAAGGTCTGCCCGCCCGAGGAAACCGAACAGAACCTGTACGCGGACGGCTACAAACCGCCAGCGGGCACCCAGCCGAAGGCGGTGCGCATCAACCCGGGGACCGTGATCGTGCAGGCGCGCCCGGTGGAAACCGCCGGGGGGAAGGTCACGAACAAAAACCCCAACAGCTGGTACGTGCTCAACGACAACCCTGTGCTCACCGGGAACGACGTCACCAACCCGCAGCAGAGCTTCGACGAAGGCGCCGGTGGCAGCGGCCAGCCGAACGTGACGTTCGGCTTCACGGGCCACGGCAAGAAGGTCTTCGAAGGCGTCACCAAGACGATCGCGGTGCGCGGCACGGAAGCGCTGCTGCCGGGCGTCTCCAAGGAAGCGGCGCTGCAGCACTTCGCCGTGGTCCTCGACGGCCAGCTGATCACGGTCCCGTCGATCGACCCCACGCGTTATCCGGAAGGGATCGACGCTGCGCAGGGCTCCCAGATCTCCGGCGGCTTCACGATCACGAGCGCCCAGGAACTCGCGGAAGAGCTCCAGTCCGGCGCGCTGCCGATCAAGCTCGTGCTGATCTCGCGCTCGCAGGTGTCGGCGACGCTCGGCAAACAGGCGCTCAACCAGGGCCTGCTCGCGGGGCTCGTGGGGCTCGGCGTCGTGTGCCTGTTCCTGCTCGCGTTCTACCGGGTGCTCGGGGCGATCGCGGTCGGCGGCCTCGTCGTCTACGGCATCTACTTCTACGGGATGATCAAGCTGATCCCGATCACGATGACGCTGCCGGGCATCGCCGGGCTGATCCTGACGATCGGCGTGGCGGCCGACGCGAACATCGTGATCTTCGAGCGCGTCAAGGAGGAGATACGCGGCGGGAGATCGATCATCTCCGGGATCGCCGCCGGCTACAAGCGTGGCTTCGCGGCGATCGTCGACGCCAACGTGGTGACGTTCATGACCGCGTTCATCCTGTTCGCGCTCGCCACCGCCGAAGTCAAGGGCTTCGCCTTCACCCTCGGGATCGGGACGCTGGTGTCGCTGTTCACGGCGGTGCTCGCCACCCAGGCCGCGCTCGGGACGATGGCCCACACGCGGATCGTGGGGCACCCGTCCGCGCTGGGTGCGGGGCGCGAGCGGCGCCCGTGGACGTTCGACTTCATGGGCGCCTCGCGATGGTTCTTCTCGCTGTCCGGGGTGATCCTGCTCGTCGGCGCGCTCGCGATCGGCGGCAAGGGGCTCAACCTCGGCCGTGACTTCAAGGGCGGGACGCGCATCACCGCCTCGTTCGTGCAGAAAGCCAACACCGGCGAAGTCGCTAGCGTGGTCCGCGAACAGGGCGACAAGAACGCCGAAGTCCAGAGCATCAAAGACTCGAGCATCGGCGGAGCGGGCTTCCAGATCTCGACGCGGTCGGTGACCCCCGAACGCGTGTCGAGAATCGAATCGGCGCTCGACAAACACTTCCAGATCCGCAAGTCGAGCACGGGGACGCCGTTCTTCTCCTCGACCTCGATCGGCGCGACGTTCGGCAAAACCGTGGCGAAGGGCGCGATCATCGCGATCATCGCCTCGCTGCTGGTGATCTCGGCCTACATCGCGCTGAGATTCGAGTGGAAGTACGCGATCCCGGTGCTGATCGCGCTGATGCACGACCTGCTGATCACCTCCGGCGTCTACTCCCTGACGGGACGCGAAGTGACCTCCTCGACGGTGGCGGCGTTGCTGACGATCCTCGGGTACTCGCTCTACGACACGATCATCGTGTTCGATCGTGTGCGAGAGAACGTGCCGCGAATGCCCCGGGCTGCGTTCTCGCAGATCGTCAACCGCTCGATGTCGGAGGTGCTGACCCGATCGCTGGCGACGAGCTTCTGCACGCTGCTGCCCGTCACGGCGCTGCTGCTGTTCGGCGGCGAAACGCTGAAGGACTTCGCGTTCGCGCTTCTGATCGGGATCGCCTCGGGTGCGTACTCGTCGATCTTCATCGCCTCGCCGGTGCTGACCCACTGGAAGGAGCGCGAGAGCGGCTACCGGGCGCGCCGGAGCCGGATCGAGCACGAACTCGGCGCGGTGCCGGCGTACGCGACGACCGCCACCGGCGCGCCCGAGGACGTCGAGCCCGAGCAGGTCAAACGCCGCCGCCGTCGCGGAAGCCTCACGAGCCCCGACGAGGGTGTCTCGCGCGCAGAGTTCCAGGACATGGTCTCCGACCTCGGCGTCGAGACCGCCACCGGGTCGCGGCGGCGCCGCCGCGGGAAAACGGCCGAGGAGACGGCGACGGCCGTGCAGGAGCAGCCGCCGCCCGCGGCGCCCGAGGAGCACGACCCCGCAGCCGACCTCACGCCCGAGGATCTCGTGCTCAAGGAGGAGCGCAAACCGCGGCCCCGCAAACAGCGCAACCGCAAACACGGGAGGGCGCGCTGATGGGCCTGCTCGGCTGGGTGATCATGGGCCTCGCGATCTGGCACTTCACGATCTGGCTGCCCGACCGCTTCTGGGGCGGGATCGTCGGCGCGTTCCTGGGCTCCCTGATCGGGGGGATCATCACGGGCTTCGTGATCTACGCGATCAAGTCGTCCACGCTCAAGGTCCCGGGCGAAAAGGCCACCGACATCGGCGTGGTCCTGTACGCGATACCGGGGGCGCTGATCGGGATGGCGGTCGTGTACCTGATCGGCATCCGGAACGACCAGAGCGCCTAGCACGCGGCGCCAGGCGGCGTCCTCGGGTGACGCGCCGGTCGTTCTGTCGTAGCCCGTCCGTAGCCTCGCCGGCGTGCCGGCCTTCCGTTTCGAGATACCCCCGTGTCCGCCCGAGGCGGTTGCGCGGCTTCGCTCGGAGCTCGGCGTGACCGACGCGCTGGCGCAGGTGCTGGTTCGGCGCGGGCTGGCCGACCCGGCCTCGGCAGGCGGTTTCCTGGCTGCGGCGGAGGAGCATCCGGCGGGCGCGTTCGCGGGGATCGATCGTGCGGTGCAGAGGATCCTCGGGCACGTGGCTGCGCGCACGTTGATCACGATCCACGGGGACTACGACGTGGACGGGGTGTGCTCGACCGCGGTCCTGATCCGCGTGCTGCGCGCGCTCGGTGCGAGCGTGGACCACTACCTGCCGGATCGCGCGACCGACGGCTACGGGCTGAACGCGGCGACCGTGCGGAGGCTGGCCGCCCGGGGCACGCGCCTGCTGGTGACGGCGGACTGCGCGATCACCGCGGTGGAGGAGGTGCGCGAGGCGCAGGCGCTGGGCCTCGAGGTGGTCGTGACCGACCACCACGCGCCGCGGCAGGACGGGCTGCTGCCGGACGCACCGATCGTGCACCCCGCGGTGTGCGGCTACCCCTGCCCGGAGCTGTGCGCCACGGGGGTCGCCCACAAGCTCGCGACAGCGTTGTTGGAGGCGGTGGGCGCGACCGGGCTGTTGCCCCCAGAGCAGCTCGCGCGGGCGCGGCGTGTGGTGCGCGAGGACCTCGACCTGGTGGCGCTCGCGACCGTCGCGGACGTGGTGCCGCTGCTGGGCGAGAACCGCACGCTCGTGCGGCGCGGGCTCCGTGCGCTCGCGGGCACCTCCAAGCCCGGCCTGCGGGCGCTGATGGGCGTGGCACGGGTTCCCGCTGCGCGCGTCGACGAGCGCGCGCTCGCGTTCGCGCTGGCGCCGCGGCTGAACGCGGCGGGGCGCCTGTATCGCGCCGACGCGGGGCTGGAGCTGGTCCTCACCGAGCATCCCGGGCGCGCTGAGGAGATCGCGCGCGAGCTCGACACGGCCAACGCGGAGCGCAGGCAGGTGGAGCTCGGGATCCGCTATGAAGCGGAAGCGCAGATGGACGCGCTCGGCGAGCGCGCCGCCTACGTGCTCTCCGGCGACGGCTGGCACCCCGGCGTGATCGGCATCGTTGCCTCGCGCCTGGTGGAGCGCAGCAACCGGCCGGTGGTGCTCGTGGCGCTCGACGGCGCGCGCGGGCGGGGCTCCGGGCGCAGCATCGAGGCCTACGACCTGCTCGCGGGCCTGCGCGCCTGCGGCGGCCACCTGGGACGCTTCGGCGGCCACCGCGCGGCGGCGGGGGTGGAGATCGAGCGGGCCGAGCTGGGCGCGTTCGCGGCCGCGCTCGACGCACACGCGCACGCAGGGCTCGCGGCGCACGAGCTCGTCCCGGTCGAGCGCGTGGACGCGGTGATACCGGTGGGCGCGCTCGGCATGGAGCTCGCCGAGGAGCTCGCGCAGATGGCGCCGTTCGGCCGCGGCAATCCGGGGGTCTCGCTGATGCTCGCCGATGCGAGCTTCGCCGCGCCGCGCGCGATGGGCGAAGGACGCCACGTGCGCTTCGAGGTCCTCGGGGCGGACGGCACGCGGGCGCGCGCGGTGGCGTTCGGGGCCGGCTCGAAGCTCCCGGTCCCCGAAGGCGACCCCGCGGCGGCCACCTTCACGCTCGAGGTGAACGAGTGGAACGGCGTCAGCGAGCCGCGCCTGGTGCTGCGCCGCGCCGCGCCGGAGGCGGAGCTCCGCGAGACGCCCGAGGAGCCCGTGCACGAGACGCCCGAGGCCCCCGCGCGCGAGATGCCGGTGCACGAGACCGAGGACGGGGAGCTCGTGCTGTTCGCGCTGCCGCGCTAGCGCTTCAATCCGTAGGTGTGGTCGCCTAACCTTTGACCATGGCGGACGCTCCGGATCAGAGGGACCCTCGGGCGACGGCTGTTGCGCGACGCGAGGAGGACGCGGCGCTCGCCGATGTAGGAGAGGTGACCGTCTCGCGGCAGGACGATGTGGCTGGGGCCGCGCCGCGCACGGCCGCGCCGCCTCCGCCGGCGGCGGGCCTCGGGGCTTCGCAGCGCAGGCTGGTGAGCGACCTGTTCGCGATCGTCTCCGAGCACGCGGCGGACTCCGCCGTGGAGATCGACCGCGCGCGGGTCCAGGACGCGTTCGTGTTCGCGTGTGAGCACCACGCCGCGCAGCGGCGCAAATCGGGTGAGGACTTCATCGTGCACCCGGTGGGGGTGGCGCGGATCTGCGCGAGCATGCGGCTCGACACCGAGACGCTGTGCGCGGCGCTCCTGCACGACACCGTCGAGGACACGACCGCGTCGATCGAGGAGGTGCGCGAGCGCTTCGGCGAGGAGATCGCGACGATCGTCGACGGCGTCACGAAGCTGACGGGCATCTCGTTCCAGTCGCGCGACGAGGCGCAGGCGAACAACTACCGCAAGATGATGGTGGCGATGGCCACCGACGTGCGGGTCATCCTGATCAAGCTCGCCGACCGCCTGCACAACATGCGCACGATCGACGCGATGAGCAAGCAGAAGCAGATGGAGAAGGCGCGCGAGACGCTCGACATCTACGCGCCGCTCGCGCACCGCCTCGGGATCCACGCGATCAAGTGGGAGCTCGAGGATCTCGCGTTCGCGACGCTGCACCCCCGCAAGTACCAGGAGATCAAGGGCCTCGTCGCCCAGCAGCGCGACGACCGCGAGCGCTTCGTGAGCGAGGCGGGGGAGTACCTGCAGCAGGAGCTCGCCGGCCTCGGGATCGAGTCCCAGATCGCGGGTCGAGCCAAGCACTTCTACTCGATCTACTCGAAGATGACCAAGAAGGGCCGCGAGTTCAACGAGATCTACGACCT
>JAICYC010000100.1 GCA_025934395.1 Solirubrobacteraceae bacterium | reverse complement strand
GGGTGGCGCCGCGAGCTCGTCGGCGCCGAGCTGCTGGACCTGCTCGACGGGCGCCTGTCGCTTTCGGTCGACGGCCGCGGCGAGCGCCGTCACGTGCGCGTGCAAGGGCTCGGAAACGGCGGACTAGAGCCGTAAACGACGATCCCCCCGAACAGCGGGGAATAGCGAACGCTTATACGTCGAGCCGATGTTTGTATTGGAGGCGCGGGGGCATGCTGCCGAGAGGCAGGCTTAGATGGATCAGCCGGAGATCGCACGGATGCGCGAATCGCTCGCCGAGCACCGCTCGGCGGGCGAGTACGTGCTGCAGACCGCAAGGATGGTCGGCGACGAGGACGACCACGCCGTCTGGCGGCGGAGCCGCTGCGCGTGGCGCGACGCGCTGACCGCAGCGCTCGAGCGCGCGTTCCCCAACGCGCCGCGGGGAGCGCTCGACGTGCGCCTCGGCGGCGCGCCCGCCGGCTGGAAGAAGCTCTACGAGGCAGAAATCCGCACCGTCGCGGACGGCCTGGAGCTGCTCGCCGAGCTCGACCGCTCGCTCCACGTCGCGCCGGAGGCCGAGCCGCGCGCGCTGGCGACGGCCTGACGCCCCCGCGGCCGCCTCTGCTCACCGCTCGGCTGCGTGCGCAGATCGGCGGTTGACCCGGACGCTGGCCCGGGATAGCGTCGCGGCCAACCGAACAGGGAGGCGGCATGCACACACGCGTGGTCCGGTTCACAGGAGTCACACAGGAGCGCATCGACGCGCTCACGAAACGAGTGCAGGAGGCGGGGGGCCCGCCCGACGGCGTAGTCTCCAGCGGGATCGAGCTGCTGTTCGACGGCTCCCAGGGAACCGCGGTTGTGCTCCAGCGCTTCGCGAGCGCGTCGGACATGGAGGCCTCCGCGAGGGTGTTCGAGGCGATGGACGTCTCCGACACCCCGGGCACACGCGCGTCCGTGGACGCGTGCGAGGTCAAGCTCCAGCTCAGCAACTGAGCGCCCGCGGCGCACCGTTGGGCGAGACGGACGGCGCCTCGCCCTCGTCGGCGTGCAGCTCCCCGCCGCCGCCTCGTCCAAAGGTCTCGGGGCCGTCCCTGTGACGGCCCCGAGTTTGGCTCTGTAGAGCCGTTGGAGTGCGCGGGCGCTATTCGATGTGGTTGTACACTTCGAACAGCGGCAGGTACATCGAGATGACGATGAACCCGACGATCCCGCCGATCACGATGATCATGATCGGCTCGAGGATCGAGGTGAGCGCCTTCACCGACGCTTCCACCTGTTCCTCGTAGAATTCCGCGATCCGGTCGAGCATCTGGTCGAGCGCGCCGGTCTCCTCGCCGACGCCGACCATGTGCGTGACCATCGCGGGGAAGATGGGTGCCTGGGCGATCGGCGCGGCGATCGTGCCACCGCGCTTGACGGAGGCGATCACGCCCTCCATCGCGTCCTCGATCGCAACGTTGCCGCCGGTCTTGCCGGTGATCTCCAGACCCTGCAGCAGCGGCACGCCGGCCGAGGTCAGCGAGGCGAGCGTGCGCGACCAGCGCGCGACGGCGACCTGCTGGACGATCGTGCCGATCTTCATCGGGACACGCAGCCGGAAGTGGTCCCACTGCTTGCGCCCCCACGTGGTTTTCTTCCACTTGACGAACGCGAGGATCGCGAGGCCGGTGCTGCCGAACATCGCCCACCAGTAGCCGGTGACCATTTCGGAGAGCAGCACGGAGACCTTCGTCAGCGCGGGGAGTTCGCCGCCGAACTGCTTGAACACGCCCTCGAACACGGGGACGAGGAACGCGACCAGCGCCATCATCACGCCGACCGCGAAGACGACCACCATCACGGGGTAGACCATCGCGGATTTGATCATGCGCTTCAGCGCGGCGTCCTTCTGCAGCTGGTCGGCGACGCGCATCAGCGATTCCTCGAGCACGCCGCCCATCTCCCCCGCCTGCGTCATCGCGACGAACAGCGGGCTGAAGACCTTGGGGTGGCGCGCCATCGAGTCGCTCAGCGAGAGCCCTGCCTCGACGTCCTTGCGCACGGCCACGATCGTCTCTTTCAGGAACTGGCTCTCGGTCTGCTCCTCGAGCACGTACAGCGCGCGCAGGATGCTCATCCCCGAGGAGATCATCGTGGAGAGCTGGCGCGAGAAGATCGCCAGGTCGTTCGGCTTGGCCCGCTTGAGGAAGGCCAGCTCGATGTCCTTCGACCCCCCCTTGTCGGAGATGTCGAGGACGACGAGGCCGCGGGCCTTGAGCTGGTCGGCGACGGCCTGCTTGGACTCCGCCTCGACCTCCCCGCGCGATTTCGCGCCGGTGAGGTCGATCGCCTTGAAGACGTACGTGCTCATGTCGCGCGCCTAGGCCGCCGCGAGGGAGGGAGCGCCGAGCAGGCGGCGCAGCTCCTCCGGGGTCGTGGAGCGCGATTCGGCGAGCTTCTGGGCGATCTTGCCCTGGCGCACGAGCGCCGCGAGCGAGGCGTCCATCGTCTGCATCCCCTGCGAGGAGCCGGTCTGCAGCACCGAGTAGATCTGGTGCGTCTTGCCCTCGCGGATCAGGTTGCGCACGGCGGGGGTGGGCACGAGCACCTCCGTGGCGACCACGCGGCCGGAGCCGTCGGCGTTGGGCAGCAGCTGCTGGGTCATGATCCCCTGCAGCGCAACCGAGAGCTGCACGCGCACCTGGCCCTGCTGGTGGGCGGGGAACACGTCGATGATGCGGTCGATCGTCTGCGCGGTGTCCTGCGTGTGCAGCGTGGCGAACACGAGGTGGCCGGTCTCAGCGGCGGTCAGCGCCGTGGAGATCGTCTCCAGGTCGCGCATCTCGCCGACGAGGATCACGTCGGGGTCCTGACGCAGGGCGGCCTTCAGCGCGTCGCCGAAGCTCTGCGCGTCGGAGCCGAGCTCGCGCTGGTTGACGAGGCACTTCTTGTGCCCGTGCAGGAACTCGATCGGGTCCTCGATCGTCATGATGTGCTCCTCACGGGTGCTGTTGATCTCGTCGATCATCGCCGCGAGCGAGGTGGACTTCCCCGAGCCGGTGGGGCCGGTCACGAGCACGAACCCGCGCGGCCTGCGCGTGAACTCGTGCACCGCCGAAGGCAGGCCGAGCTCGTCGATGCCGACGAGGCCGAACGGGATCAGGCGGAAGGCTGCGCCGATCGCGCCGCGCTGGTAGTAGGCGTTGACACGGAAGCGGGCGTGGCCGGGGATCGAGTAGGCGAAGTCCAGCTGCCAGTTCGTCTCCAGCCGCTGACGCTGGTCGCCTGTGAGGATCGAGTAGATGATCTCGCGGGTGTCCGAAGCGGACAGCTCGGGATACTCCTCCAGCGGCGTGAGCCGGCCGCGGACGCGAATCGTGGGGTGCGCGTTGGCGCTGAGATGCAGGTCGGAGGCGCGACGGTGCACCACCTCCATCAGAAGATCTGCGAAATCGATGTCCATGGTCTGGCTGATCGGCGTCGCAGAGCGCAGAATCGATCGGTTTCCGGCGCAGTGGACGAAAATACGAGTGCGGATCAGTTGGTGCCGATCACCCGCGCGATCTCGGCCACCGAGGTGCGGCCCTGGCGCACCTTCTGCAACCCGTCGTCGCGCAGGCGCGTCATGCCCTGCTGGATCGCCACCACGCGGATCGCATCGGCGGTCTGGCGTTCGAGCGCGAGCTGCTGGATCTCGGGCGTCATCTTCATGACCTCGTAGAGCCCCACGCGGCCGCGATAGCCGCTGCCGCCGCAGCGCCTGCAGCCCACGGGCTCGTAGGCCTCGAGCTCCACGCGCGCTTTCCAGCCCGATTCCTGGAGCACTTTGGCGGGGATGATCGTGCGCCGCTTGCAGTTCGGGCACAGCATGCGCGCGAGCCGCTGCGCGACGATGCACTCCAGCGCGGAGGACACGAGGAACGGCTCGATCCCCATCTCGATCAGGCGCGTGATCGCCGAGGGGGCGTCGTTGGTGTGCAGCGTGGAGAGCACCAGGTGCCCCGTGAGCGCCGACTCGATCGCGATCTGCGCGGTCTCGCGGTCGCGGATCTCGCCGACCATGATCACGTCGGGGTCGGCCCGCACCATCGTGCGCAGCCCCATCGCGAACGTGAGCCCCACCTTGTTGGCGACCTGCACCTGGGTGAGCCCGTCCATTTCGTACTCGACGGGGTCCTCGACGGTGATGATGTTCTTCTCCGGCGAGTTGAGCATCTTCAGGGCGGCGTACAGGGTGGTCGACTTCCCCGAGCCGGTCGGGCCGGTGACGAGCACCGCGCCGTGCGTCTCGTTGCACGCCTTCTCGAAGCGCTCGCGCTCGGCGTCGGCCATCCCGAGCTTGTCGAGGTCGACCATCACCGAGGCCTTGTCGAGCACGCGCATCACGACACCCTCGCCGTGGACGCTCGGGACGGTCACAACACGCAGGTCGACGTGGCGGCTGTCGACGGCGAGCCCCACACGCCCGTCCTGGGGAAGCCGCTTCTCGGCGATGTTCAGCTCGGCCATGATCTTGATGCGCGAGATCACGCCGGGGGCCATCTTGCGCGGCACCGTGGTGATGTCCTGGAGCACACCGTCGATGCGGAAGCGCACGCGAAGTTCCCTGCCGTCGGGGGCGAGATGGATGTCGGAGGCGCCGCGCTCCACAGCCTGCGCCACGATCTGGTTGACCAGCTTGATGACCGGGGCGTCGTCGTTGGTCTCGGCGATCGAGACGACCTCGGCGTCCTCTTCGGACTCCTCGATCAGCCTCGCGCCGTCGACGACGTCTTCGAGCCGATCGAGGCGGGAGACGAGCGCGGCGATGTCGTCGGGCGGGGCCACGCCCACGCGCACCTCGTAGCCGGTCATGATCGCGATGTCGTCCACCGCGAGCACGTTGGAGGGGTCCGACATCGCGATCAGCAGCGTGCGCTGGTCGACGAACGCCACCGGCACCGCCTGGTAGCGCTTCGCCACCGCCGTGTTGACGAGGTTCGCAGCGGTCATGTCCACCTGGAAGACGCCCAGGTCGAGGTGGTCGAGCCCGTAGCGCTCGGCGAGGGCGCGCGCGAGCCCGTCCTGGGTGAGCGAGCCGTTGTCGAGCAGCACGCGCTCCGGCGTCGTGCCCGATGTCCGCGAGGTCTCCAGCGCGTCCTCCACCTGCTTGCGCGAGGCGAGCTCCATCTCCACGATCACGTCCGTCAGGAAGCGCGGCGTGGAGCCGCGGCGCGAGGGGCGGGTGATCCCCGTCCACGCGCTCTCCACCTCCGCGTCCGCGCCCGCTTCTCCGCCTTCGCCTCCTGCTTCGACGGCTTCGACACCGGCCTCGGCGTCGACTTCCAGCGCAGCCGCGTTCAGCGCGTCGAGATCGAGATCGTCGGTCGCGTCATCGGCGAGCTGCTCCACGGAGACCACCGACTCGGCGCCCTCCCCGCGCTCGCCGTCCATGCCGAAGATCGCGTGCAGGTCCGGCTCCGTGCCCGACTTGGACTCGCTCACAGCGCGCCTCCCGGCGCCGGGGCGAGGTCAGTCGGACTGCTCGGACCGTGCTGCGCGCTCCATCTCGCCGCGGGGCGCCGGCAGGCCGGTCCAGCGTTCGAAGCTGAGCGCGCCCTGTGCGACGAGGATCGAGAGGCCGTCGAGGGTGCGTGCGTCGTGTGCCCGCGCAGCGGCGAGCAGTGGTGTGGTTCCAGGGCGATAGACCAGGTCGATGACATGCGCGTACCCACCGACCTGATCGAACGTCAATCCGAGATGGTTGAGCGCACAACCCTGAGTGGCCGAGCGTTCTAGTCGGATGTCGGGGTCACCCAGCGATCCCGCATCGGAATCAGGATTTTCAGGAACGGGGGGTTCGGCCTCCACGAGCCCCACCGAGGTGCAGTTGACGAGCACGTCCGCGGGCTCGGGGGCCTTCACCGCGCGGGCCCCGAACGCGCTCGCGAGCTCGCCCGCGCGCTCGGCCGTGCGGTTCCAGATCGCCACGTCCGCGGCGCCCGCCCGCATGAGCGCCCACACGGCAGCGCGCGCGCTGCCGCCCGCGCCGAGGACGAGCGCGCGCCTGCCGCGGACGTCTGCGCCCAGCAGGTCCACGAGACCCGGGCCGTCTGTGTTGTCCGCCTCGATCGCGCCGTCCTCGACGAAGGAGAGCGTGTTCGCCGCGCCGATCTCCCGAGCCGCCTCGGTCGCGGTGTCGGCGAGCGCCAGCGCCGCCGCCTTGTGGGGGATCGTGACGTTCGCGCCGAGGAAGCCCACCGCCGGCAACCCGCGCACGGTCTCGCCCAGCAGCTGCGGCGGCACGGGCAGGCGCTGGTAGCGCCAGCCGGTCAGCCCCGCCGCAGCGAAAGCGGCGTTGTGCATCGCCGGCGAGCGGCTGTGCGCGACCGGCCAGCCGAGCACCCCCAGCCTCACCGCCGCAGGGGTCACTTCTTGCACTTGGGCAGCTTGCCGCCGTTCTTCGCGAGCGCCGCCTTGTAGGCCGCGTCGTTGGCTTCGAATTCGGCCTCCGTGTCGGAGAACACGTGCTCGCCGCAGCCGTCGGCGCCCGCCACGTAGTAGAGGTAGGCCACGCTCGCCGGCTTCGACGCCGCTTCGATCGACGCCAGACCGGGGTTGGAGATCGGCGTGGGCGGCAGGCCCACGTGCGTGCGCGTGTTGTAGGCGGAGTTCATGCGCAGCTGTGATTCGGTGAGTTCCCTGGTGTAGGTCGCCACGCCGCTGCGCTGCTCGATCGCGTAGTAGATCGTCGCGTCGATCCCCAGCGGCATGCCACGTTTGATCCGGTTGTAGATCACCGCTGCGATCTTCGCGCGATCCTCCGGGATCTCCGCCTCGCGCTCCACCATCGAGGCCACCGTCAGCAGCTGGTAGGGCGTCTCTCCCAGCGCCTTCGCACGCGCAGCGATTTCGCTGTTGAAGTTTTCCTTGAACGCTTCCAGCTGCTCCGCCACGAGCCGGCTCGCGGGGGCGCCCACGAACTCGTCGTAGGTGGCCGGGAACAGGAAGCCTTCCAGCGTGCGGGTGGAGCTCGGCGCGCCGTACCGTCGCGGGTCGAGCAGCGCGGAGGAGCGCGACGCGGTGCGGTAGTCGCCGCGCAGGCCCGCGTGTTTGGCGATCTCGGCGATCTGCGCGCGCGTCTTGCCCTCCGGGACCACCACCTTCACGATCGCGGGGCCCTTCGGCTTGGCGTGGCTGCTCTTGTGCAGCAGCGCGAACAGGACCGCCGCCACCGCGACGAGCGCTGCCGCGAGCGCCACGAGCGCGCCCGCGCGGGCACGCGGCGAGCGC
>JAICYC010000133.1 GCA_025934395.1 Solirubrobacteraceae bacterium | reverse complement strand
CCTTGCGAGCGCTCGAGCGAACGTACTTGGCCTGCGCCCGTACGACCGGAGCCGGCTCGCCGGGCTCACGCTCACCGCGCCTGCGCTCACCGCCACGCTGTCGCCGCGGCGTCGACGCCGCGCGATCGGCGCGCTTGGGCTTGGCAGCCTTCGCCGGCGCCTCCTCAGCGGTCTCCTCGGCGACGGGCTCTTCCTCGACGTCCTCGGACGCGTCGGCCGCGGGAGCATCCTCGACGTCCTCGCTCGCGCGCTCCTCATCAGCGTCGGCGACCGCGTCGGCCAGCTCGTCCCCGTGCGGGGGGGTGGCTGCTTCGTCCTCGGCGGTCGGGGCGGCCCCGGACGAGGCCCCTTGCGAACTGTCGGCGGCAGCAGTCGTCTCGGGCTCCACAGCGGGGGCCTTGTCCGGAGTTGACCCGGCCGTCTCTTCAGGCTCTTCAGTCATCGCCTCTTACCAGTCCCCGCATGCCCGCGATACATCCGCGTGGGCGCGAACTCGCCAAGCTTGTGACCCACCATCGACTCGGAGATGAAGACGGGCACGTGCTTGCGGCCGTCGTGGACGGCGATCGTGTGCCCGACCATCTCCGGGAAGATCGTCGAGGTGCGGGACCAGGTGCGGATCATCCGCTTCTCGCCCGAGCTGTTCATCGCCTCGATGCGGCCCATCAGCCGCTCTTCGACGAACGGTCCCTTCTTGCTGGAACGACTCATCGCTTCTTACCCCTTCTGCGGCCGCGCACGATGTACTGGTCGGACTTCTTGCCCTTCTTGCGGGTGCGGTAGCCCAGAGTGGGCACGCCCCACGGAGTCACGGGATGGCGGCCGGGCGTCGTGGAGCCCTCGCCACCGCCGTGCGGGTGGTCGACCGGGTTCATTGCCGTGCCGCGCGTCTGTGGGCGGACACCCATGTGGCGCTTGCGGCCGGCCTTCCCGATCTTGACGTTCTGATGGTCGGAGTTGCCGATCGAGCCGACCGTCGCGCGGCACTCATCGCGGACCATGCGCATCTCGCCCGAGGGCAGGCGGAGCGTCGCCATACCGTTGTCCTTGGCGAGAAGCTGCACTCCGGTGCCGGCGGAGCGCGCCATCTGGCCGCCACGCCCGGGCGTGAGCTCGACGTTGTGGACGATCGTGCCCGGAGGCATGTTGCGCAACGCGAGCGCGTTGCCGACGCGGATCTCCGCGGTCTCGCCCGACATCACGGTCGCGCCGACCGCGAGGCGCGCGGGGGCGAGGATGTAGCGCTTCTCGCCATCGGCGTAGTGCAGCAGCGCGATGTACGCGGAGCGGTTGGGGTCGTACTCGATGTGCGCCACCTTGGCCGGGATCCCGTCCTTGCGACGCTTGAAATCGATCTGGCGGTACAGGCGCTTGGCGCCGCCACCGCGATGGCGGGCGGTCTTGCGACCGTGCGCGTTGCGTCCGCCGGACTTGGTCAGACCGGAGACGAGCGACTTCTCGGGACTTGAGCGGGTGAGCTCCGCGAAGTCCGGATAGGAGACGAAGCGAAGACCCGGGGAGGTCGGCTTGGGCTTACGGATCGGCATTACTCTGACGCCTCGAACGCCTGGAAGATCGGGATGGTGTCGCCCTCGCGCACCTGCACGATGGCCTTCTTCCACGAACGCGTCCGACCGGAGTGCGCGCCGCGCCGCTTCGGCTTGGACTTCACCGAAGAGGTGCGCACACCGGTCACCTTGACGTCGAACAACTCCTCGACCGCCTGCCGGATCTGCGTCTTATGCGCCTTGTCATGGACGCGGAAGGTGTACTTGCCCGCCTCCGCGAGAACGAACGACTTCTCGGAGACGACGGGCCGGATGATGACCTGGCTCATGTCCATCAGGCCGCGACCTCCTCGGGGGTGCCCTTCGAGACACCATTGGCGCGGGCGACGAGCTCGCCCATCGCAGCCTCGGAGATGAGCAGCGAGGCGGCGCCGATGATGTCGGCCACGCCGCAATCGCTCACCGGCACGACCTCGGCCTCCCGCAGGTTGCGAAACGACAGCCCCGCGGCCGCCTCGGCGTCGCCGAGGACGACCAGCGAGGGCGCCTTGGGCGCCCAGTCGGTGAGGAGCGCGAGCGCCTGCTTTGTCGACGGGCTCTCGAAGACGGATGCGTCGAACACCGCGACCGAGGAGCGCTCGGCGTGGACGGACAGCACCGAGCGCAGCGCGGCGCGGCGGGCCTTGCGGTTGACCTTGACGGTGTAGTGGCGCGGCTGAGGCCCGAACACGGTCCCGCCCCCAGTCCACACCGGCGAACGCGAGGATCCGGCGCGAGCGCGGCCGGTGCCCTTCTGGCGCCAGGGCTTGGCGCCGCCGCCGGAGACCTGGCCGCGCGTCTTGGACGAATGCGTGCCCCGCCGGCGCGCGTTGAGCTCCGCGCGCACGGTCTCGTGGACCAAGGCCATGTTGAACCCTGCCTCGAACGCGGTCGCGTCGAGCGTGTGGGGGGCGCCGGCGCCGAGCTTGGGAGCGGTCCTAGGCATCGGTGCGCACCTCCACGGTCGAGCCCGTCGGGCCGGGCACCGAGCCGCGGACCATCATCAGATTGCGGTTGGGCATCAGCTCGACCACGGTGAGCCCGCGCTGCGTGACGCGCTTGTTGCCCATCTGCCCGGGGCCGCGGATGCCCTTCATCACGCGGGCCGGCCACGCCGAGGCACCGATCGAGCCGGGAGCACGGTAGTTGTGCGAGCCGTGGGTCTTGGGGCCGCGCTTGAAGTTGTGACGCTTGATCGTTCCGGCGAAGCCCTTGCCCTTGGAGACGCCCGAGATCTTGACCTTCTGGCCGACCTCGAACGACTCCACGGTGACGGTCTCGCCGACAAGCAGCTCGCCGGCCTCGT
>JAICYC010000059.1 GCA_025934395.1 Solirubrobacteraceae bacterium | reverse complement strand
CGGGCGGTCTACGCCACCCCGGACTTGCTACCATGCGGAGTCCTGCCCGAGTGCGCGCACACGCGTGCGCGGAGGCGT
Organism: Solirubrobacteraceae bacterium; assembly: GCA_025934395.1. GTDB lineage: Bacteria > Actinomycetota > Thermoleophilia > Solirubrobacterales > Solirubrobacteraceae > Palsa-744. The sequence continues at coordinate 16,614 of JAICYC010000059.1, read as the reverse complement.
ATCCACGACTTGGTAGCGGCAGCCCGGGCGGCAGCCAGAGCCGGGTCGCAGGAATCAGCCGAAAGGGATCATGAAGGTACGACCGTCGGTCAAGCCGATGTGCGAGAAGTGCAAGATCATCCGACGCCACGGCGTCGTACTGGTCATATGCCAGAACAAGCGCCACAAGCAGCGGCAGGGGTGAACCGCTAGGTGGCTCGCATCGCCGGCGTCAACCTGCCGCTCAACAAGCGCTCGGAAATCGGGCTCACGTACATCTACGGGGTGGGCCGCTCCACCGCGGGCAAGCTGCTCGACCAGGTTGGCATCAACCGCGACACCTACGTTCGCGACCTCACCGAGGACGAGGTGGTCAAGCTGCGCGACCTGATCGACGAGTCGCTGACGGTTGAGGGCGACCTGCGCCGCGAGCGCGCGCAGGACATCAAACGGCTCCAGGAAATCGGCTGCTACCGCGGCCTGCGCCACCGGCGCGGCCTGCCCGTGCGCGGGCAGAAGACGAAGACGAACGCGCGCACGCGCAAGGGTCCCAAGCGCATGCAGGTGGCGGGCAAGAAGAAAGCGGGCAAGAAGTAGATGCCCCCCGCACCGAAACGCGCGCGCGGGCGCCGCAAGCCGAAAAAGAACATCCCCGTGGGGCAGGCCCACATCAAGACCTCCTTCAACAACACGATCGTGTCGCTCACCGACACCCAGGGCAACGTGATCGCGTGGGAGTCCGCAGGGGGCGCGGGCTTCAAGGGCTCGCGCAAGTCCACGCCGTTCGCCGCGCAGGTGACCGCCGACGCGGCTGCGCGCAAGGGGCTCGAACAGGGCCTGCAGAAGGTGGAGGTGTTCGTCCGCGGCCCCGGCTCGGGGCGCGAGACCGCGATCCGCTCGCTCCAGGCCGCAGGCCTCGACGTGACGGGCGTCAAGGACGTCACCCCGCAGGCACACAACGGGTGCCGCCCGCGAAAGCGCCGGAGGGTCTGAGCGATGGCTCGGGACACAGGACCGCAGTGCAAGCAGTGCCGCCGCGAGGGGCAGAAGCTGTTCCTCAAGGGCGAGCGCTGCCTGACGGACAAGTGCGGCGTTGAGCGGCGGTCCTACCCGCCCGGCGAGCACGGCCGCGGTCGGCTGAAACAGAGCGAGTACCGCGTGCAGCTGCGCGAGAAGCAGAAGGCGCGCCGCTACTACGGCGTGCTGGAGCGCCAGTTCCACGGCTACTACGTCAAGGCCTCGCGCCAGCCCGGCATCACCGGCGAGAACCTGCTCGCGCTGCTCGAGTGCCGCCTCGACAACGTGCTCGTGCGCCTCGGCTTCGCCGCTTCGCGCAGGCAGGCGCGGCAGCTGATCCGCCACGGCCACTGGACCGTGAACGGCAGGCGGGTGGACATCCCCAGCTACCAGGTGCGTGCGGGCGACGTGATCGCGATCAAGGCGAGCACGCCTGCTACGCAGGTGGTGCGCGACGCCACCGAGCTCACCGGGCAGATCCCGGCGTGGCTGCAGGCAGACCACGAGTCGCTCACGGCGAAGGTGCTGCGCAAGCCGGAGCGACGCGAGGTGGCTGCGCCGGTGCAGGAGCAGCTCATCGTCGAGCTGTACTCGAAGTAGAAGGACTTTTCAGCGTGCCAAGGCCCGACGGGGCGGCGGCGAACGGAGCGGGCCGTCCGAACGGCGGTCGCGCAAGACCAAAACGACGTTAGGACTCTGATGCTCGACTTCCAAATCCCCCGGATCACCAGCGAGTCCGTGGAGCAGAACCGTGGCACGTTCACGATCGAGCCCCTCGACCGCGGCTTCGGCTACACGTTCGGCAACTCGCTGCGCCGCGTGCTGCTGTCCTCGCTCGCGGGCGCGGCCGTGACGAGCGTGCGCATCGAGGGCGTCGCGCACGAGTTCTCGACCATCCAGGGAGTCAAGGAGGACGTCACCGACATCGTGCTGAACCTCAAGGGCGTGGTGTGCCGCATGCACTCCGACGCGAGCGAGGTGGAGGCGCCGCTCGTGGTGACCGGGCCGGGCGAGATCACCGCGAAGGACATCGACCTGCCCGCGGGCGTGGAGATCCTCAACCCCGAGCTGCACATCGCCACCCTGGAGAAGAAAACGAAGCTCGAGCTGTACATGACGATCGGGCGCGGGCGTGGCTACCGCCCCGCGGAGGAGAACAAGTCCGCCGACCAGCCGATCGGCGTGATCCCGATCGACTCGATCTTCTCGCCGGTGCGCCGCGTGGCCTACGCGGTGGAGCAGGCGCGTGTGGGCCAGAAGACCGACTTCGACAAGCTCACGCTCGACATCGAGACGGATGGCTCGATCGACCCGCAGGCGGCGCTGCGCGAGGCTGCGGAGCTGCTCATCAGCCAGCTCGCGATCTTCACCGACGCGGACCGCATCCAGGAGCTGCGCGCCGCGCCGGGCGGCCAGCTGGACGGGCACGGCCTGGCGGTCGCCGGCGGCGCCCCCGCGGCGCTGCAGGGCGAGGAGTTCGGGATCCTGATCGAGGAGCTCGAGCTCGGCGTGCGCTCCTACAACTGCCTCAAGCGCGCTGGTATCCAGACGGTGGGCGACCTCATCTCGAAGTCCGAGGCGGAGCTCAACGCGATCCCCAACTTCGGCAAAAAGTCGATCGACGAGGTGATCGAAACCCTCCACGCCAGGGGACTGAACCTCAGGCAGGACTGACAGGTTCAGGACGGCTCAGCGCGCGCTGCGCACGCGCTCGCGCGTGGTCTCCCTCCAGCGATCGGCGCTGGCCCCCTCGACCGCCTAGACTTCCCGATCCGATGCGTCACCAGAAGACACGCAACAAGCTGAGCCGCGACTCCGCGCACCGCAAGGCGCTGCTGATGAACCTCTCGAAGGAGATCATCGAGCACGAGCGGATCAAGACGACCGAGGCGAAGGCCAAGGCGGTCAAGCCGGAGATCGAGAAACTGATCACGCTCGCCAAGCGCGGCGACCTGCACGCGCGCAGGCAGGCGCTCTCGACGCTCTCGCAGGACAAGTTCGCGGTGCACAAGCTGTTCGTGGACATCGCTCCGCGCTACGCGGACCGTCCGGGCGGCTACACGCGCATCCTGAAGCTCGGCCCGCGTCGCAGCGACGCGACCGAGATGGTCTTCATCGAGCTCGTCTGAGCTGCCGCGCTGCGGCGCGATGACCACGAAGCTCACGCTCGAGTACGACGGAACGGGCTTCGCCGGATGGGCGCGGCAGCCCGGCAAGCGCACCGTCCAGGAGGCGCTCGAGCGGGCGCTCCAGACCGTGCTCGGCGAGGAGGGCCACGACGGCGCGCCCCTGCGCCTGACGGTGGCGGGTCGCACCGACGCGGGCGTGCACGCGTGGGGGCAGGTGGCGAGCTACCGCCACGAGGCGGTCGACCCGCAGCGACTGAACGGACTGCTGGACAAGGACATGGCGGTGCTCTCGTGCGAGCCCGCGCCGGACGGCTTCGACGCGCGCCGCGACGCGACGAGCAGGACCTACTGCTACCGGGTGCTCGCCCGCCGCACGCGCAGCGCGTTCGAGCGCGACCGCGCATTCTGGGTGCACGGGCAGATCGACCGCGAGGCGCTTGCTGCGTGCGCTGCAGCGCTCGTGGGCAAGCACGACTTCACCGCGTTCACGCCCAGCGAAACGGAGCACTCGTGGTTTCACTGCCGCGTTGCGCGGGCGGAGTGGATCACCGAGCGCGATGTGCTGGAGTTCTGGATCGAGGCGGACATGTTCCTGCGCCACATGAACCGCGTGCTCGTGGGGACGATGCTGGACGTCGCCGGCGGGCGCACGAGCCTCGAGGACTTCCGCGCGCTGCTCGACGGCCGTCCGCGCGCGCAGGCGGGTCGCACCGCGCCCGCCCATGGGCTCGCGCTCGCGAGCGTGAGCTATGACGGCGAGCCCCGGCACCCGCGCGGCGCGTCGAGTCAGCGTTCGGCGTAGCCCGCGCAGAATTCAGCTTCTTCGGCTGCCTTCCGGACGAGGCTTTCGGTGTAGAGCGTGCTCCCGTCCGCGCGCTGAACCACCAGTTCTGAGGGGATCGCGGTGAACACGCCGTAGACGAGCGGGCCGGGCGCGTGGAGCTTGGCGGCGAGCGGCACGACGGTGAGCGGCACGAGTCCTCCGGGAGTGCGCGCAGCCACCGTCGCGCCCGGCGCTCTGAGGAACCCGTACACGATCGCGAACGGGTGCGGAGCGCATTCCAGCGCGAGCGACCATGCATAGGTTTTCGGTTTGCCCGACCCGAACGGGCCCACGACGCCTTCCCCTTCTTCCTGTTCGGCGCGCCCCGAGACGCCCGCGCCAACGAGCAGATCGGTTTCCTCCTGGCCGTGGAAGCGGAGGAACACCCCGTTGATGGCGAAGGGCGTGCCCGTCGGGGTGGTCGCGTGGGCGAGTTCGACGAAGTTCGGCTCCGGTCCGCGTGCGCGCTTGGGTTCCGGGCACTCCGGAACGTGTTCGAGCACGTCGGTGCGCACTGCCGCACCGCCGGCGTCACGCTCCGTGAGGGTGATCTCGCGCGAGCCGTGAAGGTGCAGCGCCTGCACGTAGAGCCCTGCGACGAGGCCGTGCCGACCGCGCAGCGCGATCACCCGCGAGGTGATCGTGGGCCCGCCTGCGACGCTCAGCTCCACCGTCCTGACCGACGGTGCGACGACGCGCACCAGCTCGGTGACGTTGCCCTTGCACGCCGGAGCGCCGCGGTTGAACGAGCGCGCCGTGACGCAGATCGGGTTCTCGGTGGAGATCAGCGCGCCGAGGATCCCTGCGCCCGGCTGCCCTTCCAGGGACACCGAGACGCGCAGGCGGCAGTGCTCGCCCGGTGCGCCCGCTTCTCGTGGCTCGCTCCTGACGGTGTAGTGCTGACCGGACCGGGTTCGGCCACGGCCGAGCACCGGCTCGTGCTCGCGCCTTTCCAGGAAGGTTTCGGGACGCCCGAGGACGCGGTCGAGGTGCTGCTCGCCGGTCGTCCCGTCGAACTCGGCCCTGATGATCTTCACCTCCAGGGCTTCGGTGCGCGCGAGCAGCCCGCGCTCGCTCCTGCCCTCGTAGCGCTTCAGCAGCGCGTCGGGGGAGCTGAGCACCCCGATGCCGATGCTCGCGCGGAGCGCTTCCTGGCGCCCGGCGAATTCGCGGGACGCCTGCGAGAGGACGTGGAAGCCGCTGGCCGCCCATGCCCTCATGTCGGCGCACACGTCGGCGGGCGCATCGCTCACGGCTTGAGTGCGGAACGAGTTGAACTGGTGGACGGCCGCGGCCACACGCGGGTCGCTCCAGCTCAACGCGTTGGTGCGCGCGACGAACGCTTCCAGGGCGTTCCTGTCGCTGGCGGGCAGGGTGCTGGAGAACAGCGCGGCGAGCTCGCCTTCGATCGTCTCGTTCTGCTCCGAGGTGCGCGCGCGTTCGCCCAGCTGGCGCGGGCTGGGTTTCGGCGCTTCCTGGTTGTCCGCCTCGATTTCCCCGCTCGGCGCTCCCTTCAGCACGCCGGCGCATTCGCCCCCGATGCGCTTCGTGAGCGCGAGCGTGAGGGCACGCTGCGCCTGCAGGTTCGCCGCGGCGGTGCGCCGCAGTTCGTATTCGGCCTGCAGGTAGGCGTGGGTGGCGGCCTGGTCGGCGGGATCGATCGCAGAGGCCGGTGCTGCGGCGAGCGCGATCACCGCGGCGAGGCCGAGCAGGGCCACCACCAGCCGCCTGCGCGCGCGGCCTGCTGGTGTGCGCGCTCCCCTCCCAGGATCGCCCCCGTGCACGGTGGCAGCATATCTTCACGCGGCGCGCGCGAGCGGTGCCTATGCTGGCTCTCGGACATGCTCAACGTGCTGCTCACGAACGACGACGGGATCGAGGCTGACGGCCTGCAGGCGATGCGGGCTGCGTTGCAGACGCTGCAGGACGTGCGCCTGGCGGTGATCGCGCCCGACGGCAACCGCTCGGCGATGGCGCGCTCGATCACCACGCGCAGGCCGCTCGTGGTGGCGGAGGTGCCGTTCGAGGACGGCACCGTCGGCTACGCGACCGACGGCACGCCCGTGGACTGCGTGCGCCTGGCGAGCCTCGGCCTCGTGGAGGACTTCGCGACGGACCTGGTCGTCTCGGGCATCAACCACGGCGCGAACCTCGGCGATGACATCACCTACTCCGGCACGGTGGCGGCGGCGCTGGAGGGCGTGGTGCTGGGGCTCCCCGCGATCGCGGTCTCCCAGCAGTCGGGCGCGGCAACGCTCGACTACCGCTTCGACGGCGGCTTCGGCTTCGACGTGGCTGCGGCGTTCGTCGCGCGGCTGGTGGAGCAGATCGAGGAGGTGCCGCTGCCTGCGCGCACGCTGCTCAACGTGAACGTGCCCTCCGCGCAGCCGCAAGGCGTGGAGGTGACCGCGCTCGGAAAGCGGATCTATCGCGACGAGCTGAAGCTCGACCGCGAGGAAGAAGGCCGGCGGCGCTACTGGATCTACGGCAGCTACCCCGGCTACGAGGACGAGCCGGGCACGGACCTCGCAGCGGTGGCGGCGGGTCGGATCGCGGTGACGCCGATCCACTTCGACCTCACCGCCCGGGCGGGCCTCGACGCGCTGCGGAGCTTCGACCTCGACGCGCTGCTCTCGCCCGTGGCGCCCGAAGCGAGCGCGTGACCCCGGCGGCGAAGGCAGCCACCGACGAGCATCTCGCCGCACGAGCGGCGGAGCTGCGCGAGCAGCTCGAACACCACGCGCATCGCTACTACGTCCTCGACGACCCCGAGATCGGCGACGACGCGTACGACAGGCTGCTCGATGAGCTGCGCGCGATCGAGCGCGACCACCCGGAGCTCGCACGACCGGACTCCCCCACCCAGCGGGTGGGGGGCGAACCGGTTGGCCGCCTGCAGAAGGTCACGCACCCCGAGCCGATGCTCTCGCTCGGCAACGTGCGCTCCGAGGAGGAGCTGCGGGCGTGGGTCGAGCGGATGCGCAACCACCTTGCGCGGGAGGGGATCGAGAACCCCGCCTTCACCTATGTGGTGGAGCCGAAGATCGACGGCCTCGCGATCAGCCTGCTCTACCGCGACGGGGTGCTGGAGCGCGGCGCCACGCGCGGCAACGGCGAGATCGGCGAGGACGTGACCCACAACCTGCGCACGATCGGCGCGATCCCGCTGCGCGTGGAGGGGGCGCCGCCGCTGCTGGAGGTGCGCGGCGAGATCTACATGTCGCTCGCGGACTTCACCGCGCTCAACGAGCGCCGCGCCGAAGCTGGGGAGTCGACGTTCATGAACCCCCGCAACTCGGCTGCGGGCACGATCCGCCAGCTCGACCCCGCCGACGCTGCCAAGCGCCCGCTGTCGATCTGGTGCTACCAGGTGGGGGTCACCGAGGGGCTGTCCTTCGAGCGCCACTCCGACGCGCTGGACTGGCTGCGCGAGCACGGCTTCCGCGTGAACCGCGGCATCCGCCTGCTCGACGACGAGGAGCAGGTGATCGCGCAGTGCCACGACTGGGAGCAGCGCCGCGGCGAGCTGGACTTCGAGATCGACGGCGCGGTGGTGAAGGTGGACGACCTGGAGCTGCACCGCCGGCTCGGCTCGGTCGGGCGCGACCCGCGCTGGGCGGTGGCGTGGAAGTTCCCGCCCACCACCGCCGTGACGCGCCTGCAGAAGGTGATGTGGAACGTGGGCAAGTTCGGCGACATGCGCCCCTACGCGATGCTCGAGCCGGTCGCGGTGGGCGGGGTGACGATCAAGCTCGCAACGCTCCACAACGAGGAGGACCTGCTGCGCAAGGACATCCGCGCGGGCGAGGACGTGATCGTGGTGCGCGCGGGCGACGTGATCCCTCAGGTGGTCTCGCCCGCTCCGCACGTTGCGGAGCACAAGCGCCGCCCTCCCCGGCCGCACCCCCCGAAGCGCTGCCCGTTCTGCAGCACCCCCACGGTCAAGCCGCAGGAGGGCGTGTTCACGAAGTGCCCCAACCGCGACTGCCCCGCGCGCGCGTGGCAGCTGCTCAAGCACTTCGTCTCACGCGGCGCGATGGACATCGAAGGGCTGGGCGAGAAGCAGGTTGCAGCGCTCCAGGAGCGCCAGCTGCTGCACACCGCAGCAGACATCTACCGGCTCACCGCCGAGCAGCTGCTCGAGCTGGAGGGCTACGGCGAGGTGTCCGTGCGGAACCTCCTGCACGCGATCTCCGCCTCGCGCGAGCGGCCGTTCGCGCGCGTCCTGTTCGCGCTCGGGATCGAGGAGGTGGGGGAGGTCACCGGGCGCAACCTCGCGCAGCGCTTCCGCGACATCGACGCGCTGCTCGCTGCGACGCCCGAGCAGATCGAGGACACGCCGGGGGTGGGGGAGAAGATGGCCGCGCTGATCCGCTCCCAGCTCGACGACGAGCGCATGCGCACGCTGATCGAGCAGCTCCGCGAGATCGGGCTCCGCTTCGCAGAAGAGGGGCCGCTGCCCTCCGAGGGGCCGCTCGCAGGCCGCACGCTGGTGCTCACGGGCACGCTCCCCGACCTCTCACGCGAGGCCGCCACCGAGCGGATCCTCGCCGCAGGGGGCCGTGTGACGGGCTCGGTGTCGAAGAAGACCGACTACGTGGTCGCCGGCGCGAGCCCCGGGTCGAAGCTCGAGAAGGCCGAGCGGCTCGGCGTGAGCGTGCTCGACGAGGCGGGCCTGCTCGAGCTGCTCGGCAGCTGACCCGCGAGAGCGCTATTCGCCGGTTTCGGCGGGGCCGGATTCGTCCTCGGCCTGGTGCACTTCGATTTCGCGCTGTTCGACGTGTTCGGTTTCTTCAGCGTAGGTTTCGTGTTCCATACGCTCGTTTTCTTCGTGTTCCTCGGTCACGTCGAGCTGGTGTTTGACGCCGTTGAACACCGTGCCCGCCATCCCGCTCTCGACCACCGCGTAGGCGACCGTGGGTTCGCTGTTGCCGCAGCCGGAGAGGGTCGGTACCGCGATCGCGCCGAGGATCAGAAGGCCGCACAGCTGCTTGGACGGCGAGCGCATGCGATCGTCTCGGCCGCGGCACGCTCGGGCTTGAACGCTGCGCCCTCAAGGCCCGCCGACCGTCCAGCTGAGCGGTGCAGCCCCGCCGCGCGAGGCAGGTGCGGTTTGTTGCAAGCGCGGGCTAGTAGCCCGCGATGGTGATCGTCATGTGGTCCTGGAACACATGCGCGGCATACGTGGAGATGCCGTCGGTGAAGATCGCGAACGCGAGCGTGTGGCCGTCGGCGGCGGTGCAGTAGCCGGCGAGGTTCGACACGCCGGTGAGGGTGCCGGTCTTTCCTTGGCAGCGGCCGGCGGCGGTGGTGTGGCGCATGCGCAGGGCGAGCGTGCCGGTGCGCCCGGCGATCGCCATGTGTTCGCGGAGCACGTTGCCGATCGGTGTGCTGTAGACCCCTGCGAGCAGCGAGACGACCTGATAGGGGGAGGTGTGATCGGCTTCGGAGAGCCCCGAGCCGTCGACGATCCGCGGGCGGAAGCCCAGCAGCGCGTTGATCTCGGAGGCGACCACGGCGGAGCCGGCGCTCGTGGTGCCTGCGCCGCCGAAGCGCGCGCCGAGGTCCTTCACGAGCGACTCGGCGAAGAAGTTGTCCGAGGGCGGGAGCATCAGGCCGAGCAGTTCGCTGACGGTGGGGGACAGCGCGGCTGCGAGCTGGCGCGATCCCGCGGGGGCCGTGCCGGAGCCGCTGCCCCCACGAACCCGCACGCCGGCTGCCTTCAGCGCGGCGCGCAGCTGCGCGGCGGCGTAGGCGGCGGGCGCGTGCGCCCCGCGTTCGCGTCCCTGCGCGCCGCGGTTGAACTCCACGGCGCTGAGCGTGCCTTCGAGGAACGGATCGAACCCGTAGCTGCTGGAGGGCTCGCCGCGGCGGGTGTCCCAGTAGGACTCGTCGCCGAGCACCCGCCCGGTGACTTCGTGGATCCCGTCCGCGGTGACGAGCGACTGCACGAGCTGGTTGACGCTCGTGCCGGCACCGAGGTAGTGGGTGGTGATGAAGGAGGTGGAGCCGAACGTGGGATCGCCGCCGCCGTGGAGGTAGAGGTCGCCTTCCCACACCCCCAGCGGGTTCGGCTGTCCGCTGCCCAGGACGGTGGTGCTCAGCCGCGTGGAGGCGCCGAGCAGCTGCAGCGCGGCGGTGGCCGTGTACAGCTTCTCCACGGAGGCGGGCGCCCGCAGCGTGCTCGCGCGCTTGGAGAACAGCGCGGTCCTGGTGGTGAGGTCGTAGACGTAGGCGCCGTCGTGCGGGCCCGCGAGCGCGAGCTGATGGGTCAGATCCGCCTGGAGTTCGGGCGTCCCACCGGGAGTCGCAGCGCTCGCGGGCGGGGCGGCGAACACGAGCAGCGCAATCCAGCAGAGGGCGACCGCAAGAGTCCCTTCTCTGTTCGGGGGCACTCGTCCATACAATGTGGGCCGATGGGCAAGGTTGTCAAGCTGGAACCGGCCAGGACGGCCCAGAAAGGGGCCGCCAAGAAACGGCGCGGCGCCGTGGTGCCCCAGGGTGTTGGGCGCCCTGCGACGCTCGACCGTCGCGAGCGCCCGCGGCGCGACAAGACCGCCCTGGTGCTGGGCGGCGGCGGCTTCACGGGCGGGGTCTACGAGATCGGCGCCCTGCGCGCCCTGGACCTGCTCGCGGTCAACAGCAACGTGAACAACTTCGACGTCTACGTGGGCACCTCCGCGGGCGCGTTCATCGCTGCGCTCTGCGCGAACGGCGTGACGCCGGAGGAGATGATGCAGGTGGTCACCCGGCAGGGGAAGGTGGCCTTCAAGGACATCGACCTCGGCGACCTGCTGCGGCCGAACGTCTTCGAGTTCGCGCGCAAGGCGGCGGCGATACCGATGCGGATGGCGTCGCTCGCCAGGCAGGTGGTCGCCGAACCGGGCGGGATCTCGCTGATGGACCTCGCGCTCGGCCTCGCGGACAACCTCCCGTCGGGGATCTACACGGGCGCGGGGATCGAGAGCTACCTTCGCGAGGTGCTGAGCGAGCCGGGCCGCACGGACGACTTCGCGCAGCTGCCGTGCGAGCTGTACCTCACCGCGACCGACCTCGACACTTGCGAGCGCGTGGTGTTCGGCGTGGACGGCTCCGAGGACGTGCCGATCTCGACGGCGGTGCGCGCGTCGGGAGCGCTGCCGATGGTGTACGCGCCTGTGCAGATCAACGATCGCGAGCTGATCGACGGCGGGATGGTGTCGACGACGAACCTCGACATCGCGGTCGAGGCGGGCGCGCGGCTCGTGGTGGTGATCAACCCGATCGTGCCGTTCATCAACGACTTCTCAACCACCGTGAGCACGCTCCGGGGCTCGCGCCCGAGGCGCGTGTCGGACATGGGCTTCGCCCAGATCGGCTACCAGGCGTTCAAGCTGGTGGCCCACCAGCGCCTGCACGAACTCGCGAAGACGTGGGAGGAGCGCTACCCCGGCGTGGACATCGTGCTGATCGAGCCCGAGCCCGCAGACGAGCTGATGTTCCAGACCTCGATGATGAGCTTCACCTCGCGCGTGGAGATCGCCAAGCACGGCTTCGAGTCGGTGACCAAGCAGCTCGCGGGCGAATACGGGCGCTACCGCGACGTGGCCGAGCGCCACGGGATCAGCATCTCGGGCAAACGCGTGCGACAGGTGGTGGAGCACTTCGACGAGGCCGAGGAGACCGTGAGCGCATGGCGGCGGATCCTCGAGGGCACCACGGGCGCGCTGCTGCGCCAAGCCGGCTCGGCCTCCTGACACGCGTCCACCCGCGTCCACCCGGCTGAGCTGCGGCCGGGAGCCGGCCGTGCGGGCCTGACCCTGACCCCGCGCGCCCGGCGCCGGCTCTAGAGCGTTTTCTCGAGCGCGTCGAACAGGCGGTCGGTGGCCCAGCCCGAGCGCAGGCCGATGCGCACGTGGTGCGGCTCGCCGAGCGGCTCGCCGGCGGCGACGACCACGCCCGCCTGCGCGAGCTTCGCGGCGAGCTGTGCGCCGTCGAGCTCCGGGTGGGCGGCCCACACGAAGTTGGCCTGGCTGTCGCTGACCTCGAACCCGAGCTCGCGCAGCCGGGCGACGACACGCGGGCGCTCCTGGCGGATGGCCTCGACCCGCTTGCCGATCACCTCCTGGGTGCGCGCGAGCGCCTCGAGCGCGCCCGCCTGTGCGACCTCCGAGACCCCCAGGTCGGGCTCGAGCTCGGCGAGCAGCTCGCCGGATCCCGGGCCGCCGATCGCGTACCCGATGCGCAGCCCCGCCAGCCCCCACGCCTTGGAGAAGCTGCGGAACACGATCATGCGGGAGTGCGTCTGCAGCAGCTCCAGGGACGCGTCCACGTGCTCAGGATCGGCGTAGTCGATCAGCGCCTCGTCGAGGAGCACGGCGATCCCGGCGGGCAGCTCGATGAGCAGCCGCTCGAGCTCCTTGGAGGGGAGCAGCTCGCCGGTGGGGTCGTTGGGGGCGCCGAGCACGACAGCGCGCGCGTCGGGCTCGTTGGCAGCGGCCTCCAGGAGCGCGTCGACGCCGCCCTCGACGCGGACCGCGCGCCCGTGGGCGCGCCGTGCCATCAGCGGGTAGAGAGGGTAGGCGGGCCAGCGCGTGAGCAGCACCTGCCCGGGTGCGAGCACGGCGCGGGCGGCCGCGCTCAGCAGCTCGGCGGCGCCGTTGCCGAGGATCAGGCGGTCGGGTTCGACCCCGTGGCGCTCGGCGAGCTCGTTGCGCAGCTCGGTGGCGCTGATGTGCGGGTAGCGGTGGAGGCCGCGGCGCGCTACGAACGTGATCGCGCCGACGACGCGCGGGTGGGCCATCTCGTGCCAGGTGGTGTGCGAGAGGTCGAGCGCTTCAACGCGCGCGAGCGCTTTGCGCTTGCGCTCCGCAGCCTCCTCGCGCAGGCCTTCGTTGACCTCCTCCTCGGTCATCGCCTCGAACTGCCGGTAGTAGTCGAGCAGACCCATGTACCGCTCGTTCTAGCAGCGGGCGCTTGGCGCAGCGCGGCCCGCGCGGTGGCAGGCGCGCGCAGCTCGCGCCAACGCGCTCACCCCAGCCCGGACTGTCCGGAGATCGTGCTCGAGCCGGGCCCGTGGAGGATCAGGAACCACACCACGAAGATCGCCGCGCAGATCGCGGCGGTGATCGCGAACACCATCCCGAGCACGCCGGCGCGCTGGTCGTGCCCGGCCGCGCGGCGCACGAGGATCCACGCGTTGTCGAGCCTGCGCAGCAACGCGAGCGCGCCGAACAGGAGCGCGAACAACGCGATGAAGGCGACCAGGATGCCGAGGCTGACGCTGCCCGAGAGGTAGTCCACCTCCGAGCCGATCCACAGGCAGGCGAGCGGGATCGGGCCCCAGCACAGCAGGCTCAGCGCCACCATCGCTGCCAGCATCACCGTTGCGAACGAGCCGTCGACGCGTTCGCGCAGCTCCCCGGCGCGCTGCGGCAGGGTGCGGTAGTGGACGGGCGCGGTGCCCGGCCGTCTCCCTACGAACAGGCCGCCGTTGTCGGAAGGGTCGGTGCGCATCTCCGTTGATCTTCGCAGGCGGGCCCGCTGCCCGCCTCAGCCGGCGTACAGCGCGTCGAAGATGTGGGCGTATTTCTCGTTGACCACGTTGCGCTTCACCTTCAGCGTGGGCGTGAGCTCGCCCGTTGCCTGCGAGAGGTCGTGGTCGAGGATCGCGAACTTCTTGACCTGCTCGACCTGGGCGTACTTGGAGTTGGCCCTGTCGATCTCCTGCTGGATCAGCGCGTGGATCGCCGGGTCCTGCGCGAGCGAGGGGATGTCCTCGGCGAGGCCGTGCTCGCGCGCGTAGGCGGGGATCTCTTCCTCGTCGAGCGTGATCAGCACCACCGGGAACGGACGCGCGTCGCCGTGCATCACCGCCTGGGAGATCCAGCGGCACTGCTTGAGGTCGTTCTCGATGTTGGCGGGCGTGAGGTTCTTGCCGCCGGCGGTGATGATGATGTCCTTCTTGCGACCGGTGATCGACAGGTAGCCGTCCTCGTCGATCGAGCCGAGGTCGCCGGTGTGGAGCCAGCCGTCCTCCACCGCGCCGAAGCTCGTGGACGCCTGGTTGTGGTACCCGGCGAAGATGTTGGGGCCTTTGATCAGGATCTCGCCGTCGTCGGCGATCCGCAGCTCCACGCCCGGCAGCGCCCGGCCGACGGTGCCGAAGCGGTGGTTCTCCAGCGTGGAGACCGTTGCGGCGGTGGCCGTCTCGGTCATCCCGTAGCCCTCGAACACGGGGATCCCGCACGCGTAGAAGAACTCGAGGATCTCGTGCGCGATCGGCGCGGCGCCGCTGGTGGCGTGGCGCACGTTGCCCCCGAAGATCGCGCGCACGTTCTTGAACAGCTGCTCGTCGGCCTCGTCGAACTCCTTTTGCAGGTCCGCTGGGACCTCTTCGCCGCGGACCTGCATGTCGCGCACCTTCACGCCCACCTCGATCGCCCGGCGCGAGCGCTCCTGCTCCTCGGCGGGCTGCGCCTCGATCGCGCCGTGCGCGATCGTGTAGATCTTCTCGAACACGCGCGGCACGGACGGCAGGTAGGTGGGCCGCACCTCGAGCAGCTCCGGCACGATCGCCTTCGTGTCGCCGCCGAAGTACGCGAGCGTGCTGCCCAGCGAGAACGCAGCGAGCTGCACGAGCAGCGCGTAGGAGTGCGCGAGCGGGAGGTACAGGTAGATCACCTCCTCCTCGGTGATCTCACGGACCTCGGTCACCATGTTGATGATCGAGCGGTAGTTGCCGTGCGTGAGCACGCAGCCCTTGGGCGGGCCGGTGGTGCCGGAGGTGTAGATGAACGTGAACGGGTCGGAGGGCTTCACCGCAGCGCGGCGCGCAGCGAGCTCGTCGGCGGAGCGGGAGCGCCCGCGCTCGCGGACCTGCTCGAGCGTGACCGCGTCGAGCGCCTTGGCGGCGGGCCCGTCGGACGGGTCCATCGTGACCACCAGGCGCAGGTTGGGCAGGCGGTCGCGGATCTCCGCGATCTTCGCCAGCTGGGACTCGTCCTCGCAGATCACCGCGCAGGCGCTCGAGTCGGAGAGCACCCAGTGGCACTCCTCGGGGGAGTTGGTCTGGTAGATCGGCACCACCACGGTGCCTGCGGAGGTGCACGCGATGTCCGCGTAGGACCAGTGGGGCCGCGTGTTGGCGAGGATCGACACGCGCTCGCCCGCCTCGATCCCGAGGTCGATCAGGCCGAGCGCGATCTCGGTGACGATCACATCCAGCTCGGCGTAGGTGACCTCGTGCCAGGAGCCGTCGCGCTTGAAGCGCACCGCGGGGCGGTCGCCGTGGCTTGCGACCGTGTACGGGAGCAGGTCGGCGATCGTCTGCGACCCGCTCCTCGCTGCGGTGGCGGTGGCCTCCATGAACCTCATCCTCCCCGTCGAAAGTTGATACCTGCCGTCCACATGTTAGACGCTGCGCACGGCTCGGGAGATCCGTTCATACGGGGTTGGCGATGTCCACGAACGCGTGGCGCACGCCGAAGCGCTCCGCGAGATGCTCGCCGAGCGCGCGCACGCCGAATGTCTCCGTGGCGTGGTGCCCTGCGGCGATCAGGTGCACGCCGTGCTCGCGCGCGAGCGCGGGCGAGCGCTCCTCGGGCTCGCCCGTGAGCAGCGCCTGCGCCCCCGCGGCCGCCGCGTCGCCGAGGTAGTCGGCTCCGCCACCGCTCACGATCCCGATCGTGCTCACCGTCGGCGGCCCGCCGTCGAGCCAGAGCGGCTCCCGGCCGGTCGCCGCGCGCACGCGCTCGAGGAGATCCCCTGCGGCCACGCCCTCGCCCGGGAGGCGCGCGAGGATCCCGATCGGCTCGCCCCGCGCGGGCGCGAAGCGGCCGAGCTGCTCTGCGTCGAGGGCGTGTGCGATCAGCGCGTTGTTGCCCACGCGCGTGTGGGCGTCAAGGGGGAGGTGGTAGGCCGCCAGCGCCATGTCAGCGCCCAGCAGCAGCTTCAGGCGGCCGTGCGCGATCGCATCGAGGCTGCGCACGCCCGGATCCCAGAACAGCCCATGGTGCACGAGCACCAGGTCCGCGCGCTCGCGGGCAGCGTGCTCCAGCAGCTCCGCGTTGGCAGACACGCCGGTCACCACCGTCTCGACCTGCCCGGGGCCGGGAACCTGGAGCCCGTTCACGCAGTAGTCGGCGAAACGCTCCGGCTCTAGCAGCCCGTCGAGCTCGGCGATGATCTCGGACAGGGATGCGGCCACGGAGCGACCCTACACGCGGGCCTGCCGCGAGTGCAGCCGGGGCCGGCGGCTGGCGGCCCTGTGGAATACTGCGATGCGCGTCGGGGCGTGGCGCAGCCTGGTAGCGCGCACCGTTCGGGTCGGTGAGGTCCCCGGTTCAAATCCGGGCGCCCCGATTGTTTTCTCGTTAGATGCTGGGACTCGCTGGCGGCGCCGTGAGCTTCGGGATTCGCTGTATGGCGAGGCTTCCGGCCCGGACGGGCGCCTCGCCGGGCCCTGGACGGTGGTGGAGCGGGGTCGCGCGCCGCGCGGACCGCACACGGGCCGCACACGCTCATCAAAAAGACCGCACACGCCGCTGTCGTCTGATTGGGCCGTCCGGCGCGCGTTGGCGGTCGCGCTGGGCCTCAGAAGGTCCTGGTCTTCCCCCGCTTCGGTGGACACTCGGGGTTAGTCGTTTTGGTTCTTCTCCAGATTGTTGTCGATCGTGGCTTGCTCGT
>JAICYC010000029.1 GCA_025934395.1 Solirubrobacteraceae bacterium | reverse complement strand
GGCTCATAGGCGCGCCCGTTCATCACGTAGTAGCCCGCGCCATAGGCCTTGCGCGTGATCACCGTGACCTTGGGGACGGTCGCGTTGGCGACCGCGTAGAGCATCTTCGCGCCGTGGCGGATGATGCCGCCCTCCTCCACCTTCGTGCCCACCATGAACCCGGGCACGTCCATCAGGAACACGAGCGGGATCGAGAACGCGTTGCAGAGGTTCACGAACCGCGCCGCCTTGTCGGCTGAGTCGTTGTCGAGGATCCCGCCGAGCTGCTTGGGCTGGTTGGCGACGATCCCTGCCGGGCGCCCCCCGAACCGCGCCAGGCACGTGATGATCGTGCGGGCCCACTGGCCCTTCATGTCGAAGTACTCGCCGTCGTCGACCACGCGGCGGATCACGTCGTACATGTCATACGGCTTGCGGTTGGACTCGGGCAGGACGTCGAGCAGCGCCTCCTCGGCGCGCTCGATCGGGTCGCTCACCGGCCTGCGCGGCGGCTGGAGCTCGCAGTTCTGCGGCATGAAGGACAGGTACTGCTTGATCCGCTCGATGCACTCCTCGTCGCTTGCGACCTCCATGTCCCCCACGCCGGACCTGCGGCAGTGGACGCGCGAGCCCCCGAGCTCCTCCTGGGTGACGTCCTCGCCCACCGCCGCGCGCACCAGGTGGGGGCCCGCGAGCGCCATCGAGCCGCGGCCCTTGACCATCGGCACGAAGTCGGCGAGGCCGGGGATGTACGCGGTGCCGGCCGCGCATGGCCCCATCAGCGCCGCGATCTGCGGGATCACCCCGCTCATCACCACCTCCTCGCGGAACAGGTGGCCGGAGCCGGCGAACAGCGAGCCCACCGCCTCCTGGATGCGCGCGCCCGCGGAGTCCAGCAGCCAGATGAACGGGATCCGCTTGGTGAGCGCGAGCTCGCGCAGGCGCGTCACCTTCAGCTCGCCGGTCATCCCCATCGAGCCCGCCATCACGGTGAAGTCGTACGCGCACACCGCCACGAGCCGGCCGTCCACCTTGCCGTAGCCGGTGATCACGCCGTCCGCGGGCGCATCCCTGCCCTCCAACGCGCGCTGCGAGAAGTGCGGCCGCCCGTGCATGCCGAGCTCCACGAACGTACCCTCGTCGATGAGCAGCGCAAGGCGCTCGCGCGCGGTGAGCTTCTCCTGCTCGTGCTGGCGCGCGATCCTCTCCTCACCTCCCCCCAACGCGATCTGGGCGCGGCGCGCGTGGAGGTCCTCCACGAGCGGGCGCAGCAGGCTCGCTGGCTGGGTCTCGGGCGGCGAGGCGGCCATCGCAAGCATCCTATACCTGCGCCGCCGGCCGCGGGAAGTGATGAGCGCTACTACTTACTTTTGGGTCAGCGCCCTCTCCACTGCGGGTCGCGCTTCTCGAAGAACGCGGTGACCCCCTCGACGATGTCCTCCGTCGACTGCGCGAGCGAGAGCTGCGCGCGCAGGTAGTCGAGCGCATCGTCGAGCGGCATGTCCAGCTGGCGGCGCATCGCCTCCTTGCCGAGACGCATGATCACGGGCGACTTCCCCGCGAGCTTGCCCGCCCAGTCGGAGACCGTCGGCTCGAGGTCGCCGTCGGGCACCACGCGGTTGACGATCCCCGCCTCGAGCGCCTGCTGCGCGCTCCAGCGCTCGCCGAGCAGCAGCAGCTCGTTGGCGCGCTTGCGCGGCACGTTGCGGTAGATGAGCGCCATGATCATGAACGGGAACGCGCCCACGTTGATCTCGGGCGTGCCGAAGCTCGCCGTCTCGGAGGCCACGATCAGGTCGTGCGCGAGCGCGATCCCCAGCGCACCCGCCAGCACGTGCCCTCGCGCCTGGCAGATGGTCGGCTTGCCGAGCCCGCCGATCAGCTTGAAGAGGTCCACGAAGCGCTCGCCCGCGAAGTGCTTGTGCACGAGCGCCATCTCTGCGGCGAAACCTCCCAGGTTGGCGCCCGAGGAGAAGGTGCGCTCGTGGGCGGAGGCGAGCACCACGCAGCGCACCTCGTCGGAGTCGCGGGCCCGCTCGTAGCACTCGAGCAGCCCCGCCAGCAGCTCGGCGGACAGCGCGTTGCGGGTCTCCGGGTCGTTGAGCGTGATCGTCGCCACGCCGCGGCCATCGACCGCGTAGAGGACCTTGTCGGTGGACGAGGACGACGCTGCGCTCTCGGCGATGCTCTCGGGTGTCATGCGCGCATCCTAAACCCCAGCGCCAGCGAAAAGTGAATAGCTCTACTGTTTACTTCTGCATCGCCGTGCGATAGCTTCGCGCGCGACCGCCACGAGAACCCGAACAGGAGAGGCTCCCCCATGGCAGCGACCGCCGAGAGCGTGCTCAAGCCGGATTTCAAGACCCAGCGCAAGCACTTCATCTTCACCGACGAGCACGAACAGCTGCGCGAGTCGATCCGCAACTTCGCGATCAAGGAGCTCGCGCCGCACGCGGAGGAATGGGAGGAGACGACGTTCCCGGACTCCGTGTTCCCGCGCATGGGCGAGCTGGGCTTCCTGGGGCTCGACAAGCCCGAGCAGTACGGGGGCCAGGGGGGCGACTACTACACGAGCCTGGTGCTGGCGGAGGAGATCGGCAACGCGAACTCCGGCGGCCTGGCGATGGGGATCGCCGTGCACACCGACATGGCGATGCCGCCGATCCTCGCGTTCGGCACCGAGGAGCAGAAGCAGGAATGGGCGGTGCCGGCGATCAAGGGCGAGAAGATCCTGTGCCTCGGGATCACCGAGCCCGACGCGGGCTCGGACGTGTCGGGGATCAAGACGCGTGCGGTCAGGGACGGCGAGGACTACGTGATCAACGGGTCCAAGACGTACATCACCAACGGCCACCGCGCAGACGTGATCGTGCTGGTGACGAAGACCGACGTGGACGCCGGCTACGACGGCTTCACGCTGTTCCTCGTGCCGATGGACAGCCCGGGCGTGATCCGCGAGAAGAAGCTCGTGAAGCTCGGCATGCACGCCTCCGACACCGCGCTGCTGGCCTTCCAGGACGTGCGCGTCCCCGCATCGGCCGTGCTGGGCCAGGTGGGCAAGGGCTTCTACCACATCATGTGGGAGCTCCAGGGCGAGCGCCTGATCGGCGCGGCCGGCTGCGTGGCGGGCGCCCAGAAATGCTTCGAGCGCACGCTGCAGTACGCGGGCGAGCGCAAGGCCTTCGGCAAGTCGATCGGCCACTTCCAGGTGATCCGCCACAAGTTCGCCGAGATGGCCACGAAAATCGAGTCGGCGCGCCAGATGGTGTACGTGACCGCGTGGCGCTTCAACAACGGCGAGTACCCCGTGCGCGAGATCTCGATGGCGAAGCTCCACGCCTCGCGCGTTGCGTGTGAAGTTGCCGACGAATGCATCCAGATCCACGGCGGCGCCGGCTACATGCGCGAGTACGGCGTGGAGCGCGTGTGGCGCGACATGCGCCTGAACCGGATCGGCGCGGGCACCGACGAGATCATGCTCGACGTGATCGGGCGCTCGTACGGGCTGTGACGCCCCAGCCACCGTTCACCGACGAGCACGAAGAGCTGCGCCGGTCCGCGCGCGGGTTCATCGAACGCGAGCTCGCGCCCCAGGCCCAGGAGTGGGAGGAGCGCGAATGGTTCCCCGACGAGCTGTTCGGGAAGCTGGCCGCCCAGGGCCTGCTCGGGCTGAAGTACCCGGAGGAGTACGGCGGCCAGGGCGGCGACTACCTCCACGAGGCGGTGCTGTGCGAGGAGATGGCGCGGGTCGGCTCGGGCGGCACCGCGGCCGGCCTGGGCGCGCACATCAACATCGCCACGCCGCCGATCTGGAAGTTCGGGACCGACGATCAGAAGCAGCGCTACCTCGTTCCCGCGATCGCCGGCGAGCGGATCGGCGCGCTCGGGATCACCGAGCCGGGCGCGGGGTCCGACGTGGCGTCGATCGCCACGCGCGCCGAGCGGGTCGACGGAGGGTTCGTGGTCAACGGCGAGAAGACCTACATCACCAACGGCGTGCGCGCGGACTTCATCGTGACCGCCGTGAAGACCACGCAGGACGGCGGGCACCACGGGATCTCGTTCCTGATCGTCGACCGTGGCGAGGGGGTGGAGTCCGCCGCCCTGCACAAGCTCGGATGGCACGCATCCGACACGGCAACGATCTCCTACCAGGACGTGTACGTGCCCGAGGAGAACCTGCTCGGCGAGCTCAACGAGGGATTCAAGCTGATCATGGCCAACTTCCAGTGGGAGCGCCTGGCGATGGCGCTCGGCGCGGTCGGCGCGATCGCGCTCGCATGGGAGCGCACCGCGCAGTTCGCACGCGAGCGCACCACGTTCGGGCGCCCGCTCTCGGGCCACCAGGTGATCCGCCACAAGCTCGCGGATCTCGCATCGACGGCGTACGCCGCGCGCTGCGTCACCTACGACGCGCTCCGCCGGTTCGTCGCGGGCGAGGAGCCGCTGAAGGAGGTCACGATGGCGAAGCTGCTCACGCAACGCGCGTGCTTCGAGGTGATGGACGAGTGCCTGCAGATCCACGGCGGCGCCGGCTACATGCGCGAGTACTGGGTCGAGCGCGCCGCCCGCGACGCGCGTCTGGGGCCGATCGGCGGCGGCAGCGACGAGATCATGCGCGAGATCCTCGGGCGCGCTCTTGCGCTGTAGCGGACGTCCGTAGAACCAAACCTCCGCATCGCTCAGTATTTCGAGGGGGGCTGCCGATACATGCCCCGTGCGAGGCACTCGACCGCTCACAGCAGGCATGTACGTGCTGGCTCTGGCGCTCCTCACGCTCGCCGCGGCGCTCCCCGGAGCAGCGATCGCAGGCGGCACCGGCGGCTGCGCGCATCGCAGCAGCTATCGCGAACGCAGCGGCGGGGCGGGACACGGGCGCACGTGCGGGCGGCACCACCGCGTGCACCGGGCGGGCTGCCACGACGTCAACATGCGCCCCAACGCGAGCAACCTCAAGCTGATCCGGGGCGCTGTGCTGTGCCTGGTCAACCGCGAACGCGCGCGGCGCGGCGAGCGCGCGCTGCGACCGAACCCGCGCCTGCGCAGGGCCGCGCAGGGTCACAGCGAAAGCATGGCCTTCGGCGACTACTTCAACCACGTCAGCCCGGGCGGGCTGACGCCGCTCGCGCGGATGCGCGCGGTGGGCTACATCTCCAGGCGCACGCACGGCTACGAAGTGGGCGAGAACATCGCCTACGGCACGCTGTGGCTCGCAACGCCGCGCGCGATCGTCGCCGCGTGGATGTCCTCCCCGGGCCACCGCGCCAACATCCTCGACGGGCGCTACCGCGACACGGCGATCGGCGTCAGCACGCACCTCTCCAGGGCGATCGCGCACGGGCAGCCGGGCGGGATGTACACCGAGGACTTCGGCGTGCGCCGCGGCCGCTAGCCGCAACCGCAGGCCCCGCCCGCCCCGGATCGAGCGATCGCGCTGCCACCGCGCCGGGTGCGCTCGGCGGATAACCTCCGCGCGCACCCAACCACAAGGAGAGGCAACACGCCATGGGAGTACTCGACGGCAAGTCCGCGATCGTCACCGGCTCGGCGCGCGGCATCGGACGCGCAACCGCTGAGCTGCTGAGCGCGCAGGGCGCCCAGGTCCTGATCAACGACCTCGACGGCGACGTCGCCGAGCAGGCCGCCGGCGAGATCGCGGGCGAGACGGCGGTGTTCGCGGGCGACCTCACCAGGCCGGGCGCCGCCGACGACCTCGTCGCGAAGGCGATCGAGGCCTTCGGCAAGATCGACATCATCGTCAACAACGCGGGCTACACGGTCGACGCACCCGTGCACAAGATGTCCGACGAGCACTTCCAGGCGATGCTCGACATCCACACGATCGTCCCGTTCCGCGTGATCCGCGCGGCCGCCCCGCACCTGCGTGAGCCGGCCAAGAAAGAGCGCGAGGAAGGCAAGGAGGTGTTCCGCAAGATCGTCAACATCTCCTCGACCTCGGGAACGTTCGGCAACGCCGGCCAGGCCAACTACTCCGCGGGGAAGGCGGGCGTCGTCGGGCTCACGAAAACGATCGCCAAGGAGTGGGGCCAGTTCAAAGTGAACGTCAACGCGGTCGCGTTCGGCTTCATCGACACGCGCCTGACGCAGGCGAAGGTCGACGAGAACACGATGGAGATCGGGGGCGAGAAGGTGCAGCTGGGGATCCCCGAGCAGATGCGCCAGATGGCCTCGATGCTGATCCCCCTCGGGCGGCCCGCCTCACCGGAAGAGGCCGCGGGCGGCGTGTTCTTCCTCTGCTCCCCGTGGTCCAACTACGTCCACGGTCAGACGCTGCACGTGACCGGCGGGCTGTTCGGGGGGATGGCCGGCTAGCTGCTCCGGCGATGCCGCGCGTGGGCCGCGGGCACGCCCGCCGCCCGGCGCGGCGCGCCCCCGCTCACCGCAGCTCCAGCGCACAGCCCGAGAAGTACTCGCCCGCGGGCGAGCCGAGGTACGCGCAGATCGCCGCCAGCTCGCCCGGGGTGCTGTGCGCGCCGGGAACGAGCACCACGGCGGTCACCGCGTAGCGCGCCCACTCGATCGAGAGCGTGCGCGCGAGGTTCTCCAGCCCCGCAGCAGCCGCGGACGCGTGCGCGCCCGCGCCCGGGCGCGGCGCGAGGAGCACGATCCGCCCACCCGTGCCCGGCGCGATGTAGCAGCGCTCCGCGACCGCGCGGACCGCGCACCAGGTCGCTTGGAGCGCGGCGCTCAGGGCGAGCGCCCCGGCCGCGTCGGCGCCGGCGCCCAGCAGCGAGCCTGCATCGACGATCAGCAGGCGCGGGTCGCCGGCGCGGGTGGCAGCGTCGAGCACGGCCGCCGCGATCGTGCTCTCCTGCTCCTCGGGCTCACCGCCGAGCCCGAGGTCCACCGCGACGGCGCTCGCGCCCAGCTCGGCGAGCACGGCGAGCGCCTCGCGCCCGCACGGCCCGAGCCCGGGGGCTCCGGCCACGAGGGCCGCCGTCCCCTCGAGCAGGCGGGCACGCAGCAGCGCGGTGGCGGTCACGCTCTCCATCGAGGCGCACCCTAGTGCGCGCACCTGGGTCAGGGCCCGCCGAACGGGTCGGCCTGAGCCTGGGGCGGCCGTTCCGCCGTCGACGCCGTGGCGCCGCTGAGATCGAAGTACATGACCGCCGCCGCCAGAGCGGAGATCGGTGCTGTGAGGATCCCCACCACCACCGTCGCGACGAGACCCGCGCCGGCCCCGGCGGTTTCCGTCCCCGCCTCGATCGCACCGGCGATCACGGCCACGAGCACGTCGAGCAGCAGGATCACGCCGAACACCCGCCAGCCGTTGCCGCGCACGAGCTCGCGGCTGCGGCCGAGCGCGGCCAGCCCCGGCGGGCGCTCGACGACGATCACAGGTGCTGCGAGCGACCACACGGTGATCAGGATCAGGCCGGGCACGACCAGCAGCACGAAGCCGAGCGTCACGAGCAGCGCGGCCACGACCGCCACCATCAGCAGCCGGCCGAGCACCGGCGTGACCGCGCGCAGCAGCTGGCTCGGGCTGGAGTCGCGGCGCCCGTCCCGCACGTCGGCGACCAGCTCGACCACCATCCCGGTGAACAGGGTCGTGGCGATCAGGCTGATGAGGAGCGCGACGAGCCGCAGCCCGGGGTCCGCGCGGGTGAGGACCGTGGAGAGCACGCCCGTGAACACGAACACCACCGCCGCGGCGGGCATCAGCACCGGAGCCTGATCGAAGTAGATCGCGAACACCCGGCGGATCACGACGCCGACTTCGAGGCGTCGCTGCATCAGGCCATCGCGGCGCCCCGCGCGCGGCGTTCCGCGCGACGCTGCTCGCGCAGGCGCCTGAGGATCCCCTTGCGGCCGTGCTCTTCGAGGCCGAAGTACAGGCGCCTGATCTCCGCGAGCACCTGGTCGGCGACCGCCTGCTGCTGCTCGCGCGTGGGGTCCTCGATCGCCTCCCACCGGATCGGCTCGCCGTACTGGATCGTGATCTTGGGGAACTGCAGGCGCTTCCAGTTCCGGATCCGCGAGGAGCCGTGGATCGCGATCGGCACCACCGGCGCACCCGTTTCCAGCGCGAGGCGCCCGATCCCGCGCTTGGCCTCCTCGCCCACCTTGCCGGTGCGCGAGCGGCCGCCCTCGCAGTACATCGTGATCGCGCCGCCGCGCGCGAGGATCGTGCGGGCGGTGACGAACGTCTCCTCGTCCCGCGCGCCGCGGCGCACCGGGAACACGCCGCCGTGCGTGTAGATGAACTGCATCGGCGGTTTGAACAGCTGGGACTTGGCCATGAAGCGCACCTTGCGCCGGATCGCGGAGCCCATCAGGAAGTGGTCCATGAACGAGAAGTGGTTGGGCGCGAGGATCACCGCTCCGCTGCCCGGCACGTTCTGCGCGGTGATCGAGCGCGCGCGCAGGAACGTGAACGCGTACAGCGAGGTGAGCACGCGCACCAGCTCGTACGCCCAGTCCGGCTCGCGCGTGCGCGCGCGCTCGTGGAAGCGGTCGAAGTGCTCCTTGGGCCGGGGGTCGGAGTAGACCTGCTCGCGCATCGAGGAGAGCTCGCTCATCTTCAACCGCTACGTCGTGGCCGGTCGAAAGTTACGCGCGCGTGTGCGCGCGCACGCGTGCGCGAGCCGCTTCCGCTCCCATGTGGCCACCGCCGCATCGCACGCCTGACCCTAGCGCCTACGTGCGTAGGCCCGAGCGATGTCCCGCAGCTGGCGGCCGCGGTGGACGAAGCCCGCGACGTCGCGGCCGTGCTCGCGGTGCTCGAGCGGGAGCTCGCGCTCCACGATCCGCATCCCCGCGCGGTGTGCATCGAGCGTCATCGCCAACTCCATGCCGAAGCCGTCTGCGAACGGGAGCAGGCTGCCGAGCGCTCCCGCGCGCAGCGCGCGCTGGCCCGAGAGCGGTGCGCGCGCCCGCGCCCCGGGTGCGCGCGCGAGGGCGAGCCGCGCGAACCCCACGGTCAGCCCGAAGCCGCCGCCGCGCCGCAGCGCGAACGCGCCCACGGCGATCTCCGCCTCGCCACGCTGCACGATCGCGACGAGCTCCGCGAGGTGCAGCGCCGAGGCGCCGAGATCGCCGTCGCACAGCAGGACCGTCGCCTCGGCGGCCCCGGATTCGAGCGCGCGCCGGGCGGCGAGCGTCATCGCCGCGCCCTTCCCGGAATGCGTGCGGGTGCTGACCACGCACGCGCCGTGCCGCTCGCCGATCGCCGCGGTGTCATCGGTGGAGGCGTCGTCCGCGAGCCACACCCGCGCACCGGGCAGCGAACGGCGCAGCGCCGCGAGCGTGGCGGGGAGGCGTTGCTGCTCGTTGCGCGCCGCCACCAGCGCCACGACCGGCGGCGCGTCGGATCGGTCGTGATCGCTAACTATTGTCCGTGTCCCGTGGCGGCGAACCTGGGAGGGACGCGATGACGGACATCGAGGCGCACATCACCGGCACCGTATGGAAAATCGAGTGCGCGGTCGGCGATGAGATCGAGGAGGGCGACACGGTCGCGATCCTCGAGTCGATGAAGATGGAGATGCCGGTCGAGGCCGAGGACGCCGGGACCGTCACCGAGATCCGCTGCGAGGAGGGCCAGGCGGTCAGCGAGGGCGACACCCTCGTCGTGCTGGACTGACGCTCGGCGTCCGGGGCGCCGGACCGTGCCTGCCCGCGGGCGCAGGTAGCCTGTCGGGCCGGTGTCAGCGCCGGCCCACACCCAGGAGCTCGCAGACGGGAAGCTGCGCGTCGAACGGCCCGCCGACGGCGTGGTCCGTCTCACGATCGCGAACCCCGCGAAGCGAAACGCGCTCGACCATCCGATCCTCGACGCGATCACCTCCACGCTCCAGCAGCTGACGAGCGCCGGCGCGGATGCGCGCTGCGTGGTGATCACCGGCTCGGGCGGCATGTTCTCCGCGGGCTATGACATCGGCGAGATCCCCGACGAGGAGTTCGAGGAGCGCGCGGAGGCGCTCGTCGCCCATCCGTTCACGGAGGCGATCGACGCGCTGGAGGCGTTCCCCCTGCCGACGCTCGCGGTGCTCCCCGGCTACACGATCGGCGGCGGGCTCGAGCTCGCGCTCGCGTGCGACCTGCGTGTGGCACAGGCGGGCATCAAGCTCGGCATGCCGCCCGCGAAGCTCGGCCTCGTCTACTCGCACACCGGCCTGCGGCGCTTCCTCGACGCGATCGGCGCGGCGCGCACGCGCGAGCTGTTCCTGCTGGGCAGCTACGTCGACGCGGACACGGCGCTCGCGTGGGGGCTCGTGAACCGCGTCTCCAGCGCGGAGGGCCTCGAGCAGGCGGGGATGGACGTCGCGCTCGAGCTCGCCGGGAACGCGCCGCTCTCGCAGGCGGGCAACAAGCGCGTGATCGCCGCGCTGCTCGCGGCCGAGGGAGAGCTGCCCGCGGACGTCGAGCAGGAGCTGATCGAGCTGCGGCGCGCATCGTTCGCCTCGGCCGACATGCGCGAGGGCATGCGCGCGTTCGCCGAGCGGCGACCCGCGCGCTGGCAGGGCAGGTGAGGCCCGCCCCGCCGGCGACGCACGCCGCCGCGCCGGCACGGATGGGTCACAGTCGCTCGCCGATGCGGAGCCCGAAGCGCTCGACCAGCTCGGGGATGCTGTCGGGCCGCATCTCGAGCGCGTAGCGCTCGCACAGGGCGGCGACCGTCTCCGGCGCAGCGTTCAGGGCGCCGCCGAGCGCGTCGAGCTCGCGGAAGTACTGCTCGAAGCCGGCGGGCGAGATCACCTCGAGGATCCTGCACGGCTCCTCGCCGGCGTTCCAGAACGTGTGCCACTGCTCGCGCGGCTTGAACACGAGATCGCCGGGGCCCGCTTCGACGACCTCCTCGCCGAGCAGCGCGCCCATGCGCCCCTCCAGGACGTAGCTGTACTCGTCCTCGCGCGTGTGCCTGTGCAGCGGCGCAGCGAGCGCACGGGCGGACATCGGGTGTTCGACGAGCGCGAAGCGCTGTCCGGCCTGCTCGCCGTCGAGCATGAAGCGAACCCCGATGCTGCCGAGAAAGCCCAGGGTTCCATCCTCGGGACCCACGATCGTGGTCTTCGCGCTGGGGGCAGGGGCGGTGCTCATCTGGACCTCCGGATTTAGTGGGACATCAATGTCCGATGAAAATAGCAACGTCGTGCGAGTGCTGTCAAGATTGATGGGACACCCATGACCGATGAACCTCGCAGATACCGGATGGACGCGCGGGCGGAGTCCCAGCAGGAGACCCGTCGGCGCATCACCGAGAGCGCCGTCGCGCTGCACGGCAGCGTCGGGCCGGCCCGGACCACGATGGGCGCCGTGGCCGAGCACGCGGGGGTGCGACGGTCCACCGTGTACCGCCACTTCCCCAGCGAGGCCGCGCTGTTCGACGCGTGCTCGACCCACTGGAGCGCGGCCAACCCGCCTCCGGACCCGGGATCGTGGGCCGCGATCGTGGACCCGGACGAGCGGCTGGGCACCGCGCTCGGCGAGCTGTACGCGTTCTACGCGCGCACCTCGCCCATGCTCGAGAACCTGCTGCGCGACGAGCACACCAGCGAGATCGTGCGCGAGCGCTTCGGCGTCTTCCACTTCTACCTCGACGTGGCAGCGGACACGCTCCTCCAGGCCCGCGGCGTACGCGGCGCCGCCCGCCGCCGCGTGCGCGCCGCCCTCGGCCACGCCGTCGCGTTCTCCACCTGGCGCTCACTCGTCGCCGAGCAGGGCCTCGAGACGCGCGCAGCCGTCGCCCTGATGTGCGCGCTCGTCGCGGCCGCGCAGCGCGGCTGACCGTCCGCTGCTGCACGTACCGTTCCGCCCATGCCGCCGCTGATTTCGCGGGAGGAGGCCCTGGACCTCGGGGAGCTCGAGAGCCACGCGCAGATCGAAGCGCTGATCGAGCGCGCGTGGCGTGCGCGCGTGGAGCGCTTCGCGGACGCCACCGACATGTGCTCTCTCGTCAACGCGAAGTCGGGCGGCTGCGCCGAGGACTGCGGGTTCTGCGCGCAGTCGCGATTCGCCGAAGCCGAGACGCCGCTGCACGCGATGATGGAGCCCGAGCAGATCCTCGAACACGCCCGCGCGGCGGAGGCGGCGGGGGCGCACCGCTTCTGCATGGTCACGCAGGGCCAGGGGCTCTCCAAGCGCGACTTCGAGAAGTACCTGGAGGGGGTGCGGCTCGTGGCCAGCGAGACGAACCTCAAGCGCTGCGCGTCGATCGGGCACATCTCGGTGGACCGCGCCAGGGCGCTGCGCGAGGCGGGGGTCCAGCGCGTCCATCACAACGTCGAGACCGCGGAGAGCTACTACGGCGAGGTCACGAGCACGGTCCGCTACGAGGGCCGGCTGCGCACGATCGCTGCGGTCCGGGAGGCGGGGCTCGAGACGTGCGTCGGCGGGATCCTGAACCTCGGCGAGACGCGCGAGCAGCGGGTCGAGATGGCGTTCGAGCTGGCCGCGATCAACCCCACGAGCGTCCCCATCAACATGCTCAACCCGCGCCCGGGAACCAAGTTCGGCGACCGCGAGTTCATGGACCCGTGGGAGGCGGTCAAGTGGATCGCGATCTTCCGGCTGATCCTCCCGGATGCCCTGTTCCGCCTGTGCGGCGGGCGCGTGGAGAACCTCTCCGACCTCCAGCGGCTCGCGGTGCGCGCGGGCATCAACGGCGTGATGATGGGCAACTTCCTGACGACGCTCGGCAACGAGCCGGCGGAGGACCGCGAGATGTTCTCCGACCTGGGCCTCAACGTGGCGCGCCAGCCCGACAACGCTGCCAACCCGCGACCGGACAACCGCTCCGGCTGGATGGAGGGCGAGACCCCACACGTGATCGACGAGCTGCTCGACCGCGACGCCGTACCCCCGGGCGGCGGCTTGGAGGTGCGCCTGTGGGATCCCTCCACGCAGCTGCGCTTCCGCGCGAAGCGCAGCGTGCCGCCGCGCGCGGACGGCGCGCCCAACCGCGTCCCCGCCTGATGGTCACGAACGCCCCCGCGCCGGCATGAGCGAGATCGCGGCGCGTCTCGAGGAGCTCGAGCAGCTCGGCCTCGGTCGCAGGCTGCGGCTGGTGAGCGGGCCGCAGGGCCCGACCGTGCTGCTCGACGGGCGCCCCATGCTGCTGCTCTGCTCGAACAACTACCTCGGCCTGGCCGACCATCCCCGCGTCCGCGAGGCGGCGGCCGACGCAGCGATGCGCTGGGGCGTGGGCGCTGGTGCCTCACGCCTGATCTCGGGCACGATGACCGTGCACCGCCGGCTCGAGGAGAACCTCGCAGACTTCAAGGGCACCGAGGCGGCGCTGCTCTTCGGCTCGGGGTACCTCGCCAACATCGGCGTGCTCTCGGCGCTCGCGGGCGAGGGCGACATGATCTTCTCCGATGAGCTCAACCACGCGTCGATCGTGGACGGCTGCCGCCTCTCGCCGGCGGAGGTGACGGTCTACCGCCACCGCGACGTCGAGCACCTGGCGTGGTGCATGAGCAGGCACTCGCGCGGCACGCCGCTGATCGTGACCGACTCGGTGTTCTCGATGGACGGCGACGTCGCGCCGCTGAGCGAGATCGCAGCGCTCGCGGAGGAGTGGGGCGCGCGCACGGTCGTCGACGAGGCGCACGGCACCGGGATCCTCGGCCGGGGCGGGGCGGGCGCCGTCGCCGAGGCAGGGCTCGGCGAGGAGATCGACGTGATCGTGGGCACGCTCGGCAAGGCGCTCGGGAGCTACGGGGCGTACGTGTGCGCGAGCGAGGAGATCGTGCGGTTCCTGATCAACACGTCGCGGCCGCTGATCTTCTCGACGGCGCCCTCGCCGCCGGCCGCGGCCGGGGCGCTCGCAGCGCTCGCGCTGCTGCGCGAGCGGCCGCACCGGGTGCAGCGGCTGCGCTCCAACGCGCGGGCGATGCGCCGGGCGCTGGCGGCTGAGGGGTTCCCCGTCGAGGACTCCGAGATGCCGATCGCGCCGCTGATCGTGGGCGAGGCGCGGGCGGCGACCCGTCTCTGCCAGGCCGCGCTCGAGCGCGGCGTGTTCGCGCAGGCGATCCGTCCGCCCACGGTCGCAGACGGCACCTCGCGACTGCGGCTCGCTGCGATGGCCTCGCACACGCACTCCGAGCTGCAGCTCGCTGCGGAGGCACTCGGCGAGGCGGCGCGGGGACTCGGGATCGAGCCCGAGCGACTCGCGCCCGCGCCGCCGGAGCGAGTGCTCGCGTACGACACCCACGAAGAGGAGCTCGCGCCTGCCGGGCTCGCCGCCGACGGCCTGCTCGAAGCGCCGTTCGACGTGGAGCGCGACGGCGAGCTGCCCGACGGGCCGGTGTCGCCGGACCAGCGCGAGCGCTGGCTCGCAGCCGCCAGGCCGCGCGAGACCGACGGGCCGCGCGAGCAGCGCCCGCCACAGCCGGACGCCGACACGCAGCCTCCGTTCGACGGCGACCCCGCGCCAGACGGGGCGCCCGCCCCGTACGACCACGCCCGCGCCGCCTGAGCGCGCCCCGGAGTCCCGAAAGGATGCGCGGCCTCCTCGTCACCGGGACGGACACGGGCGTCGGCAAGACGGTGGTGAGCGCAGCCCTGCTCGCGGCGATGGGCGCCGAGGGCGAGGGGGTCGCCGCGTTCAAGCCGGCCGTCTCGGGGCTCGACGAGGAGCCGGACGGAGGCTGGCCTGCCGACCACGAGCTGCTCGGGCGGGAAACGGGCCAGGCGCCGGCCGAGGTGGCTCCCTACTCGTTCGGTCCGGCCGTCTCCCCCCACCTCGCCGCCGAGCTCGGACGGATCCGGATCGAGCCGGAGCGCGTGCTCGCGCTCGCCCGGGCGGCGGGCGCCCAGCGAACCCTCGTCGTGGAGGGCGTGGGCGGGCTGCTCGTGCCGCTGACCACCACGTTCAGCGTGTGCGACCTCGCCGTCGAGCTCGGGCTCCCCCTGGTCGTGGTCGCACGGCCCGGGCTCGGGACGATCAGCCACACCCTCCTGACGGTCCTCCATGCGCGCTCGCGTGGCCTGGACGTGCGCGGCGTGATCCTCAACCGCTGGCCCGAGCCCGCGGGAGCGATGGAGCGCTCCAACCGGACCACGATCGAACGAGGCGCCGGGGTCGAGGTCACGACGCTGACCGAGCTGCACGGCCCCGATCCCCGAGCGCTCGCAGCCGCCGGCGCCGCGCTGCCGTGGAAGAGCTGGTTGGGCGGCGGCTGATCCGCCGCCGGTCCCCGCCTACGCGGCTGTCTCTGCAACGGCGAGCATCGCCTCGCAGACGCGCTCGAGCTCGGCCTGTGCGATCACGTAGGGCGGCATCGCGTAGACGAGCCCGCCGAACGGGCGCAGCCACACGCCGCGCTCGACCGCGGCTGCGGTGGCGGCGGCCATGTCCACCGGCTGCTCGAGCTCGATCACGCCGATCGCGCCGAGCACGCGCACGTCGGCGACGCCGTCGATCTGCGTTGCGGGCCCGAGCCCCGCGCGCAGCCCTGCCTCGATGCCGGCGACGCGCGCGCGCCAGCCGCCGTCCGCGAGCAGCTCGAGGGACGCGAGCGCGACCGCGCACGCGAGCGGGTTGGCCATGAACGTGGGCCCATGCATGAGCCCTCCTCCCTCGCCGTCCGAGACCGCCTCGGCGACACCCGCCGTGCACAGCATCGCGGCGAGCGTGAGGTAGCCACCCGTGAGGGCCTTTCCCACGCACATCACGTCGGGGCTGACGCCCGCGTGCTCGCACGCGAACATCGCGCCGCTGCGCCCGAAGCCGGTGGCGATCTCGTCGAGCACGAGCAGGAGGCCGTGCTCGTCGCACACCTCGCGCATCAGCGACACGCACGCGGGCGGGTGGAAGCGCATCCCGCCCGCGCCCTGCACCACGGGCTCCATGATCACCGCGGCGAGCTCGTGGGAGTGCGCGGCCGCGAGCGCCCGGACCTCACGCTCCCACTCGGCGTCGAGCGGAGCGCCGAAGCCGTCGGGCGGGCGCGGCGCGAACACGTGCTCGGGCAGCACACCCGCGAACACGCCGTGCATCCCCGTGACGGGGTCGCACACCGACATCGCGCCGGCGGTGTCGCCGTGATATCCCCCGCGCACGGTGAGCAGACGCGTGCGCTCCGCCTTGCCGACCGCGCGCTGGTACTGGACGCACAGCTTGATCGCCACCTCCACCGACACGGACCCCGAGTCGGCGAAGAACACGCGCTCCAGCGGCGCGGGCGCGAGCTCGCAGAGCCGCTCGGCGAGCAGCACCGCGGGCTCGTGCGTGAGCCCCCCGAACATCACGTGCGCCATCCGGTCGAGCTGCCCGGCGACCGCCGCGTCGAGCGCAGGGTGGCGATACCCGTGGATCGCACACCACCACGACGCCATCCCGTCGATCAGCTCGCGGCCGTCGGCGAGCTTCAGCCGGACCCCGTCGGCGCCCACGACGGGCAGCGGGGGAGGCGCAGAGGGCAGCGCCCCGTAGGGATGCCACACGCGCTCGGTGTCGATCGCGAGGAGACGGCCCCAGTCCGCCGCGTCGGGCTGCGCCCGATACACGGACGGGGCGCCCTAGTCCTCGTAGGGCGTGAAGTCGCGCTTGCGCGCGCCGCACACCGGGCAGAACCAGGTGTCGGGTATCTCCTCGAACGGAGTGCCCGGCGGGATGCCCCCGTCGGGGTCGCCTTCGTCGGGGTCGTAGATGAAGCCGCAGGACTCGCAGATCCAGCGCTGGAGCGTGGTCGCGGTCACCGTGACGGCGTGTGCGTCGTCGTTCTCATGCGCCGAAGAGTACCGGGGAGGTAGGGTCATCGGATGCGCGCCCAGAGCCAGGACGAACGGCCGGGCCCCGGCGAGGTCCTCAACGCGGGGCCCCCCACCACGCCGCGCCAGGCTGCCACGGTGATCCTGCTCCGCGGCGAGAGGGAGCTGCTGGAGGTGCTGCTCGTCCAGCGCACGCCGAAGGCGAGGTTCATGGGCGGCGTATGGGTGTTCCCCGGCGGCGCGGTGGACGCGGGCGAGGGCGACGGCGACGCTGCGCACCGGCTCGCAGCGGTGCGCGAGCTGGCCGAGGAGGCCGCGATCGAGCTCGCCGACCCCGCCGGGCTCGTGAAGTTCTCGCGCTGGATCACGCCCGCGCAGGTGGAGATCCGGTTCGACACCCACTTCTTCCTCGCCGAGCTCCCGGAGGGGCAGGACGCGCGCGTGGACGGCGAGGAGTGCATCGACCTCGGATGGTTCTCACCGGCCGGCGCGCTCGCCGCCTACCGCGTCGGCGAGCTGCCGCTCGTGTTCCCGACGATCAAGCACCTCGAACAGCTGAGCGAGTTCGCCTCCGCCGAGGCGCTGCTCGACCACGCGCGCGGGCGCACCGTCGAGCCGGTCGAGCCGCGCGTGGTGCTCGAGGGCGAGGTCGCGCGCATCCTGCTGCCGGGCGACCCCGGCTCCTGATCGTCGGGTGGCGTCGTTCACGACGCCACCCGGCCGGACGCTCAGGAGGACGCCTGCTGCGCGGCGATCACGTGCGTGACGGCGTTGATCAGTGCGAGGTGCGTGAACGCCTGCGGGTAGTTGCCGAGGTGGCGCCCCGAGGACGCCTCCAGCTCCTCCGCGTAGAGCTCCAGCGGCGAGCTGTACGCCAGCAGACGCTCGCACAGGTGTTCGGCGTCCTGGTGCTCGCCGATCTCCGACATCGCCGAGACGAGCCAGAACGAGCAGATCAGGAACGTCCCCTCCTGGCCGCGCAGGCCGTCGTCGGTGGACTCGGTGCGGTAGCGCAGCACGAGCCCGTTCTCGGTGAGCTCGTCGCGGATCGCGCGTACGGTGCTGGACACGCGCTCGTCGTCGGGCGGCAGGAACCGGACGAGCGGGACCAGCAGCGTAGAGGCGTCGAGCGCATCGGTGTCGAAGTGCTGGCGGAACACCCCGCGCGAGTCGACCCCGCGGTCGAGGATCTCCGCGCGGATCTCGTCGGCGATCTCCTGCCAGGCGCGCGCCACGTCCGGGTCGCCCCGGCGTTCGGCCAGGCGCGCGCCGCGGTCGAGCGCGACCCAGCACATCAGCTTCGAGGAGACGTAGTGGCGCGGCTCGCCGCGTGCCTCCCAGATGCCCTGGTCGGGTTCGCGCCAGACCTTCGCGGCGCACTCCACCTGGTCTTTGAGCACCGGCCACAGCCGCTCGGGAATGTGATCGCGCCTCTTCGAATGCAGGTAGACGGAGTCCATCACCGCGCCGTACACGTCGTTCTGGCGCTGGTTGAAAGCGCCGTTGCCGACCCGCACCGGCCGCGCCCCCTCGTACCCTCGGAGGTGGTCGAGCGTGCTCTCCACGAGCTCCTTCTGGCCCTTGATCCCGTACATGATCTGCAGCGAGCCGTCCTCGTTTCGCTCCATGTCGGCGACGTACTGGATGAAGTCGTCGGCCTCCCAGTCGAGCCCGAGCGCGTGCAGGCCCCACAGCGTGAACGACGCGTCGCGCATCCAGCAGTAGCGGTAGTCCCAGTTGCGTTCCCCCCCGGGGGTCTCCGGAAGCGATGTGGTCGGAGCGGCGACCAGCGCGCCGGTGGGCATGAACGTGAGGCCCTTCAGCACGAGGGCGGAGCGCTGCAGGTGGAAGCGCCACGGGTGGTCCGGGTAGGTGCCGTCGGCGAGCCACGACCGCCAGAAGTGGCTCGTGCGCTCCAGGTGCTCCTCGGCCTGCTCGACGGTGTGCGGCCCGCCGAGGCCCTCCGTCCAGGACAGCGCGCAGAAGCGCTTCTCGCCTTCGACCATCGTGTGGCGCCCGTGGATGCGGTTGCCCTCGATCCCCATCCGCACGTCGCTGAACATCCGGAACGCGGTCACGTCGTTGGTGGCGTCCATCGCGCACACTCCGTCATCGCCCTGCACGACCGCCCACTGCGCGGGCGTGCTCCCGTAGTCGAGCATCGGCTCGGCGACGATCTCGACCTGCACCTGTCCCTGGACACACTCGATCACGCGCACGAGCACGTGGTCGGCGTCGTAGTCCGTCGGCGGGCGCGTGTGGCTCGAGCCGTGCGCGTTGTCGTGCCAGGCCCCGATCGCGAGCCCGTCGATCACGCGCAGCCACCCCTGCGGGGTCATCCACGTGGTCTCGATCAGGTTCGTCCCCGGGATGTAGCGGCGCCCGGCGGGCACGTAGATGTTATAGGGGCCCACGCGCCAGCTCCCGGCGCCCCGGTCGAGCATCGCGGCGAACACCGACGGCGAGTCGAAGTGCGGCAGGCACATCCACTCGATCGAGCCGTCCGAGGCCACGAGCGCGCCGGTGTGGCAGTCCGACAGGAACCCGTAGTCGGCGATCGCTGGGAACGGCGACTCCCGGCCGCTCGCCGTCGCGCCCGACCTCGCGGGCTGTTCGTCGCCGCGGGTGCCGGGGCTCGCGGAGGTGCGGCTCACCACTGGATCGTGCCGAACTCGGGCCGCTCGACGCCGGTGGGCAGCACGTGCTCTTCATCGAGCTTGTCGAGGTGCGCGGCCAGCGTCGCCGTTGCGGCGGGGCGCAGCGTCGCGGGGACGTCCGACCAGACGTCGTCGAGCAGCTCCCGCACGCTGCGCCGCCCCGCGGCGAGCGCTGCGATCAGACGGTGCTCGCGGTCGAGCCTGTGCCCGACGTACTCGTCGAGCCGCTCGAACGGGTCCCACACGATCGGCCCGTGCCCGGGGCAGATGACCGAGTAGTCGTCTCGCGCGCGCAGCTTGGCGAGCGCACGCAGGTAGCCCCCCATCGCGCCCTCGTGCGGGCTGACGAACACGCTGCCGCTGCCGAGCACGGCGTCGCCGGTGAAGCACGCCCCCGAGGCGACGTAGGCGAGGTGATCCGGCGCGTGCCCGGGGGTGGCCACCACTTCGAAGGGGCCGAAGCGCTCGCTGTCGGCGAGTGGCACGTCGACCGACCCGGCGCGCAGGCCGCCGTGCATCGAGGCGCCCCGCGCGGCCTGCGCGCTCGCAGCGAGCGGCGCATGCTCACGAGCGCGCAGCGCGTCGATCCCCTCGGAGTGGTCGTTGTGGTCGTGGGTGAGAAGGATGCCCCCGAGCCCCCCGCGCGAGCCGACCTCGGCGACGAGCCTGTCGATGTGCGAATCGATCGCGGGTCCCGGGTCGACGACCCACGCCGGCGAGCGCCCCACGACCCAGCTGTTCGTGCCGGTGAGCGTCAGCGGGCCGGGGTTGGGGGCCCGCACGAGCTCGATGTCGTAGCGCCCGCGCAGGTCAGCGAGCGACTCCTCCTCCGCCGCCTCGATCGCCAACCGACTGCTCCTCACGCGCTCCGGATGAGCTTCTTGTTGACGAACTCGTCGGCGCCGTAACGGCCGAGCTCGCGGCCGAACCCGGAGCGCTTGAAGCCGCCGAACGGGAGCTCGGGGCTGTCCGCGCCGACGATGTTCACGTACACCATGCCCGCGTCGATCCGGTCCGCGACCCGCTCGGCCTGCGCGGCGTCGTTGGTCATCAGGTAGGACCCGAGCCCGAACTGGGTGTTGTTGGCGAGCTCCAGCGCCTCCTCCTCGGAGGACACCTTGTAGACCTGTGCGACGGGCCCGAAGAACTCTTCCTGCGAGGCGGTGTCGCCGGGCTTGATGCCGGTGAGGATCGTCGGCTCGTAGAAGTTGCCGTCCCGCTTGCCACCGATCAGGATCTCCGCGCCCGCCTCCACGGCGCGTTTGACCTGGTCGTCGAGCCGGTCCGCGGCGGTCTTCGACGACAACGGGCCCATCGCGGTGTCCTCCGCGGTCGGGTCGCCCGGCGTGGCGCCGCTGAGCTGCTCCTTGAGCTTGTCGAGGAACTCGTCGTAGAGGCCATCCATGACGATGAACCGCTTCGCCGCGTTGCAGGCCTGTCCGGCGTTCTCCAGCCGCGCTTCGGCGGCTTTCTGGGCCGCATCGGCGATGTCGTCGGTCGCGAGCAGGATGAAGGGGTCCGAGCCACCCAGCTCGAGCACGACCTTCTTGAGATTGCGCCCGGCGATCTCGGCCACGGCGGCGCCCGCTCGCTCGGACCCCGTCACCGAGACGCCGCGCACGCGCGGATCCGCGATCACCCATTCGATCTGCTCGTTGGCGGCGTAGATGTTGCGGTAGGCACCCGTGGGGAATCCCGCGTCATCGAAGATCCGCTGGATCGCCTCTGCCGATTCGGGGCACTGCGGCGCGTGTTTGAGCAGGATCGTGTTGCCGATCACGTGATTCGGCCCGGCGAACCTCGCCACCTGGTAGTAGGGGTAGTTCCAGGGCATGATCCCCAGCAGCGCTCCGTAGGGGCTGCGGCGCACGAGCGCCGTGCCGTCGCCGCCCAGCAGCTTGATCGGCTCGTCGGCCGTCAGGCTCGCCGCGTTCTCGGCGTAGAAGTCGTAGATCGCTCCCGCGAAGTCGACCTCGCCGAGCGCCTGCTCGATCGGCTTGCCCATCTCGCGAACGATGATCTCGGCGAGTGTCTGGCGACGCTCGAGGTGGAGCCTGCCGACGGCGCGGATCAGCTCGGCGCGCTCTACGACGGTGGAGCCCGTGCCCCACGTGTGCGCGGCGGCGTCCGCCTCGCCGATCGCCGCCTTCAGGTCGGCGTCGGAGATCTCCGGGTACTCCCTGACCGTCTCGTTCGTGGCGGGATTGACAACGGCGTAGGTGCTCATCTGGCTCCCTCTCTCCGGACTAAGGACGGTTCTGCCCACGATAGCTCCACGGTGGCCGCCCGGTTCGTCGGGATCGGCCCGCGCTGCAGGGACCCGTCGCCGAGCACGCTCACGCGGCCGCCGGCGCGATCCCGAGCGCCTCGGCGACCGCGGGGTGGGTGATCTCGCCCGCGCGCACGTTGAGCCCGGCACGCAGCCCCGGGCTCGCGTCGAGCGCGTCGTCGACGCCGCGCTCGGCGAGGTCGATCACGTACGGGAGCGTCGCGTTCGTGAGCGCGTAGGTGGACGTGATCGGGACGGCGCCGGGCATGTTCGTCACGCAGTAGTGGGTGATGCCGTCGACCTCGAAGGTGGGGTCCGAGTGGGTGGTGGGCCGCGACGTCTCGAAGCACCCGCCCTGGTCGATCGAGACGTCCACGAGCACCGCGTGCGGCTTCATCAGCTTCAGCTGCTCCCGCGTGATCACGTGCGGCGCGCGGCCGCCGTGGATCAGCACCGCACCGATCACGAGATCGGCGGCCGGCAGCATCTCCTCGATCGCGAGCGTCGATGAGTACACGGTGGACGCACGCCCGCCGAACGCCACTTCGAGATCGCGCAGGCGATCGATCGAACGGTCGAACACGAACACGTCCGCCTCCATCCCGATCGCGATGAACGCGGCGTTCATGCCGACCACGCCACCGCCGATGACGAGGACGGTGGCGGCGGCGACGCCGGGCACCCCGCCGAGCAGGATCCCGCGGCCGCCGAGTGGCTTCTCGAGCATGAACGCGCCCGCCTGCGTGGCGATCTTGCCGGCCACCTCGCTCATCGGCGCGAGCAGCGGCAGCCTTCCCGCGGCGTCTTCGACGGTCTCGTAGGCGATGCAGGTGGCGCCCGAGTCCATCAGGCCGCGTGAGAGGTCCGGCTCGGCGGCCAGGTGCAGGTACGTGAACAGCGTCTGACCCTCGCGCAGGCGGCCGACCTCGACGGGCTGGGGCTCCTTGACCTTCAGGACCAGCTCCGCCTCGGCGAACACGGCGTCCGCGTCGGGCACGATCGCTGCTCCCTGCGCGCGGAACTGGTCGTCGGTGAACGCACTGCCGTCGCCGGCGCCCGTCTGGACGAGCACCTCGTGCCCGCGCGAGGCCAGCTCGCGGACACCCGCCGGCGTGATGGCGACCCGGTACTCGTCGGTCTTGATCTCCGTCGGGATCCCGACTCTCATCGGCGTGCCGCTCCTTCCCTTGCGGATGCTTGGCCCGGCCAGCCTATTCGACGCGTGAGCGCCCTCATCTGACGAGCTCCCGGCCGCGCAGCGCGAGCCAGAACTCGATCCGGTCGCGCGCGCTGGAGAGGTCGCGGCCGGTGAGCTGCTCGATCCGCTTGACGCGATAGCGAAGCGTGTGGCGGTGGCAGTAGAGCGCGTTCGCCGCCCGCTCCCAATGGCCGTTGTGCTCGATGAACACGTCCAGCGATCGCAGCAGCTCGCCGCCGTAGCCGCCCTCGCCCTCCTCGATCGGCCCCAGCACGGAGCGGCAGTAGGAGCTCAGCGCATCGTCGTCCTGGAGGGAGAGCAGGAGCTGGAAGGCCCCCAGGTGCTCGTAGCCAGCCACGTCGGGCGCGTCGCCGTTGCGCAGCCGCACCGCCTCCAGCGCGCAGCGCGCCTCGTGGAAGGTCATCCGCAGCGAATGGGTCGCCGCGGCGCGGCTCGCCGCGGCGGGCACCTCGCCGAAGCGCGCACGCAGCTCGTCGCGCACGCGCCGCGCGAGCTCGCGCGGCTCGCCGCGTTCGCCCGCGACGACCGCGCACAGCAGCTTGCCGCGGATCGCCACGAGGCCGGGGACGTCCTCCTCTGCGAGCACTCGTTCCAAGACTCCCGCAGCGGCGCTCGCGTCGGGCGGCTCGAACGCGAGTACCGCGGCCTGCTCGCCGATCCCGAACGGCCGCAGCCGCGCCTGCAGGTCCTCGGGATACAGATGCCCCGACAGCGCCTCGGCGAGCAGGTCGCCGACCATGTTGCGCTGGAGCATCTCGTAGCGTTCGCCGAGCAGCTCCGCGAACGCGCGCTCGGTGATCGCGATGAAGGGGAGCTCGTAGGGCACCTCGAACAGCGGGAAGCAGCGGTTGCGCGCCGCCGCAACGAGCGCGGCGGGGAGTTTGCGGTGCGCAAGCCCCGTTCCGAAGCCGAGGCCCGCGATCTCGTGGTCGGCGAGTCGGTCGATGAAGTCGCGCTGCGCCCTGGGGCCGTTCAGCTGGATGCCCGTGCTGAGCAGCAGCTCGCCGCCTTTGAGCCAGGGCGTGGGGTCGGGCAGCTCGGTGCTGTGCACCCAGCGCACGTGCGCGTGCGCGGCCTCGTGTCCGCTGACGAGCTCGAGACCGAGCTCGGAGATCAGGCTTTCGACTGTGAGCTCCACCGCTCCATCCGCTCGGAGGCCTCGGTGAGCACGGGGCGCAGCACCGCCTCGATCTCCTCGAACTGCTCCGGGCCCGCGATCAGCGGTGGCGAGAGCTGCACGATCGGGTCGCCCCGGTCGTCGGTTCGGCAGATCAGCCCGCGCCGGTAGAGCTCACCGGACAGGAACCCGCGCAGCAGCACCTCCGATTCGGCCGAGTCGAACGTGTCCTTCGTCTCCTTGTCTTTGACGAGCTCGATCGCGTGGAAGTAGCCCGCCCCGCGAACGTCGCCCACGATCGGCAGGTCGCGCAGGCTCTCCAGCATCTCGCGGAACGCGCCCTCGTTGGCGAGCACGTGCTCCCCCAATCGCTCGCGCTCCATGATGTCGATGTTGGCGAGGCCGACCGCGCACGCGACGGGGTGCCCGCCGAACGTGAAGCCGTGGGCGAAGGACGCCTTGTCGTGCAGGAACGGCTCTGCGACGTGGTCGCCCGCGATCACCGCGCCGAGGGGCGCGTAGGCGGAGCTGATCCCCTTCGCCGTGGTGATGATGTCGGGCTCATAGCCGTAGCGCTCGGAGCCGAACCAGTGGCCCAGGCGACCCCAGGAGCAGATCACCTCGTCGGAGATCAGCAGCACTCCGTGTCGGTCGCAGATCTCGCGCACGCGCTGGAAGTAGCCGTCCTGCGGCGTGAAGCAGCCGCCGCCGTTCTGGACCGGCTCGAGGATCACCGCTGCGACCGTGTCTGCACCCTCGAACTCGATCGCCTCCTCGATCGCGTCGGCCGCCCACAGCGGGTCGCGCTCCTCGCTCCAGCGGTAGGAGTTCGTGTTGGGCACGTGCACGCCGCCCGGGGTGAGCGGCTCGAACGGCTCGCGCAGCGGTTGCAGGCCGGTGGCGGCGAGCGCTCCCATCGACACCCCGTGGTAGGCGAGCTTGCGCGAGATCAGCTTGTGACGGTTCATCTCGCCGCGCGCGCGGTGATAGGCCTTGGCGAGCTTCCACGCCGACTCCACCGCCTCCGAGCCGCCCGACGTGAAGAACACGCGGTTGAGGTTGCCGGGGGCGAGCTCCGCCACCCGCGCTGCGAGCTCGATCGCGGGCGGATGCGCGTAGCTCCAGTTCGTGTAGAAGCCGAGCTGCTCGGCCTGGCGCGCAGCCGCCTCGCCGAGCTCCTTGCGGCCGTGGCCGACGTTGACGCAGTACAGAGCGGAGAGGCCGTCGAGGTAGCGCTTGCCGTGCTCGTCGTAGACGTAGCAGCCCTCGCCGCGGACGATCACGGGCACCTCGTGCTCCTCGTCGTAGGAGCCCATGCGCGTGAAGTGCATCCACAGGTTGCGCCGCGCGAGCCGCTGGAGGCGGTCGTCGCCGCGCGCGGGGGGCGCCACACCGGTGGGCCCCGGCGCCTCGGGGGTGCCGGTCGCAGGCGTCGCTCCCGTCTCGGTCCCCGCTCTGGCCTCGTTCACATGCGTGTGGCTTGCCATTCGCATCATCTCCTCTGGCGTGCTTGAAGCCGCGCAACGCCGGCTAGACACTCAGGACAACCATAGCCCGGCCGAATAGGGCGGACAACCGCCATGTGGTGCCAAGCGCCGGGCCACCCTTTGTACGGAATGGACATGTACGGAGCGGCGGTTTGGGAATTGCGAACGTTGCGCGTCCGCCGCCCCGGGGCGTACGGTGCGTGGCACCTGCCACAACGTCCAGGTCGCTTCAACGGGAGGAGCCGAGATGGCCACAGAATCCGCTGCGATAGCCGGCGCCGGGAGCGCTCCCGCGTCCGGTTCGGTCGAGAGCAAGGGCCTCAAGCGCAACGCGATCGGTTACGTCTCTAACGTCGTCATCTCCACGGCCTCGGTGGCGCCTGCCTACTCGCTCGCGGCAACGCTCGGCTTCATCGCGCTCGACGAAGGCGTCGGCACGCACGCACCCGCGGTGCTGCTCGCGTCGTTCGTGCCGATGCTGCTCGTCTCGCTGGGGTACCGCTACCTGAACCGCGCCGACCCGGATGCGGGCACGAGCTTCGCCTGGACCACCCGCGCGTTCGGACCCACCGCCGGTTGGATGAACGGATGGGCGATCTTCCTCGCCGACGTGCTCGTGATGGCCTCGCTCGGGCTGATCGCGTCGATCTACACGTACAAGCTGTTCGACTGGCACTGGGCCGAAACACACGCCGGGATGGGGCTGCTCGGCTGCGTGCTGTGGATCCTGCTGATGACCTGGATCTGTCACCGCGGCATCGAGCTCTCCGCGCGGATACAGCAGATGCTGCTGACGTATGAGTTCGTGATGCTGATGGTGTTCGCGATCGTCGCGCTCGTGACCGTCTACGCGAACCATCCCTCGCACTCGGTCGAACCCGCGGCCTCCTGGTTCAACCCGTTCGACATGAGGTTCCACGACCTGATCGTGGCGATGCTGCTCGGCATCTTCATCTACTGGGGCTGGGACTCGGGGGTCTCGGTCAACGAGGAGTCCGAGGACTCCGCGGAGGGACCGGGAAGGGCGGCGGTGGTGTCGACCCTGCTGCTCCTCTTCATCTACCTCCTCGTCTCCACGGGGGCGCAGGCCTTCCACGGTCCCGGCTTCATCGCCAACGAAGAAAACGCCGAAGACGTGCTGAACGCGCTCGGGCAGGGCGTGCTCGGATCGGTGGGGGTGAAGTTCCTGATCGTCTGCGTGCTCACCTCGGCGGCGGCCTCGACGCAGACCACGATCCTCCCGACGGCGCGCACGACGCTGTCGATGGCGCATTGGGGCGCGCTCCCGAAGGCGATCGGCAACATCCACCCGCGCTTCCTCACGCCGACGGTCTCCACGTGGGGCTTCGGTCTTCTCTCGATCGCGGTGGCGGTGCCCCTGATCCTGATCTCCTCGACCGTGCTCGAACTCGCGGTCGTCGCGCTCGGCTTCCCCGTTTGCTTCTACTACGGCACCGCCGGCCTCGCGTGCA
The DNA here is from genome assembly GCA_025934395.1 of Solirubrobacteraceae bacterium. GTDB lineage: Bacteria > Actinomycetota > Thermoleophilia > Solirubrobacterales > Solirubrobacteraceae > Palsa-744. Next base: position 2,474 of record JAICYC010000029.1, on the reverse strand, counting down.
CGTGGTTCTATCGCAACGAAGTGTTCCGCAGCGCGAAGAAGTTCCTGCTCGTGGGGCTCGCGCCGTTCGTGGGCGGGCTGATGTTCTACGGCATCGGCGGCTACGCGATCTACTACTACGGCAAAGCCGCCAACTCCGAAGGCAAAATCTACGCCGGCCTGACGCTGCCGATCTGGTTCGGCTGCATCGGCATGGCGGTGGGCGTCGTGGTGATGATGCTGATCCGGCCGCGTTACAAGCGGTACTTCGGCGAGAAGTACCTGTTCGGAAGAAAGACCGAAACAGCGCCCGCCGGGATCCTGGACGTGCCCGTCGAGCGCGCGCCCGCGCATCTGTTCGGCCCCGACCACATCGGCCACGGCGAGCCCGTGCCGGCGCCGGTGGAGGCGCCGCCGCAGGCGCCTGAGGAGGCGCCGCCGCCGCAGGCGCCGGGCGACTGAAGGAGGCCCGACCGACTCCCGTGCGCGGGGGCATCGCGACGCGCGCCGCCGAGACACGGCGCGCGTCGCGCCATCTGCCCGTGGCGTGCGCGCGCGCTACGCGCCGGACGTGGCGACCGCGGCGGCCGCCCGGCGTCCGATGAACGGCGCCAGCGCGAAGTAGACCGCGGGCACCGAGAGCGCGGGCAGCTCCGCGATGCGCCCCTGCAACGCCGCCTCCAGGCACAGCTCGAAGATGCCTCCCGCGATCGCCTCGATCGCGACGGGCGGCGCCTGACGGCCCTCGGGCATGTCGAGCAGGCCGGGCATCAGCATTTCCGCGAACGCGTTCACGCCGATCCGCGACCGCTCTGCGGCGCGCGCCGTGGCGCTGAGCGCATCGACGACCGCGAGATGCGCGAACGCGGGCTCCTCCGAGAGGAACTCGAGCAGCCGCACGATCCCCGCGCGCACCGCCAGGCGCCAGTCGCGCTCGGCGGTGAACGCCCGCTCCACGCTGGCGAGCAGCTTGGCGTGGCCCACCTCGTAGGCGACGAGGAAGGCGTCCTCCTTGTCGGCGAAGTGCTCGTAGAAGGCCTTCAGCGAGACCGCCGCCTCCACGGCGACGTCCTCGAGCGTGAGCGCGGCATAGCCGCCGCTGCACACGAGGTTCGCCACCGCGTCGAGGATCCGCTCGCGCTGGTTGTGGACCACGAAGCTGCGGGACACGTTCTGGTCCCCGCGCGCGAGGCCGCGCCGATCGCGCAGGAGGCGGTGCGGAGCAAGCGTGCCGGGCGCGCGCCCGGGATCGGCCGGCTCCCGGCGCGCACGGGGGGCGGGCGCCGGGGCGCGAACGATCGAGCGCGGCGTCGGGTAGTAGGAGGTGGCCCACGCGACGAGCCCCGGCACCAGCGACGCCCGCGAGACGCCTCCTCGCGCCGCGCCGAGGCTCCTGTAGAGCACGCGGTAGATGCCTCCCACCACGGCGGTCACGACGACGTCGGGGACCTCGCCCTCCTCCGGTGATCTCGCGAGCGCCGCCGAGACGAACCGCTCGAAGCTGCGCAGCGACTCCTCGCGGGCCTGGATCCCGGGCGGGCCGAGCGCCCCGACGTCGACCACCGCGAGCCGCACCGCACCGGGATCTCTCGCGGCCTGCGCGAACAGCGCCGCGATGGCGGCCTCCGCCCGCGCAGCGCGCCCCCCCGCCGTGTCTTCGTAGGCGGCGCTCACGAGCCGCAGCGCCTGCCCGGTGACGAGGGCATGCGCCGCCAGCGCGCACTCGGCGCGGTTCTCGAAATGCACGTAGAACGTCTTGCGCGAGACGCCCGCGCGCGCGATCACGTCCGCGACGGTGCTGGACGTGTAGCCCTTCTCCGCGATCGTGTCGAGCATCGCGCGAACCAGGCGGACGCGCTGGGCAGCGGCGGCACCGCCGCCGGCCCTCCGGGCGTCGCCGACGCCGGTTGCGCTCCTCTCACGCGTGGGAGATCCCATTGTCGTCCCGACTCCGCGCACCATCCGTGCGGCCGGGCGCGGGCCCGGTGAGATTACATCCCCGCGCGGCTGTGGCGCACGAGTGAGAAACACGCCGTGACCCCGCGCGCGTCGCGGACCGCGCGCGATGCCGGCCTCCTGCGAGCCGGGCCGGGGCGTCCCAGCCCTGAAAGAGACGGGCGCCCCGGCGCCGGCCCCCAACCGCCGGGATACCGGCAGGAGGAACGAAAGCGTAGCAGACAAGTGTCACCGCTGCAACCGCACCGAGCGCATATGTCGCCGCCGATCCCCCATCCGCCCGTGCGCAGGTTCGGGGACGTTTGACGCAAGCCAGAAACACGGGCCTACTTTGGTCTTGACATCGGCCGCCAGGTTGTGCTTTAGTCGCCGCGGATGGAGCTCCATTCCGATAGTTCGAATGAGCCGGATATTGGGTGTTCCTGCCCTGAAAGACGGGCGCCCTCAGCCGGTCACCAACCACCAGGAGGATCAACACGATGAGACGGATCAGGTTCATCGCCGTTGCTGTTGTGGCGGCCCTGTGTATGAGCGTCGTCG
>JAICYC010000091.1 GCA_025934395.1 Solirubrobacteraceae bacterium | reverse complement strand
GTAGCTGCTCGCCGCGGCGATCGCGCGCGGGCTCGGGTACGGGGCGAGCGGAACGCCCGTCGCCCGGCCGCCGTAGGAGGGCGCCTGCGGGCAGCGCCCGTGTGCGGCGCGCGCGCCCATCGCGTGTTCCCAGGTGGGGTTGATGCACACCCGCCAGGCGAAGCTGCGTGCGGGCGGGTCGAGGACCGCGCTCGCGTACGTGATTCCACCGGCGAGCTCCCGTGTGCGGGTGCTGGCCGCGGGTGGCCCGGCGGCCCTGCCGGTGCGTGTGCCGAGGAACCACTGTGCCGTCACGGGGAGCGCGCGGAGCGCTGTGGTGTGACGCAGGCGTACGGTGAGCTGCACGCGCCCGGGGCCGAGGCTTCGAGCGGCGACCGTCGCCTCCGGGTCGACGGTGAGCAGCAGCGGCGCTGCCGTCCCGCCCCCGCCCGTCACCCGCAGGCGTACGTTCCGTTCGCCGGTCAACGGGGGGAACGCGAAGCTGCCGTCGGGGCCGATCGACGTGTGGGCGACCGTGGTCCACGCGGTGAACGGATACGGCTCCCCTTCGAGGGCGAGCTGTGCGCCCTGCGCGCCGGGGAGTCGGCCGCTCACCGTCGCGCTGCCCCCGATCGTGACCTCGGTCGGGGCGAGCGACGCGGCGAGGCCGGACCCGGTCCCTGCGGGGGCGACGGGGTCGGCGCCCGCCGGAACCACGGCGAGCAGCGCGGCGCCCACGAGCAGCGAGGCCGCAGCCGCGCGCCGCGCACCGCCGCGGGCTCTCTCGGGCGGGCGTGCGGCGCTCACGCGCCGAACCGTAGACGACGGCCCGAGGCCGCGCTCAGCGTCGCTTGAAGGTGACGACCGCGGAAGCCGCCGAGTTGCCTTCGGCCTTCTGCTTGGCCACGAACGTCACGTGCACCCGGATCTTGAGCTTCCGGTGGCGGTGGCTGCGCAGCGCTCGCGCGCCCTTGCGCGTGAGCGGGATCTTGACGGTGAACGTGCTGGCCTTCTTCACCGAGCGGCGCACTCGGTGCAGGTGCTTTCCGGCGATCGTCACGCGGCCCGCGCCGAAGGTCTGGATCGTGAGCACGAGCTTGTGGTGACGCACGCGATGATGAACGATCCGCACGCCGCAGCCGGTCACGACGACCGGCGTGCTCTGCTTGACGACGGCACCGTTCTGGGCGGTGATCGTCGTCGGCATCGCCAGGCGGCCCTTGCAGAACGAGCCGAACGCGGCGAGCGCCGAGTGGGGCCCGGTCGGCAGCGTCAGCGACACGTTGGAGACCGGCACGTCCGGGATCGAGGCGAACGTCGAGGTGGTGATCCCGCCCTTGATGTTGGTGTTGCCTTCGAGGATCACGCGCACGCCGTCGCCTTCGAGCAGCAGATCGAGGTCGGGGAACGCGGCGCCGCCGTGCGAGACGATGTATGCCGGACCGGCGAGCGGCTTGGGGAGCACCGGGGTGTTGACGGTCACGGTCCCCACCAGCGACCCTTCCGGGCACCCCCGCGGGTTGGCGGCATAGGTCGCTTCGGGGCAGGCTTTCTGGAGCGTGGTGAGGCGCGAGGGGAGCTGCACCGGCAGCGACGCGACGATCGAGCGGAGGTTGGCCTCGTGTGCCGGCTGGGCGATGTCGACCCGGAGGCTCGCGCCGATGGCCCGCGAGGTCTTCGCGCTCGTGGCGGCGGTGAACGCCGGCTTGAACGCGAGCGCCCCGCATGCGCTGAGCGGGAACGGGCTGGTGACGTTGCCCGTGGCCCCGAACGTCGACGTCACGAGGCTGTCCGTCGACAGCGTGGCGCAGCTGCTCGGGTTGAAGAGGAAGCTCGGCCGGTTCACCGACACGGTGATGCCACGAAGGCGCAGCGGCACGCCGCCGCGCGGCGTGATCGCGGGCAGCGTGGCGTGGACGATCACCCGCGCGCTGTGCGGATCGACGTTGATCTCGGCGCGCGTCACGACGCGACCCAGGTCGAAGGGGCCCGAGGCGGCCTCGATCGGGATCGACAGGCCGTAGGGGGAGCCCGCGGTGGGGCCCGTGAGGTACACGGGGCCGCTGAAGCTGGTCGGTTCGGAACCCGACCCCGCGGTCGCGGTGGCGGTGCCGATCTGGCTGGCGCTCGGGCAGCTGGCGCTCGCGGCCGCCGGTTCTTCGCAGAGGGTCACGGACGGGATCGCGCCGACGAGGCCCGGCGGCAGGACGGTGCGCACCTCGTGCACGTACTGCTGGCCTTCCGGGCGTTCGAGGTTGAACGTGTAGGACGTGTACGCGCCGGCGGCGGTGGTCGAGCTCTGCGTGCTCTGGGCGAGCGAGAACGGCAGCGGCGACGGGCATTCGCCGCCCTTGCCGTCCGCGTCGGTGGTGAACGGGGTGCTGCCCAGGGCCGGACCGAGGCCCGTGTAGGGCGTGAACAGGAAGCTCGTCTGAGCGGTGCCGCAGGCGAGCGGGTTCGCGAGCGGCGCGTGCGGCCCGCCGTCGGAGGTGAACGTGAGCCGGCTGAACGGCAGCGGCGGGTTGTGCAGGAACGTCACTTCGAGCTGCCCCGTGGAGGGGTTCGGCGTGACCGTCCCTGCCAGCCTCACCGACACGCCGTACACGCTCTCGGCGTCGATGTAGATCGTGTAGGGGGGTTCGGTGATCGGCGTGCCTGCGGGCGCGCCGAGATACACGTTGCCGCCGAGGCTCCCGGGGGGCAGGTCGGTTTCGATCTGCACGGTGCCGATCTTCGAGCTCGCCGGGCAGGTCACCGGCGCGGTGCTGCCGATCGCGATCTGTTCGGGGGAGCAGGTGCCGAGCACGCTCGCGGCCACTGGGTTCAGCGTGAGGCCTTCGGGCAGCGTCACGTGCGCGTCGTCGATCGCAGCTGTGTTGATCTGGTTGCCCTTTTCGAACTGCGGCACGCTGACGAGGACGCTCGCTCCGTCGGCTGCGTCGTGCTGCGCCGTTTCGGGCGCCAGCGTGGCGCTGGGCGCGAACGGCACTTTGCTGTCGCAGCCGCTGATGCCCACCGGCGGGGTGGTGGGCATGCTCAGGCGTTCGGTGGGCGGATACGTTTCGAGTTCCAGATAGGACGTCGGGGTCTCGCTGCAGTCGCTCGGCATCGTCAGGAAGTCTTCTTTGCCTTCCTTGCCGCCGTGGCCGTTGAAGAACAGCTTCGATTCGACGGTCTTGAGCTTGGATTTGATGACTTCCAGGGTGAGCAGCTTCACCGAGACTTCGGTGGGGATGTTGTTGATTTCGAACCACTCGTGGAAGTCACCTGAGGTGATGCCTCGCGACTGCAGCAACGTTTCGCTTCCCCAGCTGACGTGGCCTTCGAGCAGCAGGTGCGTGTCTTCGACGACCGGGAGCAGCCCCGCCGAGACGCCTTTGACGTCGATCCCGAAGATGAGCGGCAGTCCGGGTTCCAGATCGAGGTTGTAGACCTTGCCTTCGAGGCCGAGCGTTTTGCCGACCGCTTCGACGTACGCCTTCAGTTCCACGAAGCCGGCTTCGCTGTCCGCAGGGCAGCTGTTGGAGTCGAACTGGGCCCGGGTGCATGTGCCGAGCGCCTGCGGGTCCGCGGCCAGACCGGTTGGCACGTCCACCCGGATCCGCTTCACCGACGAGCCTTCCGGTTCTTCACCGGACTGCTTCAGTTTGAACCCCGTCAGGCCCCACGGCGGGTGTCCGGCAGCCTGCGTGTAGAACTTGCTCGGGTTGCTTGCGTAGCTGCAGTTCGCCTTGACCTTCACTTCTGCGGCGGTTCCGTTGCAGGTCCCGGCTTCCCATTCGGACAGCCCGAGGTTGCCTGCGGCGTGGGCGGCCGGGGCGAGGCTCGCCGCGCCCGCGCAGCACAGCAGCGCAACCAGCGCAGAGCGTCGTTGGAGCTGCATGCGATCGAACCTCTTCTTGCTCGGGTGGTCGGGTGGGCGCAGCGGGCGTCTGCCCATAGGTACCCCGCGAGGCGCTGCGCTACTCGATCGAACCGACGCCGCTCGACGAACGTTCACCCGCGCGTGTGCGCGCGCGAGGCGCGGATTCGGGGCGAGCAGCCGACACGGCTGGCCGGCGGCGGGCCCCTTCCGCTACTCCTCGCGCGGGACGTACGGCGCGAGCTCGCGCCGCGCGATCGAGAGCTTGTGGACCTCGTCGGGGCCGTCGGCGAGCCGCAGCGTGCGCAGGTGCGCGTACGCGGTTGCGAGGTGGAAGTCGTCGGAGACGCCTCCGCCGCCGTGCAGCTGGATCGCGCGATCCACGACCTTCAGCGCGACGTGCGGTGCGGCGACCTTGATCGCGGAGATCTCGGTGCGGGCCTGGCGGTTGCCGACGGTGTCCATCATCCACGCCGCCTTCAGCGTGAGCAGCCGGGCCATCTCGATCTCGATGCGCGACTCGGCGATCCAGTCCTGGACGTTGGCGCGCATCGCGAGCGGCTGGCCGAACGTGACGCGCGAGACGGCGCGCCTGCACATCGCCTCCAGCGCCCGCTCGGCGGCGCCGATCGCGCGCATGCAGTGGTGGATGCGGCCCGGGCCGAGGCGCGCCTGGGCGATCATGAACCCATCGCCCTCGCCGGCGATCACGTTCTCGACCGGCACGCGCACGTCGGCGAAGTCGACTTCGCCGTGGCCGTCCTGGTCGGTGTAGCCGAACACCGGCAGCTCGCGGACGACCGTGACGCCGGGGGTGTCCATCGGGACGAGGACCTGGCTCTGCTGACGGTGGATGGGCGCGTCCGGCTGCGTCTTGCCCATCACGATCATGATCCGGCAGTTGGGGTGCATCGCGTTGGTCGTCCACCACTTGCGGCCGTTGAGGACGTACTCGTCGCCGTCGCGCACGATCTGCAGCTGGATGTTGGTCGCGTCCGAGCTCGCCACGTCGGGCTCGGTCATCGCGAACGCGGAACGGATCTCGCCGTCGAGAAGCGGCATCAGCCAGCGGTCCTTCTGGTCGGGCGTGCCGAACTGATGGAGGACCTCCATGTTGCCCGTGTCCGGCGCCGAGCAGTTGCACGCCTCCGAGGCGATCCCCGAGCGCCCCATGATCTCCGCGAGCGGCGCGTAGTCGCTGTTGGAGAGCCCCGCGCCGTGCTCGGGGTCGGGCAGGAACATGTTCCACAGCCCCGCCTCGCGCGCCTTCTGCTTGAGCTCCTCCATCACCGCCGGCTGGTGGTGCGGGTCTCCGGAGTCCTTCAGCTGCTGCTCGTAGACGGGCTCCGCTGGATAGACGTGCTCGTCCATGAACGCCTCGAGGCGCTCTTTGAACTCGATGCAGCGCTGGCTCGGCTCGAAGTCCATCGATCCTCCTCGTGGCAGGGCGGTTAGGGCATAGGATCATCGCGGATGAGCGATGCGGGCGCCAGCTACCGCGCGGCGGGCGTGGACTACGAGTCGCTCGACGCTGCCAAGCGGCTCGCGATCGCGAAGGCGCTGTCCACCTCGCCGCTGCTCGCCGAGCACGGGGGTGTGGCGATCGACCGCTCGCGCGGCGAGCCGGCATTCGCGTTCGAGCTCGACGGGCGCACGCTCGCGTTCGTCGTGGAGGGCCTCGGCACGAAGTCGATGATCGCGCGAGCGGTCCTCGAGCAGCTCGGCGTCAACCGCTTCGCCGACGTCGCCTACGACGCGGTGGCGGCGATCCTGAACGATCTCTGCTGCGTGGGGGCGGTTCCGCTCGTGGCGAACGCGTACTTCGCCACCGGTGCGTCTGAGTGGTACCTGCACGGGGAGCGCGCGGGCGCGCTGCTGGAGGGCTGGCGCGCGGCCTGCGCGGACGCGGGCTGCACGTGGGGCGGCGGCGAGTCGCCCTCGCTGCCCGGGCTGCTCGACGAGCACGAGATCGAGCTCGCGGGCGCGGCGGTGGGCATGGTGCCCGACGGCGCGCACGCGATCCTCGGCGAGCGCCTGGCCCCCGGCGATGAGATCGTGCTCGTGGCGGGCACCGGCCTGCACGCCAACGGCGCGTCGCTGGCGCGGCTGGTGGCGGGGCGCATCGCGGACGGCTACGCGACGCGCCTGGCGAACGGACGCACATTCGGGGAGGCCCTGCTCGATCCCGCGCCGATGTACGTGGCGCTCGTCGCAGAGCTGCAGCGCGCCGGCGCACCGGTGTCCTATCTCAGCCACATCACCGGGCACGGCCTGCTCAAGCTGATGCGGCCCCCGCAGGCGCTCACATACCGGATCGAGCGCCTGCCGCCGGTGCCGCCGGTGCTCGACTTCCTGGTCGCGGAGGCCGAGCTGGACCCCGCAACCGCCTACTCGACGTTCAACATGGGTGCGGGCTTTGCGGTCTACGGCGCCGCCGGCGCGGGCGAGGCGGTGGTAGCCGCCGCTGCCGGGGTCGGGCTCGAGGCGATCGTCGCCGGCACCGTCTCGGAGGGGCCTCGCAGCGTGGTGCTCGAGCCGATCGAGGTGACGTTCGCGAGCGAGCAGCTGGAGCTGTCCGCCCGCGGGGGATGACTCTCGACCCCAGGTCGAGGCTCCGAATCGATGGGGGACCCCAGGGTATGAAGCACTGGGGGGAGCTGTCGATCCAACGAGGAGAAGAGAGACCAATGCGCAGAGCATCCACCTGTGTTGCCGTTCTCGCCGTGGCGCTGTTCGCGCTCTGCGGGACGGCGATCGCCGCACCGACGGTCACGATGAAAGCCCAAGCCGTACCGATTCCCCACTTCAAGCACACCGGCAACATCTATGGCGCCGGGGCGGCGGTGAAGGCCGAAATCAACATCAGCGGGACCGAATACGGCGGGTTCCCTGCGCCGTTGATCGGCGTGAACTTCTTCCTGCCCAAGGGCACGAAGCTGCACACCTCGGGCTTCCCGACGTGCCCGATCTCGAACCTCGAACCGGCGGGTCAGGGCCCTTCGGCGTGCCCAAAGGGGTCTGCTGCGGGCCCCGTGGGCCACGTCCTCGGTGAGGTCGCCTTCGGCAAAGAAGTGGTGCCCGAGGAAGCGACGCTCGAATCGTTCTACGCGCCGGGCGGCGGGATCGAGTTCTACACCTCGGGTCACTCCCCGGTGTCGCTGGAAATCCTGTCGAAGGGCCACTACACGAAACTCGGCGGCGGCGGCGGCTTCGGCCCCGAGCTGATCACCGAAGTGCCGCTCGTGGAAACGGTCCCGGGCGCCCAGGACGCGTCGGTCGAGAAAATCGTGGTTCAGGCCGGCTCGGCGATCAAGAAGGGCAAGAAGATCATCTACTACGGTCGCGTGCCGAAGAAGGGCCAGTGCCCGAAGGGCGGTTTCCTGATCAAGGCCGAATTCATGTTCGCGGGCCTTGGCGGGCTGTCGCCGGTAACGGTGCCGGCGAGCTACAAAGCGCCGTGCCCCAGGCACTGACGCTGTAGAGGTGGGACGGGGCTCGCGCCCGGGCAGGACCCGCGCGAGCCCCGCTTCCCCTGGCGGTGGACGGGGGCTCGCGCCCGGGCAGGACCCGCCGCGAGTCCCCACTCCCCCGGGCGGTGGACGGGCGCTCGCGCGCGGGCACGCCAGGCGAAGCCTCCAAGCCCGGGGCTGAAGCTCGACCCGAGGTGCAAGCTCGGACGGCGCGGGGTGCCACGACGACCCTTGTCCTTCGCGCCGCCGCAGGGGCCCCCGCCGCCGGCTGTCGAGCGCGCTGAGCGGGCGGCCTGCGGGGGGTCGGTTCCAGCTTGAATGCCCAGCTTTGTGTGGATATGGTGCCCAGTTGTCGCCATGTTCCCCAGCGCCGCTGGGGATCTCGATGTCGCCGGACCGGTATGGCTCCGGAGCTATTCGGCTCGAGGCGGAGCTGACCACCCAACGAGGAGAGGAAACAGATGCGCAGAGCATCCACCTGTGTTGCCGTTCTCGCATTGGCGCTGTTCGCGCTGACGGGAACCGCACTGGCCGCACCGACGGTCACGCTGAAAGCCGCGGCCGTGCCGATCCCCGGCTTTCCCCACACCGGCAACATCTACGGCGCCGGAGCGGCTGTGAAGGCCGAAATCACGATCAGCGGAACCGAATACGGCGGGTTCCCCGCGCCGCTGATCGGCGTGAACTTCTTCCTGCCCGCGCACACCAAGCTGCACACGTCGGGCTTCCCGACGTGCCCGACGGCGAACCTCGAACAGTCGGGCGTCGGTCCGTCGGGGTGCCCGAAGGGCTCCGCCGCGGGGCCGGTCGGCCACGCTCAGGGCGAGGTCGCGTTCGGCAAAGAAATCGTCCCTGAGGAAGTGACGATCGAATCCTTCTACGCCCCCGGCGGCGGGATCGAGTTCTACACGTCCGGGCACTCACCCGTGTCGCTGGAATTCCTCTCCAAGGGCCACTACACGAACCTCGGCGGTTCCGGCGGCTTCGGCCCCGAGCTGATCACCGAAGTCCCGCTCGTGGAAACGGTCCCCGGCGCCCAGGACGCATCGGTGCAGAAAATCATCGTGCAGGCGGGCTCGGCGATCAAGAAGAACGGGAAGGTCACCTACTACGGGCGCGTCCCGAAGAAGGGCCAGTGCCCGAAGGGCGGCTTCAACGTGAAGGCGGAATTCATGTTCGCCGGCCTCGGCGGGCTGTCGCCGGTCACGGTGCCGGCGAGCTACAAAGCCCCCTGCCCGAGGCACTGACAAGCGAGATTGCGGTGCTTCGCGCCACGGAGGGCGTAGCGTAAGCTCCCAACAAGAGAAGACGTGGGTGGGCGGCCCCGCCGGTTCGGCGGGGCCGCCCGCCGGTTGTGATCAGTGAGGGAAGGATCGGGGACAGTGAGGAAGGAGAGGGCACGGCGAAGGGGACCAGCGGCCGCATTCGCCGGCCTCGTGGGCCTCGCGCTGCTCGCCGCCGTCGCCCTGCTCGCGCTCTCGGCAGGGGGCAAGAACAAGACCTACACCGTCCGCGCGATCTTCGACGACGCGGGGAACATCATCCCCGGCGAGGACGTGAAGGTCGACGGCGTCAAGGTGGGCACCGTGGGCTCGGTGACGCCCACCCCGCAGGCGAAGGCAGCGGTCGTCCTGCACATCAACAAGCCCGCCTTCCAGGACTTCCGCAACGACGCCAGCTGCAGCGTCCGCCCGCAGGCGCTGATCGGCGAGAAGTACGTCGACTGCCTG
>JAICYC010000066.1 GCA_025934395.1 Solirubrobacteraceae bacterium | reverse complement strand
GCGTCGGCAAACACTGAAATCAAAACGAACGTCACGACCAACACGACTTGGACAACAGCCGGCAGTCCCTACGATCTCGACGCCAGTATCAAAGTTACTAGCGGCGCCACGTTAACAATGCCACCGCCAATTACGACCCCTTGATAACCCAGGTCACCAAATACAAATACCGACGGCAACAAACACGTCACCAAATACGTGCGCGACGTACTTGGACAGGTAACCGAAGTCGTCGACCCGCTAGGTCACAAAACCACCAAGGAATACGACGCTGCGGCCAATCTGACCAAGCTGACCGATCCGGCAAAACGCAGTACGACCTACACCTACGATCCGGCCAATCAGCTAACCGAAGTCAGCTACTCGGACGGCAAAACGCCGACCGTCACATACGAATACGACGCCGATGGCAACCGGATAAAGATGGTCGATGGCACCGGAACCACCAGCTACAGCTATGACCAGCTTGATCGGCTCACCAAAGTCAAAGACGGTCATGGCGACGTTGTGTCGTACCACTACGACCTCGGTGAACAGCAAACGACGATCACGTATCCCAACGGCAAATCCGTGACGCGGGCGTACGACAAAGCTGGGCGACTCGAAAAGATCACCGACTGGCTTGAACACGTCACCAAATTTGGCTATGACGCCAGTTCCAATCAGACAGCGACCGTCTGGCCGAGCGGAACGAGCGGGGAAGACAAAAACACCTACAACGAAGCCGAGCAGCTGACAAAAACCGAAATGAAGAAAGGTGCGGAAACCCTGGCGTCGCTGACGTACACGCGCGACAACCTGGGACAGGTCAAAGCTGTCACGCAGACCGGCCTGCCCGGAGAAGCCGAAACCGCGTACACGTACGACGAAAGGAACCGGCTTACCAAAGCAGGCGCCACAAGCTACGAATACGACGCGTCCAACAACGCGACAAAAACGGGCGCCAGCACCAATACCTACAACGAAGGCGACGAGCTCGAAAAAAGCAGCGAAGCGAGCTACAGCTACGACGAACTCGGGGACCGAACGAAACGCACGCCCACGTCGGGACCGGCCACGACCTACGGCTACGACGAGGCCGGCAACCTGACGTCGGTGACGCGGGCCAAAGAAGGCGAAACGCCAGCGATCGAAGACAGCTACGGGTACGACGGCAACGGCATCAGGGCGTCCCAGACCGTTGGTGCGACCACAAGCTACCTCGCGTGGGACCCGAGCGGGACCTTGCCCCTGCTCATCTACGACGGCTCGACGAACTACATCTACGGACCCAACGGACTGCCGATCGAGCAGATCGACGCCGAAGGTCACGCTCTGCTCCTCCATCACGACCAGCAAGGCTCGACCCGGATGCTGACGAGCACCACCGGTGCCGTCGAAGGCAAGACAACCTACGACACCTACGGGAACATCGTCGGCACGTCAGGAACCGCCACAACGGCGCTCGGCTTCGACGGGGCCTACACCAACAGCGATACGGGCCTCATCTACCTACGCGCGCGCTCATACGATCCGGCTACGGCGCAGATGCTTACGCGGGACCCGCTCGGGTCCATGACCGGCGAACCCTACAGCTACGCTGGCGACAACCCGACGACCTTCAGTGATCCGAGTGGTCTCATCTTCGGAATACCCGGGACGCCGTCATGGTCACAGGTGGGCGACGCGATCACGAGCACCGTCGGCGGCGCGGTGTCCTTGGCCTATGACCACTCCGGCGAAATCGCGTCGGTTTCGGCGGGGCTGGCCGCGATCCCCGGGGTCGACGCGGTAGCGGCTCCGGTGTCCGTGATCGCTGGTCTTGTACACGGCTACAAATCAATTTCCGAAGGCCAATACGTGGCAGCGGTGTTTGACGCTGTGGGTGTTTCCGGCGGGCTGGCCGGACTAAAACTGGCAGCTGACTCGAAGGCCTGGGACGAAGCCGCACGCTCGCTCTGGTCACGCGGCTACCTGCGGTCATGGGCTTGGGACGAATCGGCACGGCTCGCGATACGCGCCCGCGGGGTGTCGTTTGGGGGCTTCGTGCTGGCGCTACTATCTGAAGGATGGAGGCTCACGGACATCGCCCAGGCTGCCAAATGCAACTAGCTCCGTGACACATGACTTACGTCCTCGCGGCGGCCGCGCATCACACACCGTCTACGCTCGCGATTTTGGCTGTGATCGGTGTGGGTGTTGTGGCGGTGGTTATGGTGCGGCTGAGTGGCCGGGCGAGCGGGCGTCGGCGAGCAGGGCTAGACGGCTACGTGCCAATCGCTCGCGATGTCGAGAACGACAGACCTTCGAGGCGCGGTACGGGTTATCGCGAGGATCGCACGCCAGCTGCGTTCTTCGGTGCGATCCGCCGTAAGCCCGGCAACGCGCTGTGGGCCGGTACGTGCCTCGCGTTCTTGGCGGCTACCTGGGCCGATCGAGGCGTCGAGTCGGCGGCGATCACCATGGGAATCCTCGCCGTACTCATTTTTCCATGCGGCTATCTGTGGTGGCGCCGATGGGGCCCACCGACCTGATCTGGCTCTGCCTTCGGCATTTCAAGTCATAACGCGCGATCGGGTGCCTGTCGTCCAGTGGCACTTGTGCGAGCCAACCGGCATCTCCCAACTCACCGGGCGCTGCTGGGAACTTGCTGGGCCGAGAGACAGGACGGCAAATGATGACGAAGCGGATCCGAGCAGCCGGCGTCGCGCGGCCCAGCGGCGAGCCGTACTGGCCCGCGAATCTCGCGCTCTCCCACCACCGCGACTGCCCGATCGCTCTCGTTGACGGGCAACGCACGGGTCCGAGCCGCTTGTTCTTCACCCCCAAGGCCACGGCCGCCGAACGCGATGCCGGCTGCGAGGAGCTCCCGGCGATCCAGTCGCGCATCTACACCGGTAAGCACCACCGGCCCAGGCTGGCCAAGAACCACCACCCCACGGTGAAACCGATCAGCTTGTTGCGGTGGCTGGTGCGCCTCGCCGTCCCACAAGAAGGTGTCGTGCTCGACCCGTTCGCAGGCTCCGGCAGCACCGGCGTCGCTGCGCTCCTCGAACGCCGGTGGTTCGTGGGGATCGAACGTGAGCCCACCTACCTCCCGATTGCCTGTGCCCGTCTGTCGCACTGGAACGCACCCCCAGCACCGGTTGGAGGCCCGTCGGCGGGTGGAAGGACAGCGCGTCTTTCTGCCCGCCGAGAAGACAACCAACCGAAAGGAGCACCTGATGGCAACCAAGGCTGAATCGATCTTTGACCGCGTGAACACGATGGTCGAGGGTGGCATGAGCCAAGCCGAGGCGTTCAAGCAGATCGCCGAGGAGGAAGCCCGCCCGCTGGATTCTGTGAGGGGCAGCTTCTACACCGGGCGCAAGCAGCGCGAAGGCGAGCACGCCCCCAGGCGCACCCGCCGCCGCGAGACCACGCCAGAGGCAGCGCTCGAAGACGCACGGGCCTCACTCGAACGCTCGATCCACGCGATCGACGCCGAGATCGAGGCCGCCGACGGGCGCGCCAGAGAGGCGAGCGCCGAAGCCAAGGAGCTCAAGGCGAGCGCCGAGGAGCGCAAGCAGGCCATCAAGACGCGTCTGGAGGCACTCGCCTGACAGATCGGGCCGGTCCGGGCGTTCCCGGACCGGCCCACTTCACCAAAATGACACGTTGCAACACCAAAGAATTAACGGGAAAATGGTTAACGCCAAACCAATCACGAAAGGAGGTACTACTCATGCCACCAACCACACTAACGAAGCCAGCACCAACCCGGCCCGAGACCGAGGCCACGGCGGTGATCTACCTGCGGGTGTCCAGCCCCGGTCAGGTCAACAAGGCCCACGACCCACTCGGCTACTCGATCCCCGGCCAGCAGCAAGCCTGCGAGCGCCACGCCGCCTCACTGAACGCACGGGTGATCCGCACCTACACCGAGCCGGGGCGCACCGGCACCAACACCAACCGCCACGCGCTGCAGCAGATGCTCGCCGAGCTTCCGGCACTCGCCCCCACCTACGTGGTCTTCTATGACCTCTCCCGCGTCGCACGTGAGGAGCACGACGCGTTCGCGCTGCTCGGCCAGATCACGAGCGCAGGAGCGCGCCTGATCTCGACCCGTGAGCCGGTCGACAACACCCCACAAGGGCTGCTGCTGTTCGCGATCATGGCGGGCGTCAACGCGTTCCGCTCCCGCGACGATGGCCAGAAGGTCAAAATGGGCGTGGAGCGCAAGCACGCCGATGGTGGCAGCCACGGCCCCGCCCGCCTCGGCTACCTCAACACCCGCGAGACCATCCAAGGCCGCGAGATCGCCGTGGTCGCCGTAGACGAGCACCGCGCGCCGCTCATCCGTCTCGGCTTCGAGGCCTACGCCACCGGCGAGCACACGCTCACAACCCTCGCCGAGTTCCTCCAGTCCGCGGGCCTTAGAACCAGGCCGACCAGGACCCGCCCCGAACGCGAGGTCTCGCGGACCAGCCTCGCCCGCATCCTGCGCGACGACTACTACCTCGGGATCGTCTCGCTCAGAGGCCAAAAGCGCGAGGGACGCCACGAGGCGCTCATCGACCGGGCCACCTTCGAGCAGGTCCAACACGTCCTCGACGGACACCGCGCGTCCGGCGATCGCAGCCACAAGCACGGACACCACCTCATGGGCAGCCTCTACTGCGCCTGCGGGGTGCGCCTCGGCTACGGACGCCACCGCGGCAAAACCGGCGCCACCTATGAGTACTTCTCCTGCCTCTCGCGAGTCCGCCCCGGCGGACCCTGCCCGGCGCGCTACGCCCCGACCGCAGACATCGAACACGCCGTCACCGCCCTGTACGCCCGCGAGCCACTCACACCACAGGAGATCCAGGGGATCAAGGAAGACCTGCACACCTACGTCGAAGAGAAAGCCGGGATCGCCACCCGCGAAGCCCAACGCCACAGGCGACGCGTCGCCGAACTCACGAGCGAACAACAGAAGCTCCTGCAGCTCTTCTACCGCGGCAAGCTCGACGAGGAGGTCTTCGAGAACGAGAAAGCCCGCATCGAGACCGAGCGCGCCCACGCCGAACGCTGGAGCGCCGCCGCCCGCACCGAGACCGAGGACGTGCGTGACGCGCTTGCAGACGCCCTCGCGCTGCTCGCAGACGCCCACGTCCGCTACGCCAAGCAGCCACCCAGCACAAAACGCCTCATCAACCAGGCGATCTACGCCAAGCTCATCGTCGAAGCCCCCGACACGATCACGACCGAATACACGCCGTTCTACGACGCAGCGATGCGCTATGCCCGAAGCACCAGCAAGCAGCGCGCAGGCGCCGCTCGCCGGGGAACGCGAAACCCCGACCCTGTTTCTTCAGGCCGGGGTTCGCACATCAAGCAAATGGCGGAGAGGGAGGGATTCGAACCCTCGAACGAGGTTGACCCCCGTTACGCGATTTCCAGTCGCGCCCGTTCAACCGCTCCGGCACCTCTCCGCGGACACACGCACTGTACGACGCGAGCCCGCGCCACGCGCGGAGGCGTGCCGCGCTGCGCCGCTCGTTGGTAGGCTCCGCGCATGGTGCTCGCATCCAGCGCGGCGTTCAGCAAGACGTTCGGCCTGATCGTCACGTTCGGCGGGATCGGCGTGATCGTCAACATCATCATCGTCTACATCGCCGTCCAGATCCGCGGCGAGCGCCGCGAAAACCAGGAATACCTGGCCAGCCGCAAGCCACCGGGCGCCTGAGGCGCCGAACCCCGGGCGGCGCGCCACCTCGCGCCACCGCCGTCCGCGCCTGGCGCGACCATCGCGCCTGACCCCCCTCCACGCAGGGCTTGGTGCCGCACGAGCCTTCGGGACCGCTCGGCGGCCCGAGCGCGTTCTTGACAAATCCGGCTCTCATGTAAACTCTTTGGGCAAGCTCCGCGCACCGTCCGACAAGAGGAGATCGCTCGAATGTCAGCTGTGCCCCCGCCCGCTTCGGCCCCCGCTCGGGGCGAGCCGGCGACCCCGCACACCGCGCCCGTGGGCGATCCCCATGCGGAGCCACACGCGACGCCGGTGCGCGCAGCGGCCGCCCCCGGTGCCGCACCGGCCACCGTCCGCTGGCGTGACCCCAAGCGCGTCGCGTGGATGCTCGGCCTGATCGTCCCCACCCTCCCCTTCATCACCTGGGGGCTCGTGCAAGCAACCGGCCTGGGGGTGCTCTGGTTCTACGGCCCCGTGTTGGTTTTCGGGGTGTTCCCGCTGCTCGACCTGGCGATCGGCCGGGACGCGCGCAACCCTCCCGACGAGGTGATCAAGCAGCTCGAGGACGACCGCTACTACCGGTGGTGCACCTACCTGTACCTGCCGCTCCAGTACGCGGGGTTGACGTTCGCGTGCTGGCTGTGGGCGCGCGGCGGGCTCTCGACGGTGGACAGCATCGGGCTCGCGGTCACCGTGGCGATGGTGAGCGGCGTGGCGATCAACACCGCCCACGAGCTCGGCCACAAGCGGGCGAGCAGCGAGCGCTGGCTCAGCAAGGTGGCCCTCGCGCAGAGCGGCTACGGCCACTTCTTCATCGAGCACAACCGCGGGCACCACGTCCGCGTGGCCACGCCGGAGGACCCCGCGAGCTCGCGGCTCGGCGAGAGCTTCTACTCGTTCCTTCCACGGACCGTGATCGGCAGCCTGCGCTCGGCGTGGGAGCTCGAGCGGGCGCGGCTCGCGCGTCTGGAGAGCTCGCCGTGGACCCCCGGCAACGACATCCTCAACGCGTGGGCGATGACGGTCGTCCTGTACGGCGTGCTGATCGCCGTGTTCGGCATCGTGGTGCTCCCCTATCTGCTGATCCAGTCGGTGCTCGGCTTCTGCCTGCTGGAGGTCGTGAACTACCTCGAGCACTACGGGCTGCTGCGCGGCAGGCGCGAGGATGGGCGATACGAGCGCACCCGCCCGGAGCACAGCTGGAACTCCAACAACGTGGCCTCCAACGTGCTGCTCTACCACCTGCAACGCCACTCCGACCACCATGCCAACCCGCTGCGGCGCTATCAGGCGCTGCGCCACGTCGAGGAGGCGCCGCAGCTGCCCACGGGCTACGCGGGGATGATCGTGCTGGCCGTGATCCCGCCCGCGTGGCGGCGCGTGATGGACCGCCGCGTGCTGGCGCACTACGGCGGCGAGCTCGATCGCGCGAACCTCAGGCCCGGGCTCGGGCGCCGCGCGCGGGCGCGCCTGCAGGGACTCACATGAGCCGCTTCCGCTGTCCCGGATGCGGCTACGTGTACGACGAGGAGCACGGGCACCCTCGCGAGGGGTTCCCCGCCGGAACGCCGTGGACGCAGGTGCCCGACGATTGGGCATGCCCCGACTGCGGCGTTCGCGATAAGGTCGATTTCGAGCCGGACGACTGAGCGTGCCAACGAACGCGGCCGGCTTGCACACGATGACTCCTCCTGCCCGCGACCGCCTGCCATATTCGATCGCTGCACGCGAGCTGCTGCGGAACACGCTGCTCGACGCCGCATGCGATGAACTCGTCGAGCGGCGCTGGGTCGACATCACGATGGCCGACATCGCGCGCGCCGCCGGCGTGAGCCGCCAGACGCTCTACAAGGAGTTCGGGTCGCGCGACGAGTTCTCCCAAGCGCTCGTGATGCGCGAGACCGACCGCTTCCTGAACGCGGTCGCCGAGGCGGTGAACGCGAACATCGCCGCGCCCGCCGTGGCGCTGTCGGCCGCGTTCGACGTGTTCCTGACGGCTGCCGCCGAGAACCCGCTCGTGCGCACGATCGTCTCCGGCGACGGCGCGGAGGGGCTGCTCCTCCTCTTCACCACCCACGGGCAGCCGCTCGTGGAGGCGGCGAGCGCGCGCCTGACCGAGATGATCCTCGACGCCTGGCCGATCGTCCCGCGTCCCAACGCCGAGCTGCTCAGCGAGGTGCTCGTGCGCCTGGCGATCAGCTACGCGGCGCTGCCCAAAGGCCCGGCGAGCATGGGCGCCGACCATGTCGCCGCGCTGCTGCGGCCGTACATTCAGCAGATGTTCCCGCCGCCGGAGCCGCGCGCCTCCGAGACGGCGAGCGAGCGCGCCTAGACTAGGCGGGCCCGGGCTGCTCCGGCTGTGGCGCCGGCGCGGCGTGCGCCGCTTCGCGGGCGCGCCGGTACTCGTTGACGACGATCTCGGTGAGCTCGTCCACGGAGGTCTCCGACGTGGGCTTGTCGAGCGCGATCGCACCGTCCTGGATCAGGCTCACGCGGTCGCACGCCTGGAAGACGTGCACGTAGTTGTGGAGGATCATGATGATCGACACGCGGCCCTCCGCTTTCAGGCGCGCCACGAGGTCGAGGATCTGGGCGCCCTCTTTGGCGCCCATCGCCGCGAGCGGCTCGTCGAGCAGGATGATGTCCGCGTCGGAGTTGACGGTGCGCGCGACCGCGATCGCCTGGCGCTGGCCGCCGGACAGCCGCGCGACCGACACGTCGATGCGCGGGATGTTGATCCCGATCTCATCGAGCGCCGCCCGCGCTTCACGCTTCATCTGCCTGTTGGAGAGGAGCGGCACCGGGCGGTGCACGCGCTCCTTGCGCAGGAACAGGTTGTGGTAGACGGACAGTTCGTCGATCAGCGCGAGGTCCTGGTAGACGGTCTCGATCCCGGCAGCACGCGCGTCGTCGACGCTGCGCGGGGCGAACGGCTCGCCGCGCAGGAACATCTGCCCCGAGTCCGGCTTCTGGAAGCCGCACAGGATCTTGATCAGCGTCGACTTCCCCGCGCCGTTGTCGCCGAGCAGGCCGAGCACCTCGCCCTTCTTCAGGTGCAGGTTGACGTCCTTCAGCGCGGTGACCGGACCGAACCGCTTGGCGATGTGTTCCACGCGCAGCACGTCCTCGGGCGCCGAGGTCGGGCCCACCACCTTCGGTCCGCCTGCGTCAGCCACCGCCGGTGCGCCCCCTGCGCACGCGACCGACGTACACGTTGGCGGCCATCGCGATGATCACCGCGAGGCCGGTGTAGAAGAGCAGGTAGTTGGCCTGCACGCCCTGGAGGATCAGGCCATCCTTGAGGATGCCGAGGAACAGCGCGCCGATCAGAGCGCCGACGACGGTGCCCGAGCCGCCCGTGAGCAGCGTCCCACCGATCACCGCCGCAGCGACCGCGAAGAACAGGATTTCGTTCGGCCCGGCCGGGTTGGGCTGAACGGTCTGCGAGCGGATCGCCTCGAAGATCCCGACGAGCCCGGCCGTGAGCGCGCACAGCATGAAGTTGCGGATCATCACGAGGTTCGTGCGCACGCCGGCCTCGGCCGCGCCGAGCTTGTTCGACCCGACTGCGACCGTGTACACGCCCCACCGCGTGAAGGTCAGGACGAGCTGCAGCAACGCAACGATCGCGAGCGCCCAGATCAGCTCCGAGTACGTCCCCGCCCCGAACACCTTCCCGAACGTGCCCACCGGGATCTGCCCCCCGGGCGTCGCCACAGGCGTTCCTTTCGAGATGATCAGCGACAGGCCCTCGAACGTGAACAGCGTCCCCAGCGTCGCGACGAAGGAGTTGATCCCGATCACCGCCACGAAGATCCCGTTGACCGCACCGATCACGGTCGAGACGATCAGCGACCCGACCAGCGCGAGGCCGAGGGGGAAGCCCAGGGACGTGTTCAGCTTGTAGTAGATGATCGGCGCGAACAGGTACATCGCGGCGATCGAGAGGTCGATCTCGCCGAGGATCATCACGAACACCTCACCCGCCGCCAGGATCGCGATCGGGGCGAAGTACGGCAGGATCGTTTCGAGGTTGCCGCCGCTGAAGAACGTGCTCGTGTTGGCGGAGAAGTAGACCGCCACCACGATCGTGATGAGGATGATGCTGCCCTCGCGCAGCGCGACGATGCGCGAGCCGGCTTCGCGCCAGAGGGCCCGGCGCGGCTGCGCCGGGCCTCCGGGGCCTCCGGGGCTGGTCGAGGCGGGGTCCTGTGTCGCGCTCGCCACGATCGCTCCGATCTAGCTCACGCTTTGACCACCACGGCGGAGGAGGTCGTGCCCTCGAACCGTGACTTGGCGAGGTACGGTTCGACCGTTTCCTGGGTGACGAACTTCAACCCGGTGTTGGCTTCGAAGGGGCCCGTCTGGGTGCCCGACACCTTGTAGAAGAACATCTGCATCGCAGGGATGAACCCCTGCAGGTAGGGCTGCTGGTCGATCGTGAATTCGAGGTAGCCGGCTTTGATCAGGTTCTGCGTCTGTTCGGTGAGGTCGAAGCCGCCCGCATGCACCTTGCCCTTGAGCCCGAGCTTCTGCATGACTTTCGCAAGGCTTTCGGTCGAGCCGCCGTCCACGGAGTACATCCCCTTCACGCCCGTGTGGCTCTTGTAGAACGCTTCGATCGCGGGCTGCTCTTCTGAGACGTTCGCGCCGGTGGCGACCGTGTGCGTGGTGATGCCCTTCGCCTTCAGGACCTTTTCCGCACCTTCGACGCGGGGCTGCAGGTTGGCCGAGCCCGGCGTGGCGATGAACAGCGCCACTTCGCCCGAGGGGATCTTTTCGACGATCCGTTCACCCATCTTTTCGCCGGCCAGTTTCAGGTCCTGGCCGACGTACGCGAGCCGCGAGTTGCCTTCCGCGTCCGCGTTGTAGGCGATCACCGGGATGCCCGCCGCGAGCGCTTTTTCGACGGGCGAGTTGAACGCGTGCAGGTCGATCAGCGCGACGGCGATCCCGTCCGCTTTCGCCGCGACGGCGCTGTTGACCGCGTTGACCATCTGGCTCACGTTGCTGTTTTCCGAGCCGGTCCACTGGTAGGAGCAGCCGAGCAGCTTGCAGGCGTCGGCGATCCCGTACTGAGTCGGCGTGAAGAACGGGTTGGTCGTGACGTGGTTGACGAACACGAATTTGTAGCCCGGGTGCGAGCCGAAGATGGAGTTCGAGCTGCCGCCGCCGGAAGCGCTCGAGCCGCACGCCTCGAGGATCGCGCTCACCGAGCCCGCCGCGACACCCGTCATCGCGGTTCGGCGCAGGAAGGAGCGCCGGTCGAAGCCACCCCCCTCGCGCGGCGCCTCGATGTGATCGGGACGCTCGAGTGTCTCCGGAACCTGGTCGCTGATTGACATAGGTCCTCCTCTCCTACGCCGCTGAGGGTGTTTGAAGGCTTGCAACATCAGACACTACCCCTTTGCCGGATGATCCTGCAGCGAGGTGTCTGAGGTCTCCTACCACCGCAGGGTGCCTCCGCAAACGTCGCGGCGCTGCAGCCGTCTCCCGCTCCGCACGCCGACCGGCGTGCCCTCGCGTGCGTATACCCTCGGGCTGTGTCCGCCCCGCAGGGACCCCGCGAAGCATCCGGGCAGCCCGCCCCCCCCACGCTCGTCTCGAGACCCGAGGCGTTCGGCCCGATCGAGATGACGCGCTACCGCAAAGACGACGGGCGCACGCTGCTGCTGTTCGCCGAGCGCCCTGCTCGAGAGCCCGGGGAGCCGGGCGGGTGACCGAGCTGCGCTTCAACGAGCTGCGGGGCGAGGTCGTCGACTACGCGATCCACCGCCAGGAGCGCACGTTCCTGCCCGCACGCGACCACTGCCCGCTGGACCCGACCCGAGCGGGCGCGCCCGTCACCGAGATCCCGTTCCCCTCGTTCGAGATCGCCGTCTTCGACAACCGCTTCCCGGCGTTCGAGTCGCCGCACGGCGCTGCGGAGGTGGTCGTCTACACCGACGACCACGACGCCTCGTTCGCGTCGCTGCCGGCGCGGCGCGCGCAGGCGCTGATGTGGGTGTGGCGCCAGCGCTACACCGAGCTCGGCGCGCGCGATGACATCCAGTACGTCTACATATTCGAGAACCGCGGCGTAGAGGTGGGCGTGACGCTGCACCACCCCCACGGCCAGATCTACGGCTACCCGTTTCTCCCGCCGATCGCCGAACGCGAGCACGAGGCGGACGTACGCCTCGGGGGCTGCGCGCCCTGCACGCTGCTCGCGCGGGAGCTCGCCGACCGGACGCGCGTGGTGCACGAGACGGCCTCGACGGTCACCTATGTGCCGCACGCGGCGCGCTGGGCCTACGAGGCACACGTCGTGCTGCGCGAGCACCGCGCGAGCCTGCTCGACTGCGAGGCCGGAGAGCTCGCCGACCTCGCGGCCGCACTGCAGGGGCTCGCGCGCGGCTACGACGCGCTGTTCGACCGCCCCTTCCCGTACGTGATGGCGGTGCACCAGGCGCCCACCGGCGGCGGACCGGCGATCGCCGGTGCGGGGCACCTGCACGTCGAGTTCTACCCGCCGCTGCGCACCGCCGAGAAGCTCAAGTACCTCGCCGGCTCCGAGCAGGGCGCGGGCACGTTCATCTCCGACACGCTCCCGGAGGATTCCGCGGCGCTGCTTCGCGCGGCGATCGCCCGCGCGCCGATGCGAGGCGAGGGTGGCTCCTGAGACCGTTGCGGCGTTCGCGCCGGGCCGCGTCAACCTGATCGGGGAGCACACCGACTACAACCTCGGGCTCGCCCTGCCGTTCGCGATCGAGGAGGGGATCACCGCGCGGGCACGCAGGCTCGACCGCGGCGCCCGCGTCCTCGCGTTCGCTGAGGACCTCGACGAGCGCGACGAGTTCGACCCCCGCGCCCCCGCGCCCGCCGAGGGCTGGCGCGCGTTCGCGCGCGGCGTGGTCGCCGAGCTGGCCCGCGCGGGCATCGCGCCGTCGGCCGTGGAGCTGCGCTTCGGCGGCGGTGTGCGCACGGGCGCAGGCCTGTCCTCCTCGGCCGCGCTCGAGGTCGCGCTCGCGCTGGCGCTGCTCGCGCTCGCCCGCGCGGAGCTCGATCGGGTGTCGGTCGCAAGGCTCTGCTCGCGCGTGGAGAACGAGTGGGTGGGCGCCAACACGGGGCTCCTCGACCAGCTCGCATCCCTCTACGGCGCGCCCGACACCGCGCTGCGGATCGACTTCGCCGAGCTGTCGGTGGACCCCGTACCGCTCGAGCTGCACGGCTGGCGCCTGGCGACGCTCGACTCCGGCGAGCGCCACGTGCACGCGAGCTCCGGCTACAACGAGCGGCGCGCGGAGTGCGCGCGTGCGTGCGAGCTGCTGGGTGTCACCTCGCTGCGCGAGGCCGACCCGCAGCAGGCCGCCGCGCTGCCCGAACCGCTGGCTGCCCGCGCGCGCCACGTCCTCTCCGAGAACGCGCGCGTCGAGTCGGCGGTGCGAGCGCTTCGAGCGGGCGATCTACCCTCGCTCGCCCACCTGCTCGACGTCGCGCACGCGAGCCTGCGCGACGACTACGAGATCAGCACGGCCGCCGTGGAGCGGACACGCTCGCGGCTGCTCGACTCGGGCGCGGCGGGCGCGCGGCTGATCGGCGGCGGGTTCGGCGGCAGCGTGCTCGGCATGTTCCCGCCCGACCGAGAGCCGCCGGAGGACGCCCACGAGGTCCGGCCCGGCCCGGGCGCGCACCTCCTGCCCGCCTGAGCCCGCCTCAGAGTCGCGCGGCGAGCAGCCCCGCGGCGCCGAGCACCAGCGCGATCGACAGCGCTGCGAGCGCGCCGTCGAGCGGGGCGAGCATGCAGGCGAGCG
This sequence comes from Solirubrobacteraceae bacterium, assembly GCA_025934395.1. Taxonomy (GTDB): domain Bacteria; phylum Actinomycetota; class Thermoleophilia; order Solirubrobacterales; family Solirubrobacteraceae; genus Palsa-744. Next base: position 1,252 of record JAICYC010000066.1, on the reverse strand, counting down.
TGAGCGGTTCGCGCGAGCCGTCGCTGCACACGCGCTCGCCGCTGACCTCGACCGTGCGCCGGCGCAGCTCTCGCGCGGGCGCGCTCAGGCGCCGCTGCGCCACGCTGAGCGCGAACGCGCCCGCCGCGACGAGCAGGCCGGGGAGAGCGATCCGCTCGGCGTTGACGAAGTAGCCGGTGAACGCGGGGAACGCACCCCACCCGAGCGCGAACCAGGTGTCGCCGTGGACGCGGCCGCTCACGAGCTCGAGGTTGTAGGCCGGGACGAACGCGCTTCCGAGCAGCACCAGCGGTGCGAGCCACGGCGTGACGACGATCGCGCCGGCGACGCCGATCGCGAGCGCGGCGAGCAGCGTGACGGTCGCGAGGACCGCCAGCGTTCGGTCGCCGAGCGCCGTCCGCAGGGGGCGGTCGTGGCGCTCGTCGAGCGCGTGCGCGGCGACCCCCACCGCGAGCGCGAACGCGGCGAGCCCCCAGGCGACGCGATCGGCGTGCACATGCGGCGCGGCGGCGGCCCCTAGCGCGAAGTAGCTGAGGTGCCACGCCGTGTAGGGCGGGTGCAGCAGCGTGACGAGGTCGCCGAGCCTCCCGCCCCCGAGCGCGTAGAACGCGGGGCGCTGCGCGCGTGCCGGCGCGCCGCTCATCGCATCCGCGCCGAGATCCGTGGATCGCGCGCGCGGGTGCCCGAGATCACGATGCCGCCACCGAGGCTCATCCGCCTGGCGCGCACATCGGCCATACCGGCAGCCCGCCAGTCCTCGAGCTGGGCCTCGAGCGGGTGCTCCTCGTAGAAGCCGCGGATGCTCGGGCCGAGGAACCGGCCCACGGCGCGCCACTCCGGCGCGAACAGGCCACCGAGCAGCGGCAGCCCGACGCCGGTGTACACGCGCCACGCGGCGCGGGCGAGCGGGTTGGGCGGGACCCCGAACTCCAGCATCGCCATCCGCCCGCCGGGACGCACCACGCGCGCGAGCTCGGTCGTCGTCGCGCGGGTGTCCTCGACGTAGCGCAGGAGGTAGGTGACCGTGAGCGCGTCGAAGCTCGCGTCGGGGAACGGGAGCCGCTCGGCCTGGCCCTGCACGAGCTGCACCTCGTCGGGGCCGAGCGCCGCGAAGCGCGCGCGTGCGGCGGCGAGCATCTGCGGGCTCTGGTCGATCCCCACGAGCGAGACGCGTGCGCGGCTGCGCAGCTCCGCGCCGACGAGCCCCGTCCCGCATGCGACATCGAGCACGCGCATCCCGTCGCGCGGCTGC
>JAICYC010000009.1 GCA_025934395.1 Solirubrobacteraceae bacterium | reverse complement strand
CGGCCCGGGCCGGAGCTCACCGTCCGGCTCCGCCGAGCGGCTCTCGCGGGCGTTCATGAAGCCGATGCCCGACGCGTCCGTGTGCTCGAGCCTGACGACGCCCGAGGCGAGCTCGTGGCGGCGCAGCTCCTCGGCGCCTGCGGCGAGGACGTCGTCTCCGCGCCTCGCGCCGCGGCACAGGGCCACGACCGCGCCGAGCACGGCGATCCAAGCGGTTCCGAGGATGGTGATGAGGGTGATCACGTCAAAGGGTGGCGAGGCCCCGGCGGTTGCTCGGCGAGACCTCGCCCCGCGCCCTTATCGGCGCCTGCGGATCGCTGCTTGAGCCACGGATGCGGGCCGGCTAGAACATCTGCGCCCATGCGCCCGCCGGCGGGGCGCGGGCCCGTCAGTCCGTCTCGCCGTCGGAGGCGGCCTGCAGCTGCGGCTGGGGATCCCACGGCCGCTTCACGACCGCCCACGCGAGGAACGCGGCGAGCAGCACCGACACGAGCACCCAGCCGAGCGCTTCGGTCGAGAGGCCCGCGTACTTCAGGCCGGAGGCGAAGATCACGAACGTGATCACGGGGCGCACGTACCGGTCGGGCGCGCTCGAGGAGAGCATCGAGCCCACCAGCACCGCCGGAACGCTCCCGAGGATCAGCGACGTCGTCACCCCGAATTCCACGTGGCCGAAGACGAGCGCGCCCACTGCGGCAGCGGCGGTCAGCGGGACCGCCTGGGTGAGGTCGGTCCCCACGAGCTGGTTGGCGCCGATCGTCGGGTAGAGGAACAGCAGCAGGATGATCATCAGCGATCCCGAGCCGACCGACGTCAACCCCACGACGATCCCTCCGAGCATCCCGATCAGCACGGTCGGCAGGGGCTTGGCCACGATCTCCCTGATCGTGCCCGTGCGCTTGCCGCCGGTGCGCTGGTCGAGCACGTAGCGCAGCACCATCGCGGCGGCGCCCACCAGGAGCGCCGCCCCCAGCGCTTTCTCGATGTTCGTCTGCGCCGACTTCTCGTTGCCCATGAGATGGAGTAAGTAGGAGCCGAGGAACGCCATCGGCACCGAGCCGAGCACCATCCACTTCACGAGCGTTTTGTTCACGGTGCCCTTGCGCAGGTGCACGGCGGCTCCCACGGGTCGCATCAGCACCGCCGCGACGAGGTCGCTCGAGATCGCGGAGGAGGGCTTCACGCTGAACAGCAGGATCAGCATCGGCGTCATCAGCGCGCCCCCGCCCGCGCCGGTCATCCCGACGAGGAAGCCCACGACTGCGCTGCCGAGAACGATGTACGGATCGATGTGCATCTCCTGCCAAGCCCCCTGGTCTGTCGTCTCCGAGCGAGCGATGGTAGCTGATGTTCACCGATCGGGTCGAACTTATCGGGACAGCTTTTCCGGACCACCTGCATGCACGCCGCATTCGCGGGCGCGCTATGCTCCGGCGGCGCCCCGAGGGGCCCGCGAGCGGGGACACCGGCTCGCGTGGTGGGGCGTGAAGGGGACGGTGGCCGCGACCGTTAGCCCGGCAAGTCGTGCGCTAGTTGCCTTGCGCTAGTTGCGGCCTCTGTCTATGATGCCGGAGGCTTCACGGGGGTCACAGGATCTCGACATTTGTTCGGGCTGGTGCTTGGAGTATGGGGACGTTGTGGCGAGCAAGGAGGCGGCAGGGACGATGAGCGTCGAGACCGGCGGCAGCGCCGAGACAGGCGTAGGTTGGGGTCGGCCGCTTCCCGTAACACGCGGGAAGCTGGGTCGGCGCAGGCTGCTCACGACCGGCATCGCAGAGGTGCGCGGTCCGGCTGCCTGCATGCGCCGCGACTCGGTTTTCAGGCGCCTGCTCGTCACCGCCGACGTGATCGCGATCGTGACCGCCTTCGTGCTCACGGTCGAGCTCTCACGCCGCTCGCTGCAGCTCACCTGGGCGGTGCTCGCGGCGGTCCCGATCCTGGTCGTGTGCGCGAAGCTCACCGGCCTCTACGACCGTGACGAGACGCTTCTGCGCAAGACAACGCTCGACGAGGCGCCGCGGCTGTTCCAGCTCGCGACGCTCTGTGCGCTGATCGCCTGGCTGACCGAAGGCCTGCTCGTGCGCGGCGCGCTCGACCGCCACGAGGCGCTGTTCCTGTGGGTGTCGCTGGCTGCGCTGCTGATCCTCGGCCGGTCGGTGGCGCGCATGATCGCCCTGCGCGTCTCGCCGATCGAGCGTTGTCTGTTCATCGGCGACGAGATCTCCGCCGAGACGATCCGCGCGAAGCTCGTCGGCCACGGCGGTGTCAACGCCAAGGTGGTCGCGCACCTGGACCTCGACAAGGTCGAGCCGTGGTCAACCGACTCCTTCTCCGAGCCGCGGCTGGCGGAGATCCGCGACCTCGCCCAGACCCTCGACGTCCACCGCGCGATAATCGCGCCCCGCAGCGTGGACGCGGGCGAGATGCTCAACCTCGTCAGGACGCTCAAGGCGGTCGGGGTGCGCGTGAGCGTGCTACCGCGACTGCTCGAGGTCGTGGGCTCCTCGGTCGAGTTCGACGACCTGCACGGCGTCACCGTGATGGGCGTGCGCCGCTTCGACCTGACGCGCTCCTCGGCGGCCTTCAAACGCGCCTTCGACCTGCTCGGCGCATCGCTGGGGCTGATCGCGATCTCGCCGATCCTGCTCGCGATCGCGATCGCGATCAAGCTCGACTCGCGCGGGCCCGTGTTCTTCCGCCAGCTGCGCGTGGGCCGCCACGGCCACCGCTTCCACATGCTCAAGTTCCGCACGATGGTCGACGGGGCCGACGCGATGAAGGACTCGCTGCGCCACCGCAACGAGGCCAAGGAGGGGCTGTTCAAGATCGCCGAGGACCCGCGCGTGACGCGCGTCGGGCGCCTGCTGCGCAGCACGGCGCTCGACGAGCTGCCGCAGCTCATGAACGTCTTCAAAGGCGAGATGAGCCTCGTCGGGCCTCGTCCGCTGGTCGTCGAGGAGGACCAGCGCGTGGAGGGGTGGCACCGCCGCCGACTGGAGCTGATGCCGGGGATGACCGGCCCGTGGCAGATCCTCGGGCCCTCGCGGGTGCCGCTGAAGGAGATGGTCGCGATCGACTACCTGTACGTGGCCAACTGGTCTCTCTGGACCGACGTGAAGATCCTCCTGCGGACCGTCCCGCACGTGCTCGGACGCCGCGGCCTCTAGGCCCTCCGCCGCGCTCGGGGCGCACGCGGGCCGCAGCTATGATCGCGCTGGTCGAAGGGGCCTGGGCGCGCTGCGCGCCCAGCGGCCGGTCGGGATGCACGCCGCCGCCCTGAACGGATCCACGACCCCATGCTCCACATCGCAACGGTTCACTACCGCTCTCCGCGCTGGGTCGAGATCCAGACCCGCTACCTGCGCAGGCACCTCGCGGTGCCGTTTCAGACGTGGACGTCGCTCGAGGACATCGACCCCTCCTACGGCACCCACTTCGACCACGTGATCGAGCAGCTCGGGCCGCACGCCGGCAAGCTCAACCACCTCGCGATGGAGATCTCCGAGGTCGCCGACCCGGACGACCTGATCATGTTCCTGGACGGCGATGCGTTCCCGATCGCGGACCCGATGCCGAGGCTGGAAGCGGCCCTGTCGCGGGCCGCGCTCGTGGCGGTCCGGCGGGCTGAGAACCTCGACGAACCGCAGCCGCACCCGTGCTTCTGCGTGACGAGCGTGCGCACCTGGCGCTCGCTCCCCGGCGACTGGTCGGCGGGCCCGGCGTGGCGGGGGCCGCGCGGGCGCTTGCGGACCGACGTGGGCGGCGCGCTGATGCGCCGGCTCGAGCTGACCGGCACGCCGTGGGAGGCGCTGCTGCGCAGCAACCGGCACGACCTCGACCCGATCTTCTTCGGCGTGTACGGCGACATCGTCTACCACCACGGCTCCGGCTTTCGCAAGGGGGGCCCGAGCGGGATCCACAAGAGCGAAGGCGCGCCCGCGCCGGTGAAGCTGCCCCCGGTGCCCGGCGCAGGGCGGATCGGCCGGGCGATCGACAGGCGCCGCTGGCGCGCCTGGGAGGAGCGCACGCAGGGCAGGCGCCTGGCGCTCTCCCAGTCGCTCTACGACCGCATCTACGCGGGCGACGAGACGTGGCTCTCGGAGCTGATCTGAGGTGGCCGATCCCGTCCAGCTCAACCTCGGCGCCGCGAAGACGTTCATCCCGGGCTTCGTCAACATCGACATCCACGAGCGCGCCGAGGTCAGCCTCGACCTCGGCACCGAGCGACTGCCGTTCGACAGCGACAGCGTCAGCACCGTGGTCTCCCACCACACGCTGGAGCACGTCCCCGACTACCTCTTCGCGCTGTCGGAGATCCACAGGGTGCTCGAGCACGACGGGGTGCTGCTGCTCTCGCTGCCGTACGCCACGCTGACCGAACACCACATGGTGAACCCCTACCACCACCACAACTTCAACGAGCACTCGTTCGACTTCTTCGACCCCGACGCGCTGCAGGGGTCTGCCGCCGAGGACGGCGAGCTCAGCTTCCGCCGCGTGCTCGTGCGCTTCACCTACATGGGCGCCTTCGGCATCCTCCCGCGGCCGCTGCGGCGCTGGTCGCGCCGGCATCTCCTGAACGTCGTGCGGCAGTTCGACATCGCGCTCGTGGCGATCAAGGACCCCGCGCGGCCCGTCGAGACCGGCCCGGAGCGTGCCCGCGAGCTCGAGCGCCGGATCGTGGAGCTCAAGCGCGCCCGCACCCAGTACCCGGAGGTCGCACGCGAGACCGAGGCCGCTCGCGCCGCCCGCTCGGCCGGCGCGGGCGCCGGTGGTCGGCGGGGCGCGCTCGCCCCGCTGCGCCATCGCCGGGACGCGCTGCTGCGCCGCTACGAGGTCAGGCGCGACTAGCGGCGAGGGCCGCGAGCGCGTCGGCGACGGTCGCGCACACCACCTCGGGCGCGTACAGGCGCTGCGCCTCGCTGCGAGCGAGCGCGCTCACCGCGCCCGGGTCGGCGCGCACCCGCTCGATCATCGCCAGGATCGCGTCGGCGATCGCCGTGGGAGACCCCGGCGGCACGCACGCCGCCACCACCCGGTCGACCCGCTCGATCGCGCCCACCTCGCTCGTGCCTACGACCGGAACGCCGGCGGCGAGCGCCTCCGCGACGGTCAGCGCGAACGGCTCGTAGTGGCTCGGCTGCAGCAGCACGTCGCTCGCGGCCAGCTCCGCGCCGATGTCCGCTGCGGACACCCGCCCCGCGTACTCGGCCCCGTCCGGCAGATCCTCCAGCAGCGGCGTGTAGTCCGACCACAGGCTCGGACCCCCCACGATCCGGAAGCGCACGCGCTCGCCGCGCGCGGCCAGCTCCCGTGCTGCGCAGACCACGTCCTGCACCCCCTTGCGCACCGCGATCCGTCCGAGCACGAGCACCTGCGGCGGATCGCCCACGGGGGCGTCCGCGGGCTCGAAACGCTCGAGGCGCACCGGGTTCGGCGCCACCACCGTGCGCGCGCGGGGGAAGCGGTAGTCGGCCACCATGTGATCGCGGAAGACGCCGCTGATGCACACGAGCAGCGCGGCTCGCCGGATCATGTACAGCTGGAGGGCCGAGCGCAGCAGCATCGTCGCCACGACGGTTAGGTAGCGGCCGGTGGGGTGGCAGCGCAGGCCCAGCCTGCGCTCGCCGATCAGGGCCCGCAGCTCGCCGGCGGCGTGGGTCTCCGGGTGGAGCACCAACGGCACGCTCCGGCGCAGCGCGCCGGGCAGCGCGAAGCTCTCGATGCTGGAGAACTGGTAGACGAGGTCGAAGGGATCCTCGGCGTGTCGCGCGACGATCTCGCGCCGCAGGCGCACCGACGCGAGCCCGCGGGCGACCATCCCGCTGAGGAACGCGCCGATCCGCGAGCGGCTGTACCAGCGATCCCACTTCCATTCGCTCGTCCCCCAGTGGAAGACCACATCGGGGCGGTCGCGCAGGCGCTCCGGGATCACCTGGCCCGAGGAGGGAAAGAACGCGTCGATCCGGTGCCCCCGTGCGGCGAGGCCGCCCATCAGCTCGGTGGCGACCCCCGCCACACCGCCGTCCTCCCCCGGTGCCGGGCCCAGCCACGCGATGTGAAGAGACGCCTCGGCCATCGGCGGCTCACCCTATCCGCGCGCGGACCGAGCGCGGCCCGGCGGCGAGGGCCGCCGCGACCTGCTCGGCGAGCCGGCCTCGGAACGACGCCACCGAGAACCTCGCCGCGTTGGCCACCGCGCGCGCGGGGTCGAAGTGCAGCTCGTCGATCTCCGCGATCGCACGTGCGAACGCGTCGACGTCGTCGAGCGGCACGTGCGTTCCCGTCTCGCCGTCGATCACCGTCTCGAGCGCCCCGCCCTCGGCCGCCGCGATCACTGGGCGGCCGGCGGCCTGGGCCTCCACCGCGGTGATCCCGAACTCCTCGCGGCTGGGGACGATCACTGCGCGGGCCTGCGCGTACAGCGACGCGATCTCGCTGTCGTCGGCCCGCCCCAGGAACTCCGCCTCGGGGTAGGCGGCGCGCAGCGCGTCGTGCTCGGGACCGCGCCCCACGATCCGGATCGCCGCGTGCGCGCGCCGCGCCGCCTCGAGCGCCACGTGCACCCGCTTGTGGTGCACGAGCTCGGAGACCACCAGCAGCGAGTCGCCGGGCGTGCCCGGTGCGAAGCGCTCGGTTTCCACCGGCGGGTGCACGATCGGCGCGTCGCGCCCGTAGAAGCGCCGGATCCGCTCGCGCGTGAGCTGCGAGTTGGCGACGTAGTGGTCCACGCGCTCACTCGCCGCGCGGTCCCACCGGCGCATCCACGCCAGCTGTGCGCGCAGCGGCGCGCGCAGCGGCGCGGGCGTCTCGGCGAGGGCGCGCTCCTGCTCGTACCACGCGTAGCGGAACGGGGCGTGGCAGTAGCAGACGTGCACGGCGCCGGCGGGCACCGTCAGCCCGTGCGCGAACGCGCTGCTGCTGCTCACCACCGCGTCGCACGGCTCGGGGGCCAGGCGCCGCACGGCGAACGGGTACAGCGGGAGCAGCCTGCGGAAGCCGTTCTGGCCCACGCCGAGACGCTGCAGCGGGGAGGTGGTGATGGAGCGGCCCGCGAACCGCCCCGCGGTTCCCGCCTCGTCGTAGAGCAGGGTGTAGATCGGCGCGCGCTCGTACAGCTGCGCGATCGCAGCGAACGTGCGCTCCGCGCCCCGCATCACGAGCAGGTAGTCGTGCGCGATCGCAACGCGCTCGGGGCTGGAGGGCGCGTCGCTCATCCGCCAGAACACTATCCGCGCCGCACCGTCGCGCTCGAACCCCGCGGAACGCCGGCCAGGGCCCCGATCCCCGCGGCAGAGCGTCGATTCCGCGGCAGAGCGTCCGATATATGTTCCCGGGATGCCGGACACGATGCTGCGGGCCTTCGGCTGGACCCCGCTCCTGATTCATGGCGACCCCTGCGTGCTCGACCGCTGGCTGTGGCTGCGGCGGCACCTGCGGGGCGGGCCGCTGCGCACGTTCGACGCCGGGTGCGGCAACGGCGCGTTCAGCATCTACGCGGCGCGAGAGGGCAACTCCGTGGTCGCGGGCTCCTTCTCACCGCGCGAGCAGGACGACGCGCGACGGCGCGCCGAGCAGCTGGGTGTCTCCGGGATCGACTTCCGCCTGATCGATCTGCGCGAGATCGAGCAGCACCGCGATCAGCTGGGGCGCTTCGACCAGATCATCTGCCTGGAGACGATCGAGCATCTCAGCGACGACGTCGGTCTCGTGCGCTCGCTCGCGGCGATGCTCGAGCCGGGTGGCCGCCTGCTGCTGAGCACGCCCTACGACGCCCACCACCCGCTCCACACCGAGGAGCGCGAGCCGAGCGGCGTCGAGGACGGCTCCCACGTGCGCTTCGGCTACTCGCCGGAGCGGTTGCGGGAGATCGCCCGGGAGGTGGGCCTCGAGGTGGAGAGCGAGGACTTCGTCAGCGGCGTCGTCTCGCAGAAGCTCACCAACCTCATGCGCCGCCTGACCGCGCGACTGGGCCGGGTGGCGGGATGGGGGCTCGTGCTGCCCCTGCGCCCGCTGGTGCTGCTCGACCGCCCGCTGACGCGCGTCCTCGGCTACCCCCATCTGAGCGTCGCGATGACCGGCGTGAAGCCGAGGTGACCGCCGCCCATGCGGATTCTCATAACGGCCCCGTGGGGGGAGCGGCTGGGGGGCGCGGAGGCGATGCTCCAGGGGGTGTTCGAGGGAGCGGCCGACAGCGGCCACGAGATCGAGCCCGTCTTCTTCCAGGATGGGCCGTGGCCGCAGGAGCTGTGCTCCGCCGGTCTGCGCGTCGAGGTGATCGAGGCCGGCCGGCTGCGTGAGGCGCATCGCTGGGCCACGACGGTCGCCCGGCTCACCCGCCTGATGCGTCAGCGCCGGCCCGACGTGATCCTGAACTGGTCGGCCAAAACGCACCTGTACGGCTCACCGGCCGCGGTGCTCGCCGGCCAGAGCGACCGCGTCGTCTGGTGGCAGCAGGCGATCCCCGCCCGAGCGTGGGTCGACGTCACCGCGACGCTGCTGCCCGCCGTCGCGATCGCGTGCTACTCGGGCGCATCGCAGCGCGCCCAGGCCCATCTGTTCCCCAGGCGGCGTACGTTCGCGATCGCCGCCGGCTCGCCGCCGCCTCCGGAGGGCCAGCCGCCGGCTGCGATCACCCTGCCCGACGACGTTCCGATCGTGGGGCTCGTCGGACGCCTGCAGCCGTGGAAGAACCAGGACCGGCTGCTGCGGGCCCAGCGGATCCTGCGCGACCGCGGCCATCGCATCCACCTGCTGATCGTCGGCGGCGATTCCTACGGGCTCTCTCCGGAGTACGCCTCCTCGCTCGAGCCGCTCGCGCGCGAGCTCGGCGTGATCGACGACGTCACAATGACGGGCGAGGTGCCCGACGCGGGGCCTTACATCCAGCGCATGGACGTGCTCGTGAACGCCTCCGACCCCGAGCCGTTCGGGATCGTGATCCTGGAGGGGATGGCGCGCGGCGTGGCCGTGATGGCGGTCAACTCCGGCGGGCCGGCGGAGTTCGTGCAGGACGGCGCAACCGGCGTGCTCGCGCGCTCGGGCGACCCCAGCGACCTCGCCGATGCGCTGCAGCGGCTGCTGGAGTCGCCGCAGCGGCGCGCCGAGATCGCGGCGGCGGGACGGGAGAGCTATCTCGCCGACTACACAACCGCCGCGATGCGCAGGCGCTTCTTCGACCGCATGGGGGAGATCGCCGCGCGCGCCGGCGGCTGAGGAGGCCGAGAGCCCGTCTCGCGAGCGCCGCTCGCTACACTCGTTTCCGGAGGCCGCGCCCATCCGGAAGAGGTGCGGACCGGGCGCACGAGAGGCCTTCGAACCGGGGGGCGGCGTGACCTGAAATGCCCGTCACGCCGGCCGGATTTGCTGCATTCGCCGTTGCGCTGGGAGGCAGGCCGACCGGTAGCCTTTTCGGCATTACGACCCTATGATGGCTGGTTACGGCCAGCGACGGATCCGCAAGCCCAATGAACGATACGACCCCCGACACAGCACGCGTTTTCGCTCCGCTGTGGAAGCGCAAGTGGATCATCCTGGCGGTCGGCATCGCCGTCGGCGTCGCGACGTATTTCTATTACAAGCACCAGCCGCCGTCGTACCTCGCCAAGACGTCCCTCTACCTGGGGGGGACGAGCGAACAGGGGCAGGGCACCGGGGCGAACCCGTCCAAGGCGCTCAGCGGGCGCGAAATCGCCAACCAGGTGGAACTGATCAACTCGAGCATCGTCGGCGGCCCGGTCCACCGGAAACTGCGCGCCGAAGGCAACCTGCAAGCTGTCAAAGCGAGGGCGAAGGCGACCGCGAGCCCCACGGCGAGCTTCATCATCATCACCACCGAAGCGCGAACGCCGCGGGCGGCCCAGGACCTCGCGAACACCTACGCGCTGGTGTACACCGCGCGGCAGAAGTCGAACTACCTCCGCAACGTCAGGGCCCAGCTCGCCAACACGCGCCAGCAGCTGCGGCGGCTCGAAGTGCCCACGGCCAACAGCAAGAAAGGCCAGAGCGCCTCCAGCGCGATCCAGCAGGCCACGCTCGCGAGCAAGATCAACCAGCTCGAATCGCAGCTCGCGAACTTCGTGGGCGTGCAACAGGTCAGCCCCGCCAAAGCCAACCCGCTGCCGCTGTCGCCCAAGCCGAAAAAAAGCGCGATCTTCGGGTTCGTGCTCGGGCTGCTGCTGGCGGCGGTCGGCGCGTACGTGTTCAGCCTGTTCGACCGCCGGCTCGGCTCGCTCTCCGACGTCGAAGGCATGTTCCAGGCGCAGGTGCTCACCGCGCTGCCGAAAGTCCGCTCGCCCACGCGGCGCCCCAACGGCGAACGCGCGCCCGCGCGGCCGCTCCTGGAGCCGTTGCGCCGCCTGCACACGACGCTGCAGCTGGGTGACGGCCTCCCGCGCAACGGGCATCCGCGCTCGATCGTGTTCGTCAGCGCCGACCCTGGCGACGGCCGCTCGACGCTGATCGCGAACCTCGCGCGCGTCCAGCGCGACGCGGGCGCCCGCGTAGCGGTGATCGAGGCGGACATGCGCCGCCCGGTGCTCGGCCGCCTGCTCGACGTCGAGAGCCCGCACGGCCTCGGCGACGTCCTGATGGGCCGCGCAGCGCTCGACGAGGCGATGCGCGACGTCGCGGCCCCCGGCCCTGAGACCGTGGGCGGCACCGACACCGCCCGAGCGGGCGGGCTTTCCACGGTCGTCGCCCAGCGCGGCACCGGCTCGCTCTCGGCGCTGCTCGCCGGCGAGTCGATCGACAACCCCCCCGCGCTGCTCGCGAGCGTGCAGATGGCCGACCTGCTGCGCGCGGTCTCCGACGTCTACGAGTTCGTCCTCGTCGACGCGCCGCCGCCGCTGTCGGTCAGCGACGTGATGCCGTTGCTCTCGCTCGTTGACGGCGTGATCGTCGTCGCCCGCGTGGGCCACACCGGAACGCAGGCCGCGCAGCGCCTCGTGCAGGTGCTCGGTCGCACGGCCTCGGCGCCGCTGCTCGGCGTGGTCGCGAACTGCGTGGCGCCGAAGGACCTCGAGCGTTACGGGTTCTCGCCCGCCCCCGCGCCCCGGCGCGGGCGCAAGCTGTCCCGGAGATGAGCGTGCTGCAGGGACGCTTCGCAGGTCCCGCCGGGACCCATCCGGTGGTGGCCAGCAGGCGTCGCCGGAGCAGGGCGATGCTCGCGGCGAGCGCGATCGTCCCGCTGCTCGTCGCGCTGGCGATCAGCCTCTCGCAGGCGAACGCGAGCCTGTCGCTGTGGGTGGCGCTGATCATCGGCGTGGTCGGCACGCTCGTGCTGATCACGTATCCGCGCCTGGAGATCTCGGCGATGGTCGTGCTCCTGTACCTGGGGCTGCTCGAGGGCCCGGTCAAGCTCGGCTCGGGCGGCCACGAAGCCGCGGCGGTGGTCCGCGACGTGGTGATCTACGCCGTCGCGCTCGGCGCGCTGCTGCGGCTGGTGGTGCGCAAGCAGACGATCAAGCTCCCGCCGCTCTCGGGTTGGGTGTTCGCCTGGGGGACGCTCGTCCTCGTGGAGGCGCTGAACCCGCGGACGATCGGCCTCACCAAGTCGCTGGGCGGCTTCCGCCAGCACCTCGAGTGGGTCCCGTTCTTCTTCTTCGGTTACGCGCTGATCCGCACGAAGCGGCGCTTCCGCCAGTACTTCATCGTGGTGGGCGTGATCGCCCTGGCGAACGGGATCGTCGGCAGCTATCAGACGACGCTCAGCCCCGGGCAGCTCGCCTCCTGGGGTCCCGGATACCGCGAATTCGTCTACGGGAGCGTGCAGCCCGGGCAGAAGGGCGGCCTGCACGGGCGCCTCACGCGCGTGGAAGGGGAAACGCGCGTGCGCCCGCCGGGGCTCGGCAGCGACGCGGGCGGCGGGGCGGGCTGGGGGGCTCGCGCGATCGCCTCGTGCCTGGCGCTCCTCTCGGCGATCGGTTTGCGACGACGATGGCCCTACCTGCTGATGGTGTTCGGGGCGCTCGCCGGCGTGGCCACCGGCCAGGGCCGATTGCAGGTCGTCGGCGCTGTTCTGATCGTGCTTCTCTATACCGGCCTGTCGCTCAGCGCGGGACGGCGGGTGACGCGGCCGCTCGCCGCCATACTCGGGGTCGCCGTGCTCGCGCTGCCGGTCGGCGCGGTGTTCGTCTCCGCGTTCGGGAGCAACACCTTCGCGCGTTACTCGAGCATCGCACCTTCCAACATCTCAACCGAAACGAAGGACACCAAGACGTCCAGCCTCAAGCAGATACCGAATGTGATCTCGCAGTCGCCGTTCGGGGTCGGGCTGGGCACCGTGGGCGCATCGACCGGCTTCGGCGGGGTGGCCGAACACGAAGGGATCGGCTCGCACAGCGTGAGCGCGGAGACGCAGTACAACTTCGTCGTCGCCGAACTCGGGCTGCCGGGCCTGCTGCTGTGGGCCGCGCTCACGATCAGGCTGCTGATGCTCGGGCTCACGCGCCTGCGACGAATCGCCGACATCGAGCTGCGCCTCGACCTCGCAGCGCTGCTGGCGACGCTGCTCGGGTTCACGATCATCGGGTTCTCTGGGCCGACGATGTCGAGCGCCGCGTGGGGCCCGTTCTTCTGGTCGACCGCCGGGATCTTCGCCTACTGGTTCATCACTCGGCGCCATCACGCCCCTGAGGAGGGCCGCCTGCCGATGGCGGCGGTCCCCGCATGAGCGCGCGCGCCACATCGCGCGCCGAGAGCTCCACGCCGCCGCCGCTGGCGCCACGCCCGAGCGCGAACGGGGCCGTGCCGCACGACCGCTACGAGGGCGTGCCCGACCTCCCGGAGCTGGTCACGAGCGACCGCATCCTGAGCATGCTGATCGGCAACAACCGCTGGATCGTCGCCGCGCTCGGGTTCTGCTCGGCGGTGTCCGCGATCTGCGAATCGGCGCTGCTCCTGCTACTCGTCGAGATCGTCACCACGACGGCGAAAGGCGCGTCGAGCACGCGCCTGAACCTGATCGACATCCACGCGAAGCCCGGCACGCTGTTCCTGATCGTGTTCGCGCTGACGCTGGCACGGATCGTGCTGCAGGCGCCGCTGGCGCTGCTGCCCGCGAAAATCGCCGCCGACGTCCAGTCGCGCCTGCGCCGGGACCTGTTCGGCGTCTTCTCCCGTGCCTCGTGGGACGTCCAGTCGCGTGACCGCGAGGGCTACCTGCAGGAGATGCTCACCGGTCAGGTCGCGCAGGCGACGGGCGGTGCGCTGCAGACCACCGCGCTGGTGATCGCCGCGTTCACGTTCATCATCCTGATGTCGACGGCGATCGCGCTGAACGTCGTCGCGGCCGTCGTGATCCTCGTGGGCTCGTTGCTGCTGTTCGGGCTCCTGCGGCCGTTCAACGTGCTGGCGGGCCGGCTCTCGAAAGAACTCTCCCAGGCCCAGTTCAACTACGCGCAGGGCGTGAGCGAGGCCGGGCGGGTCGCCGAGGAGACGCAGGTGTTCGGCACCGCCGGCGCGCAGCGCCTGCGGATCGACGAGCTGATCGCCAGGGCCCAGTCGCTGTTCTACCGCTCCTCGCTGGTCAACCGCCTCTCGCCGAGCCTCTATCAGAGCGCCGTGATCCTGATTCTCGTCGGCGGGCTGTACGCGATCTACAAGGAGGGGTCCGGCAACTTCGCCTCGCTCGGCGGGGTCGTGCTGATCGTCTTCCGCGCGGGCATCTACGGTCAGCAGGTCCAGTCCTCCTACCAGGGCCTGCGCACCGCCCTGCCGTTCATCGAGCGCCTGCAGGAGAACGCCCGGCGCTACGCCGACAGCATTCCCGTGCCCGGCTCCGAACGCCTCGACCTGGTCGAGACGATCGCGTTCGAGCACGTCACGTTCGGCTACACCCCGGAGCGACCGGTGCTCAAGGACATGAGCTTCCAGGTCCGATCCGGCGAAGCGGTGGGGATCATCGGGCCCTCGGGCGCGGGCAAGTCGACGATGATCCAGATCCTGCTGCAGCTGCGCGGCCCGCAGGACGGGCGCTACGTGATCAACGGCATGGCGGTGCAGGACTTCCTCCGCGAGGACTGGTTCCGGCGCGTCTCCTACGTGCCACAGCAGCCGCGGCTGCTGCACGCCACCGTGGCCGAGAACATCCGCTTCATGCGCGACATCGACGATGACGCCGTGCGCCGCGCGGCCGAGCTCGCGCGCATCCACGACGACGTGATGAGCTGGGCAGACGGGTACGACACGCTCGTCGGCCCGCGTGTGGACGCGGTCTCCGGCGGCCAGCAGCAGCGCATCTGCCTCGCGCGGGCGCTTGCAGCGAAACCCGAGGTGCTAGTGCTCGACGAGCCGACGAGCGCGCTCGACCCGCACTCCGAGCGCCTGATCCAGGCCTCGTTGCAGGCGCTGCGCCACGAAATGACGCTGTTCATCATCGCCCACCGGATGTCGACGCTCGACATCTGCGATCGCGTGATGGTCGTCGTCGACGGGCGGCTCGCCGCGTTCGACACGATCGAGCTGCTCCAGCAGAACAGCGACTACTACCGCACCGCCTCGCTGCTCGCCGCGGGCGCGACGGAGGGACAGCTGCCGTGAGCGCGGGCGGGCTGCGCAGCCGGCCCCTCGCCGGCGCCCAGACCGATGGCCGCGCGAGGGAGGGTGGGGGGGTGCCCGAGGGACGGATGCCCGACTTCTTCCTCGTGGGGCAGCCCAAGAGCGGCACCACCGCGCTGTACGAGATGCTGCGGGAGCACCCCGACATCTACATGCCCCCGGGCAAGGAGCCGTGGTACCTGGCCGAGGAGCTGCTCGACCGCACGCCGCCGCGGCCGGAAGGCACCGCGAGCACCCTCGCCGAGTACGCGGCGCTGTTCGCCGGGGCCGAGCCGGGACAGCGCGTGGGGGAGGCCTCCGCGCTGTACCTGTGGTCGCCCACCGCCGCCGCACGCATCGCCGAGGTCGCTCCCGATGCGCGCATCGTCGCGATCCTGCGCGAGCCCGTCGGGCTGCTCCGGTCCCTGCACCTTCAGTTCATCGAGACCTACGTCGAGACCGAGACCGACCTGCGACGCGCGCTCGAGCTGGAGCCGGCGCGCCGCGAAGGGCGCGAGGTGCCGCGGCACACCTACTGGCCCAGGACGCTGCTCTACTCCGAGCACGTCGCCTACGTGACCCAGCTGCGCCGCTACGAGGAGCTGTTCGGACCAGAGCGCATGCTCGTGCTGATCTACGACGACTTCCGCGCCGACAACGAGCGCACCGTGCGCCGGGTGCTGCGCTTCCTCGACGTCGACGACGCCGTGCGGATCGCGCCGCGCTACGCCAACCCGAGCGTCGAGGTCCGCTCCGGCCGGCTGCACGCCCTGCTCCACGCGGTGTCGGTCGGGCACGGCCCGCTTTCGCGTGCCGCGAAGACCTCGATCAAGGCGGTCACACCCGCGCGGCTGCGGCGCGGCGCGCTGCGCGCCGCGAAGGACCGCGTCGTCTATGCCCCGCCCGGCGGGACCGACGAGCAGCTCGCGCGCGACCTGCGCGCGCGCTACCACCACGAGGTCGTCGCGCTCGGCGAGCACCTCGGGCGCGACCTGCTGAGCCTGTGGGGGTACGGCGATGAGCGCTGACGGCGCCGGCGGCCGCGTGCCCGACTTCTTCATCGTCGGGCACGCCAAGAGCGGGACCACGGCGCTGTACGAGATGCTCAAGGGGCATCCCCAGATCTTCATGCCCGAGCTGAAGGAGCCGTGGTTCTTCGCGAGCGACATGAAGCCGCGCTTCCAGCCGCTGCGCAGCGGGAAACCGCCGCAGACGCTGGAGGAGTACGTCCGCCTGTTCGCCGGCGCCGCGCCGGGGCAGCGCGTCGGCGAGGCGTCCTCCTCCTACCTGTGGTCGCGCACGGCCGCGGGGGCGATCGCGCAGGTGAAGGACGACGCGCGGATCATCGCGATCCTGCGCGAGCCCGCGAGCTTCCTGCGCTCCCTGCACCTGCAGCTCCTCCAGAGCCACGTGGAGGTCGAGAAGGACTTCAAGCGCGCGATCGGGCTGGAAGCGGCCCGCCGTGAGGGCCGTGAGGTGCCGCGCACCTCGCACCGCCCGCAGCTGCTGCAGTACGCCGACCACGTCCGGTACGCGGAGCAGCTGAAGCGCTACCACGAGCATTTTCCGAAGGAGCAGGTGCTCGTGCTGATCTACGACGACTTCCGCGCCGACAACGAGGCCGCGGTGCGCGAGGTGATGCGCTTCATCGACGTCGACGCCGACGGCCCGGTCGAGGTGCTCGACGTGAACCCGTCGATCATGATGCGCTCGCAGCGCCTGGACGACCTCGTCTACGCGGTGTCGGTCGGCAAGGGCGGTCCCGTCACGCGCGCCGCGCGCGCGACGATCAAGGCCGCGCTCCCGCGCAGGGCGCGCCGCGGCGCGCTCGGGCTCACGCGCACCCGTATCGTCCACGGCCCGCCTCCCGAGGCGGACGAGGAGTTCATGCGCGAGCTGCGCGTGCGCTTCAAGCCGGAGGTCCTCGCCGCCGGCGAGTACCTCGGGCGCGACCTCGTCGGGCTGTGGGGCTACGACGATGTCCCCTGACCGGAGCGCGGGGCCGACGGGCGTGAGCCCTGCGGTCGCCGTCGGCGCGGAGCCCTGGCGCGCGGCGGCGCTCGCGCGCCAGGAGCCCGAGCTGCCCGGCGGGCGCGTGCTCGTCACGTGCTCGGCGCCGTTCGGCGGCGGAGGCCTCGGACGCCACCTCGCCGAGATCGTCGGGGCGCTCGACCGCCGCGGCGCCGAGAGCGACTACATCTGCGAAGCGCGGGCGGGGCAGGCGGCCGATCCCGCGCATGAGGTCGTCGTGCGCCGCAAGGTCGCGCTCGCGCCGCTGACGCGGCGCTCGCCCGCGTGGCGCCTGTGGAGCGCCAGCGTCGGCTTCGATCGCGCGGCCGCGCGTGCGCTGCGCCCCGCCGACCACCTGATCGGCTTCAACGGCACCTCGCTGCGCCAGTTCCGGGCGGCCTCGTGCCCCGTCTCGCTCGTGTCCGCCACGGCGCACATGCGCCGCGTCGTCGAGCAGCACCGCCGCGCGCACCGCCGCTACCCGCTCGAACCACCGTGGGCGACGCGCGTGCTGGCTCGCAACCTCGCCGAGTACGAGCGCGCGGAGCGGATCCACGTCTCCTCGCGCTACGTGTGGGAGTCGTTTCTCGCGGAGGGGTTCGCCGAGGAGCGGCTCGCGATGTTCCCGCTCACACCCGACCCCCGCTTCAGCGCGCCTGCCGCCGAGCGGCGCTCCTCCACGTACGACCTCGTCTACGTGGGCGGCCTGTCGGTCGACAAGGGAGTGCCGCTGCTGATCGACGCGGTCGCGAAGGTCCCGTTCGAGGACCTGCGCCTGCTGCTCGTGGGCGGCTGGAAAACGCGCGGGATGCGCGCGTTCGTGACGCGGGCCTGCGCGCGCGACCCACGCGTCAGCATCGCTCCCGGCGACCCGCTCGAACGCCTGCGCGGCGCGTCGCTGTACGTGCACCCGACCTACAGCGACGGGTTCGGGTACGCGCCCGCCGAGGCGATGGCGTGCGGCGTGCCCGTGCTGGTCAGCGAGGACACCGGCATGAAGGACCTGATCGAGGACGGCGGCCGCGGAGCGGTGCTCGCCACAGGCGACCTCGACGCGCTCGCCGAGGCGATCGCGGCGTGCTATCGGGGCGAGATGCTCGCCGCGTGAGGGCGCTCGCGGCGAGCGGCCCTCACGGACGTGCGAGCTCCCATCGCACCTCGTAGCGGTAGATCTCCGGGTCCTCGAGCAGCCCGCGGGCGCCGTAGCTGAGCGCGCTGAGCTGCGTGCGGTAGCAGCGCATCGCCTCGAGCTTGCTCGCGGCGAGCGCGTCGTCCAGGCGCACCACCTCGGCGGTCCGCAGGTCGCGCAGCTCGGGGACGTCCCCGAGGAACGAGCTCCAGAACGCGTCCACGTTGCGGTGGGGATCCTCGGGGCGTCCGTCGACCCAGGTGGGCCAGCCGTGGTTCACGCAGTAGGGCAGCTCCGCGTACAGCACCACCGGCATCCCCGACCGCAGCAGCTGGCGCGCGTAGCGGCGGACGAGCTGGTGGTCGGGGTGCGAGCCGATCCCCGCCGGCGCGTACACGCGCGAGGCAGCCGGCACCGCGGCGCTGACCTGCGCGTCGAGGCCCGCGAGCGTCGGCGCGGGCGGCCTGCGGTACTGCGCGTCCAGGAACGTCAGGTTGTGCGGGGTGCGCTTCGCAACCGCCAGCGCCGCTTCGTCCTCGGCGACCCGCTCGCCCACGCGCTGCGCCGAGTCGCCGGCGCCCGTGATCGAGTCCCACAGCGCCAGGGTGCCGGCTCCCGGCGCGGCGGCGCACACGTTGACGACCTCGACCTCCCCCGGCCCGGCCAGCACGCCCCAGCAGTCGAGCACCGCGTCGTCGAAGTGCGGCGAGAGGATCAGCGCGCATGCGCCCTGCTCGAAGCGCAGCTGCGGGCGCAGGCCGCCCTCTTCGCGCGCGGCTCGGCGGTCGCGCGCGTAGCGATACAGCCGGCGCGGGATGCTCTGTGGACGGGCTGGCATGGCTCGGGCCGGGGCAGTATAGGCATCTGGAACCGCGCCCGCAGGGGCCCTGAGGCTCTCCGATCCGGGCTGCCGGCCGCCGTATAATCGGGCCGGTCATGGCGTCGCCTGGGTCGGTAGCGGTGGAGCGGGCGCCACGGGGCAGGATGCCTGACTTCTTCATCGTCGGACACGCGAAGTGCGGCACCACCGCGCTGTACGAGATGCTGCGCGCGCACCCACAGATCTTCATGCCGGACTTCAAGGAGCCGATGTACTTCGCGCGCAACTGGGACGCGCCCCCGGCCGCACCCGGCGAGCCGCGCCGCTTCGAGCAGACCGGCCGCCGCGCCGAAACGCGCGATGACTACCTGGCGCTGTTCGCGCCCGCCGGGGCGGATCAGCGCGTGGGCGAGGCCTCGACCTTCTACCTCTGGTCGCAGCTCGCGCCCGCGCGGATCGCCGCCGCGCAGCCCGACGCGCGGATCATCGCGATCCTGCGCGAGCCGGCGAGCTTCGTGCACTCGCTGCACATGCAGATGCTCCAGAACCACGCAGAGTCCGAGCGCGACCTGCTGCGCGCGATCGCGCTGGAGCCGAGCCGGCGCGAGGGCCGCGACATCCCCCCGCACGCGTACTGGCCGGAGGCGTTGATGTACACCGAGCGCGTCCGCTACACCGAGCAGCTGCAGCGCTACCACGCCGCGTTCGGCAAGGAGCGGGTGCTGGTGCTGATCTACGACGACTTCCGCTCCGAGAACGAGGCGACCGTGCGTCGCGTGCTGCGCTTCCTCGAGGTCGACGACACGGTGCCGCTGCGTGTGGTCGAGGCGAACCCGAGCGTGCGCGTGCGCTCCACGCGCCTGAACACGGTCGTGCGCGACGCGCGCGAGGGGCGCACCGCGGCGAGCCGCGCGCTGCGCGCCGGGGTGCGCTCGCTGACGAGCGAGCGGATCCGCGCCGCGGTGCTCTACCCGCTGCGGCGCCGGCTGCTGTACGGCGAGGCGCGTGGCCCGGACCCCGCCGTGATCGCCGAGCTGCGGCGCCGCTTCGCCGGCGAGGTGGCCGCGCTCAGCGACTACCTCGGTCGCGACCTGGTGTCGCTGTGGGGCTATGACCGGCTCACCTGAGCAGTCGCGCATGCCGGACTTCTTCATCGTGGGTCATCACAAGAGCGGCACCACCGCGCTGTACGAGATGCTGCGCGCGCATCCGCAGATCTTCATGCCGTCGGTCAAGGAGCCTCGGTTCTTCGACCACGACCTGCACGCGCTCGGCGCGACGGGCAGGCCGCAACGCACGCTCTCGGAGTACCTCGCGCTGTTCGACGGCGCCGCGCCAGGGCAGCGGCTCGGCGAGGCATCGCCGTCGTACCTGCGCTCCCGCGTCGCCGCGAGCGCGATCGCCGAGATGGCGCCCCGGGCGCGCTGCATCGCGATCCTGCGCGAGCCGGCGAGCTTCGTGCGCTCGCTGCACTCGCAGCTCGTCCAGGAACACGTCGAGACCGAGCTCGATCTCGCGCGCGCGTTCGCCGGCGAGCGGCGCGAGCGGGGCGGGCAGACCGTCAACCGCTACTCCGACCACGTCCACTACGTGGAACAGCTGCGGCGCTTCGAGGACGCGTTCCCGCGCGAGCAGCTGCTGGTGCTGATCTACGACGACTTCCGCTCCGACAACGACGCGACGGTGCGCCGGGTGCTGCGCTTCCTCGGCGTCGACGAGGACGCGCGGATCGAGGCGCGCGAGGCGAACCGCAGCGTTGCCCTGCGCTCGCCGCGGCTCGACCGGCTGGTGCGCCGCGCCTACGGCCCGAGCGGGGCGGGGAGCCGCGCAGCTCGCAACGCCGTGCGCGCGCTCGCTCCCGAGCGGCTGCGGACCCGTTTCCTTCCCGCGCTGCGGCGGCGGCTCGTCTACCGCGAGCAGGAGCCGTTCGACCCCGAGCTCGAGGCGCGGCTCCGCGAGCGCTTCAGCGGCGAGGTGCACGCGCTCAGCGAGTACCTCGGCCGCGACCTGGAGAGCCTGTGGGGCTACCGCTGATGAGGGTCGCGGTCGTCGGGATCTCCGAGAAGCAGGCGTGCGGGGTGCGCGACCACGCCACGCTGCTCGCGGGCGCGCTCGAGCGCCGCGGCCTGACCTGCTCGATGCACTGGATCACGCGTGAGGCGCGCGGAGCGCGGGCGAGCGTCGCCGAGCTGTCACGGTTCCGCAGGCGTCTGGAGCGCGAGCTCGCAGACGAGCGTCCCGACGCGATCCTCGTCCACTACTCGGTCTTCGCCTACTCGCTCAAAGGCCTCCCCGTCGGCGTGCCGGCGATGTTCGCGACCCTGCGGCGCGTCGGGGTGCCGGTCGTGGGGGTGCTGCACGAGTACGCCTACCCGTGGAGGTACGGGGGCTGGCGCGGCGCCGTCTGGGCCATCTCGCAGCGCGCCGTGATGCCTGCCGTGATGCGCTCGCTCGACGGCGCGATCGTGACGGCCGAGCAGCGCGAGCGCTGGCTGCGCACGCGGCGCTGGCTGCCGTCGCGTCCGGTCGCCAACGCACCGGTGTTCTCGAACCTGCCGGCGCCGCGCACGCCGGCCCGGGAGGCGGCGGCCGCCGATGTGATCGGGCTGTTCGGCTATGCCTATCAGGGCGCCGCGAGCGAGCTCGTCCTCGACGCGCTCGCAAGCCTGCGCGAGCAGCGCGGCGACGTCGAGCTGCGGCTGCTCGGCTGGCCCGGCCCCGATGCCCCCGGCGGCGCCGAGTGGCTGCGGCTTGCGGGCGCGCGTGGGGTCGCCCATGCGCTGTCCTTCACGGGCCCGCTGCCCGCCCAGGAGCTCTCCGACCAGATCGCAGCGTGCGAGGTGCTGCTGTTCGCAGATCGCGCCGGGCCGTCCTCGCGCAAGGGCTCGCTGGCCGGGTCGCTCGCGTCGGGGCGGCCGATCGTGGCGATCGACGGCCCGATGACGTGGGACGCGTTCCGGCGCGCGGGCGCCCTGCGCGTCGTGGCGCCGAACGCCGCTGCGCTGAGGGACGAGCTGGCGACGCTGCTCGCCGACCGCGGTGCGCTCGAGGCCCAGGGCGCGCGCGGCCTGGACTTCTACGAGCGCGAGATGAGCCTCGGCCTCACGGCCGAGCGTGCCCTGGAGCTGCTCTCGCTCCAGCGGGCGCGCGCGGTCTCGTAGCCGCCGAGCAGGATCTGCACGTGTCGGGCAGGCGTGTAGAGGCGTTCGACGTGCGCGCGCCCGGCGAGACCCATCTCGCGCTGGCGGCTCGCGTCGGCGAGCAGCTCGGTGAGCGCCGCGGCGAGCGCGTGCGGATCCCCGGGCGCGACCGCGAGCCCGCTCGTCCCGTGCTCGAGCCAGTCGGGGATCCCGCCCGTCGCGCTCGCGACCGCGGGGCGCCCCGCGGCGAAGCCCTCGATGCCGACGAGGCCGAACGGCTCCGGCCATAGCGACGGCACGACCACGACCGACGCGTCGGCGAGCTCGCGGGCGAGCCCGCCCGCGTCCAGCCAACCCGTGAAGCGGATCCGCTCGCCGAGGCCGCGCTGCTCGGCCAGTCCCCGCATCGAGTCGAGTTCGCGCCCGTCTCCGCACAGCACGAACTCGGTGTCGGGCACCTCGGCGGCGGCTTCGATCAGCACCCCCACGCCCTTGGGCCGTACGATCCGGCCGGCGAACACGACGCGCCTGCGCGACTCGTGCCCGGACCCGGCAGTCGCGGGCATCGTGGGGAAGTACGGCACGATCAGGCGGCGTGGGAGCCCGTTGTCCGCGAGGTGGCGGTCCACCGCGGTCGAGTAGGACACGGCCAGGTCGGCGCGTCGCAGCGCCGCGCGCCCGCGGGAGGTGTTGAGGTACTTTCGCGGCAGCGTTTTCGGGTAGTTCGTGTGGGCGCATCCGCGAAAGGCGAGGTTCGGGATGCACCCGGGGCCGTGCGGCCGGGAGCACTCGTTCCCCGGCTCGAAGTAGTGCACGCCCGAGGTGCAGCCGGTGTAGCCGTGCGCGCTCACGACCACCGGTGCGACGCGCCGCAGCGCGGAGGCGATCTGGGGGTCGTCGACCTGGTGCAGGTGCGCGACCGCGGGGGGGTCGCGCAGGACGCCCGCCAGCCGCTCGGCCATCGGCGCCCGGCGCTCGAACAGCCGCGGCGCCTCGATCAGCGCGACGCCCGGCGGCGGCTCGTCGGGGTCGAGCTGCGCCGCGAGCACGCGCACCTCCACGCCGCGCTCGGCGAGCGCAGCGGCGCTCACCTGCACGTGGGCGCCGACGCCGCCGTCCCTGCTCCAGCGCGCGGTGGCCAGCAGCACGGGACCTTGCATCGGGCGGGCTGAGGAGTCCATCGGCGCGGGCCCTCGTCGAACAAGGACAGGCTGGCGAGGATAGCAACGAGTCTCCGCGGCGAGGCCGGTTCACCTGCGTCTGCGACACTGCCCAGCCGATGCCGGACAGTGCCACAGCCGCGCAGTCGGGGTTGCCGTCGACGACGGTCCGACCGCGGGTGCTCTACGTGATGGGGGCCGGGCGCAGCGGCAGCACGATCCTCGGCGTGACGCTCGGGAACTGCCCCGGCGTGTTCTACGCCGGCGAGCTCGACGCCTGGCTCGCGCGGTCGGGCGAGCCGCAGCTGTCCGACCCCGAGCGCGAGGAGTTCTGGAGCGCGGTGCGTGCGAGCGTGCCCGATGCGGCGCCGCTCTACGGGCTCGAGCCCCAGCGCGCGATCGAGCGCTCGATCTCGCTGCTGCGCGTGCACAAGTGGCGCGCGCGCCGGAGGATGCGACCCGCCTACCGGCGGGTGGCCGAGGAGCTGTATGTGGCGATCGCAAGGCAGGCGGGCGAGACAGTGATCGTCGACAGCTCGCACTACCCGCTGCGGGCGCGAGAGCTGCAGGCACTCGACGGGATCGACCTGCACCTCCTGTACCTCGCGCGCGACCCCCAGAGCGTCGTCGCGTCGTTCGAGAACCGTGAGGTCGCCCAGTACTCGAAGTCGGTGCTCACGACGAACGTGTACCTGTGGCTGACGAACCTGCTCGCCGTGCTGGTGTTCATCCGCCACCCGCGCGAGCGCCGTCTCCTCGTGCGCTACGAGGACTTCATCGCCGATCCGCCGGCCGTGCTGCGGCGGATCCTGGAGCCGCGCGCGAGCGGGGCGCCGGTGGCGATCGCACCGGACCTCGGCGCGCTCGCCACGGGGATCCCCTTCCAGGGCAACCGCGTGATCCGCTCGCCCCAGGTGGGCCTGCGCGCGGGCACGGAGCGTCCCTCGCGGCGATCGCTCGTGACCGCGGTGCTGCAGCTGCCGTGGCGGATCGTGCTCGCGCGCCTTCAGCCGCGCACCTCGCCGCCGGAGGAGGTGCCACGTGCGGGCGGTGAATAGGGTCGTCGGCGGCGTCTCGCGGCGGCTCGGGCGCCCCGAGCTGCTCGCAGCGGTCGACGAGACCGCGCGGATCGCGCAGCGGGAGGCGATCGGGATCGAGGCGGTGCTCGCCGCGGTGCTGCGCGACGGAGGGATCTACGTGGACGTGGGCACCAACCGCGGCCAGGTGCTCGCGGAGGCGGCGCGTGTGGCGCCGGGCGCGCGGCTGATCGCCTTCGAGCCGATCCCGGACCTCGCGCGCGAGGTGGAGCGCCGCTTCCCCGGCGTGGACTGCAGGCAGAAGGCCGTCGGCGCGCGTGCGGAGACCGCCGAGTTCTGCCACTTCCGCAAGCTCGACGGCTGGAGCGGCCTGCGCCGCAGCCCGGAGATCAGCGACAGCCGCGGCGACCCGGAGTACATCTCGGTGGAGGTGTCAACGCTCGACGCGGAGCTGCCCGACGTCCCGGTCACCGTGCTCAAGATCGACGTCGAGGGCAACGAGCTCGCGGTGCTCGAGGGCGGCACGACGCTGCTCGAGCGTGCCCGGCCCACCGTGATCTTCGAGCACGTGGCAGGCGCCGCGGAGCTGTACGGCTACGGCTCGCGGTCGCTCTGGGACGTGCTCGACGGCCTCGGCTACAGGGTCTACTCCGTGGTCGGCGAGGGGCCCGTCGCCCGCGAGCACTTCGCGCGGGATCCGCGCATCGTCAACTGGCTCGCCACGCCGCGCCGATAGCGGGCCCCGCGGCCACGCCGCGTTCGCGCCCGCTACTGCGTTTCGAGTTCTTCGCCTTCTTCCGGGTTCTCGCTGCGCAGGCGGCGCTTCACCGCGGCCGCTTCCTGCGCTTCTTCGTGTTCGAGCGCTGCGCGCGCTGCCTGCTCGGGGCCCGATTCGCCCTTCTTGCCCGCGGCGCCCTTCGTCCCTTTGCCGCGGGCGCCGCTTGCGTGCCTGCCGGTTCCCTTGCCGTGGCGGGCGCGTCGACGCTTCTTGCCGACGGAGGGTTCGCCGGCGATCGCGCTCGCGCGCGTCTGCGCTTCGGCCTTGGATTTCGCTTCCTGTGCCTTTTCGAGGGCTTCCTGGTGCTTGGTGGCGCTGCCTTCTTCGCCTGCGGCGGGGGTGCTCTTGGCGGCTGCGCCGGCCCCGGCTTCCGGTTCGGAGCCGCCGCCGCCGCCCCCGCCGCCGCTCCCGCAGCCGCCCGCACCGAGCGCGAGCGCGGCCGCGGCGAGGAGCGCCGGCGCAAGGCTGCGGCCTCTATTCGGCATGGGCGACCGGGCGTTCGGGCTTGGCGGGCGCGGGCGCTTTGGAGGGCGGGGGCGCTTTGGAGGTGGCCTGGTGTTCGCGCGTCGTCGCCTGCTTGCGAGCGTGTTCTTCGAGTGCCTTGGCGGCCTTCGTGGAGGCTTCCTGCAGGTGTTTCGCCTTCACCGAGGCTTCGTGTTCGCGGCGTTTGGCCGTCGCTTCGGCGGTTTCTTCGCGCTTTTTGGATTCGATCTCGGAGAGCACTTCGCGATCTCTGGCGATTTCAGCCGTTTCTTCCCGTTTCTGCGCCGCTTCTTCGGCGTGTTCGGTGGCTTCTTCGGTCTGCGGCGAGCCGCCGCCTTCGCCGCTCCCGCCTTCGATCTTGGATTCGCCGCAGCCCGCGAGCAGCGCGGTGACGGCGAACAGGCACACGCTCGCCGGAACGCCGGCGCGCGGGCGGCTGCGTGGGTTGGGTATGCGGTCCCGGAGCACTCCCGGAAATTGTATGGGCGCCCCCGCCCGCCCAGCCCTGGTTCGGTGGCGCCCCGTCCCCGGTTCCGCGCCGTCGCGGTCAGCTGCCGAAGGTCAGGCGCAGCAGGCGCGGGTAGTCGCTGGCGGCGACTTCGAACACCGCCGTGGCGCCCTGGCGTGAGACCAGGCGCGCGGGGCTCGCGGCGCCCCGCAACGGGTCGTATGCGCTCACCATGGGTGGCGGACCGCCTTCGGGCAGCCCGCCGAGCGTGATCCGGAACGGCTCGTCGGGGAGATCCCAGCGCTGCTCGTCGGCGGGCGGTGCGGCGGGGTCGTACAGCGTCAGCAGGTTGCTCGTCATCACGTACACGGGGACGACGAATTCGCTCGGCGCGGTCTGGAACGGGAACACCGCGAGCACTTCGCGGTCGTACAGGCTGGGGTGGGCGGCCGTGCCGTCGCCCGCCCACTGCGCGTGGTTGCCTTCCTGCACGATCGACGTGAGCGAGAGCCGGCGCGGTGCGCCCGCGGGGCCGGGGCCCCGCATCGCGGTGGTGAGGTTGCGGAACGTCTGCAGCACTTCGCCGCCGGCCGCCGCGCCGGGGTAGGAGCCGGGGTCGGCTTCGAGCGCCTTGTAGAAGCCCGGGTCGATCAGGCTGAGCGCGCCGGGCGCGGCGCCGAAGAAGTAGTCGCGTGCGATGCCCTTCGCGGACATCGCGACGAGGCTCCGCAGCAGCGCCTTCGCGCGGAAGTGCGCCACGTCGGCGGGCGACAGCCCGGTGATGCCCATCGGCGGGCTGAGGTTGTACTCGGTGATCCACTTCTGCACGGGCGCACCGCCTCTGGGTCCGACTTCGCGACCGTGGACGAGGCCGTAGATTTCGGTGGTGATCGGCGCGATGTCGCGGATCAGCGTTTCCGTCGAGCTCGCCGTGAGCATGTACTCGGGCAGGAGCATCGAGTAGGAGGGGACGAACAGCGGTTTGTAGGGCGGCTTCGGCTTCGGGGTGAGGTCCTGCACTCCGAGCGCGTTCACCGGCACGTCGAACCCGACTTTGTAGGCGGCAGGGTAGGTGCGCCCGCCTGCGTAGGGATGCTTGCTGAGCGCCGTCAGGCCGATCGGCGCGCCGAGCCCGCTGGGGAACGGCGACTCGCTCGCGAAGCCGTCGCTGATCCCGACCCCGGGGTCGTGTGCGTGCACCCAGTAGGTGGTTTCGTCCAGCAGCGCCTTCATCACCGCTTTGGTCACGCGCGCCTTGTTGCGCGCGGCCGTCGTGCCGTTGCCGACGGGCGCGCCGTAGTTGGAGGCGTTCAGGAACTTCGACCCGAACGACAGCTCGTTCCAGATCTCGAGGTCGTAGCCTCCGGGCCCGGCGATCGCTTCGGCTTCGCGGCACACGACGCGCACGTAGTCGAGCCATCCGGCGAGCGTCGCTCCGAACGCGGGGTTGGGCGTCCCGTTCAGGCGCGTGGGCGACTGGAACGGGCCGTAGCGCAGCGTCGTCCCTTCGTGCCTGCCCGCCGGCAGCACCTTGGAGAGGCGTCGCGACAGCGTCGCGACGCCGCCGCTCGTGACCGAGGTGATCAGGACGTCCGGGCCGCCCTTCCACGTGATGTTGTCGAAGCCCGTCAGGCCAGGCACCACCTGCGCGGCGCTCGCCGCGCTGAGCCGCACGGTGTTGGCGCCGCGGGGCGCCGGCGCGAGCGTTTCCAGGCGCGCGCCCTTGCTCGGTGCCGGATCCTCGCTGTTCGCGTTCAGCACGATCAGCGGACGCAGGCCGTGGTTGTGCAGCGCGCGCAGGCGGGCGCGGATGATTTCGTCGTTGCCCGCGCGGAGGCTGTTCGGTTCGGTGTAGGAGATCGCGTTGAACCCGATCTCGAAGCGTGCGAGCTTGAAGCCGCTTTCCTGCAGCAGCTGGGCGACCGGTTCCATGTCTGCGGGCGGCGCGTTGAAGTTGATGCCGAGCGCGTTCAGCAGCTGCGAGCTCGACCACGTGTCGAGGTAGGCGCGCCAGGGCTGCAACCAGAAGGACGTCTTCCCGAACGGCACCCGCAGCAGGTACTTCGGGTCGATCGGGTCGCTCACCACGCCGCCTTCGGTCGCCGCCCCGGCAGACACGACGATCGTGGCGGTGGCGCCGGAGCCTGCGCCCGCTACACCCGGTTCGCGAGGACATTCGACGCCGGCCGGCATCGGCGCGCCGGGGTTGAGCTGGAGGCGGACGGTGGCGGCGCCCGGGCCCTGTTCGATCCCGCCGAAGGCTTCGTGCGCGCCGGCGGCGCTGACCGCCTGGCAGCCCGAGGCGAGCGTCGCAGAGACCGCACGGGAGTAGGTCAGCAGCACGTCCGCGGGTGCGCCGCCGAACGTCTCCGCCTGCGCGCACACGGGCGTTTCCGTCGTGGCTCCGACGGGCGGTTCGCACGCTGCAGGCGGCGTGGCGGGCAGCAAGACGGGGGCCGGGGGCGGCGTCGATTCGCCGCTGGCGTGGGTTTCGACCGCCGGGGGGGATGTGGTTTCGACGGCGCGAACGCGTTTCGCGCGCGGGACGCGGGGCGCGGTGGGCGCACGGCGCGGGGCGCGGACGCGGGGGGTCCGGACCGGAGGCGTCGCGGCGGGTGCTTCCAGCGCGGCTTCGGGCGTCGCAGGGGCGAGGACGGGTTCGCCTTCGGTCATGGTCGACGAGGGTTCGCCCGGCGCCGGTTCGCCGGCGCCCAGGGGCGTCGCTTCGAGCCCGCGCGGCGCGAGGTGGGGGGTCGCGCGGGTGTGGCGCGAGCGGGTCCGGCGCGCGTGCCCGCGACAGCCGCTCCGCGGCGCGCGGCGCCCGTGGGCGCGTGCTGCCTGCGAGGTGCAGCGGCCGTTCACCGTCACCCTGGCAGCGGCCCGCCGAGCCGGAGAGCTTGCCGCCAGGCACAGCATCAACACGCACGCGGCAAGGAGACAGAGCAGGGCGCGGCGCGTTCCGTCGCGCGGGGGCATCGCGGTCCTCGGTTCTGGGGGTGGCAGGGCGTGCGCGGCAGGATCTCGTGAAGCACGTTTCGATCGACCTCCCCCGAGCAGGTCTTGATGCTCGCCCACGTGCTTGGACGAAAAGCAACGCCCGACGCTCTCAGGCGGCGGGCGTGATCTATGTTGCGCCGATGCGCGAGGGCGCCGCAGCCGCCGGCCGGGGCATTGCGAGATGAGCGCGGGTCCGCCCCGCCTGCTCCTCGTCACGCCCGACCTTCCGCCCGCGCGCGGCGGCATCCAGGCGCTGATGGGCGGCCTGCTCGGCGCGATCGAGCGCTTCGCGGTGCGTGTGGTCGCGCTCGACTCCCCCGGCGCCCGCGATCACGACCGTGATGCCGGCTGGAGGGTGCTGCGCGTGCCCACCCATGCGCGTCTCGGCCCCGCGCGCAACCTCGCGCTGAACGCCGCGGCGCTCGCGGCGGCCGTCCGCTTCCGAGCAGACGTGGCGTTGCACGCCCACATCGTCACGAGCCCCGCGGCGATCGCGACGACGCGGCTGCTCGGCGCACCGCACATGGTCATCTACCACGCCAACGAGATCGTCGGCAAACCCCGGCTGGCAGCGTTCGCATCCCGCCGCGCGGGCGCGACGATGGCGGTCAGCGGCTACACCGAGCGCCTGCTCCTGGAGGCGGGGGGTACGAGCGAGCGGCTGCACCGCATCTCGCCCGGGGTGACGTTGCCCGACACCGTGCGGCGGGCGGGAGGCGAGCGCCCCACGATCCTCACGATCGCGCGGCTCGCAGACGCCTACAAGGGTCACGACGTCCTGCTGGAAGCGCTGCCGGCGATCCGCGCGCGCGTTCCGGATGTCCGCTGGGTGATCGTCGGCGACGGGCCGTTGCGCCCTTCGCTGGAAGCGCACGCGCGCGCGGCGGGCCTGACCGACGCGGTGAGCTTCCTGGGCGCCGTCGGCGACGAGGAGCGTGACGCCTGGCTCGACCGCGCGAGCGTGTTCGCGATGCCGAGCCGCCTGCCCGGCGCGGGGCTGGCGGGCGAGGGGTTCGGGATCGTGTTCCTCGAGGCCGCCGCCCACGGGCTGCCGGTGGTCGCGGGCGACGTCGGGGGCGCGGTCGACGCGGTCAGCGCCGGCGAGACGGGCCTGCTCGTCGATCCCACCGACGCGGCGGCGCTCGCCGAGGCGATCTGCTCGCTGCTTCTGGACCCCGGGCGCGCGCGCTCGCTGGGGGAGGCGGGCGCCGCCCGGGCGCGCTCCTTCGCGTGGCCGGCGGTCGCCGCACGCGTGGAGGACGTGCTGCTCGACCTGATCGCGGCGCGCCCCGGGCGAGGCGGCGCGTGAGGGTCCTGTATGTCAACCACACCGCCGAGGTGAGCGGCGGCGAGCGCTCGCTGCTGAGCCTGCTGCGCGCGCTTCCGGACGAGGTGGAGCCGCTGCTCGCCACCCCGCGCGGCGAGCTGCTCGACGCGGCGCACGAGGCGGGCGTTCCGACGACGGAGATCCGCGGGACCGCGGGCAGCCTGCGCCTGCACCCGCTGCACACGCCCCAGGCGCTCGCCGAGATGGCCCTTGCCGGCAGCCAGGTTCGCCGCGCTGCGCGCCGCCACGGCGCGCAGGTGGTGCACGCGAACTCGATCAGGGCGGGGATCGTGGCGGCGGCCGCGCGGCTCGGGACGCCGGCGTCGGCCCCGTGGGCGGGCGTGACCCACGTGCGGGACGTGCTGCCGCCGGGACTCCTGACGACGGCGACGATGCGCACGGTCGCCGCGGCGGCGAGGGTGGTGGTGGCGAACTCCCGCTACACGGCCGGGGCGGTGCTCGCGGCAGCTCCGCGCGCGCGGGTCGAGGTCGTCCACAACCCGGTCGACCTCGCGCGGTTCGACCCGGCCCGGATCGACCGCGCCGGCGCGCGAGCGGCGCTGGGGCTCGCCGGCACGCGGCGCATGCTGCTCGGGGTGGTCGCGCAGCTGACGCCGTGGAAGGGCCAGGACACCGCCGTGCGAGCGCTCGAGATCGTGTGTGCCGCGGGCCTCGACGCGCATCTGCTGCTGGTCGGCTCGGCGAAGTTCGTGGCCCGCTCCACCCGCTTCGACAACGAAGCCTACGTGGCGGGTCTGCGCGCGTCGATCGCGGGCGCGGGCCTGGAGGCCCGCGTGTCCTTCCTGGGCGAGCGCCGCGATGTCCCGGAGATCATGCGGGCGCTCGACGTGCTGCTGCTGCCGTCGGTCGAGGAGCCGTTCGGTCGCGCGCTGATCGAGGCGATGGCGCTGGGGGTGCCCGTGCTCGCCACCAACGTGGGCGGGCCGCCGGAGATCGTGCGCGACGGGGTCGAGGGTCGCCTGCTCGCGCCCGGCGACGCGGCCGCGTGGGCCGCTGCGATCGCCGAGATCGGCGAGCACCCCGAGCGGGCTGTTGCGATGGGCTCCGCGGGCCGGCAGCGAGCGCTCGCGGAGTTCGGCGCCGAGCGCCACGCGGCCGCTTTGCTGGATCTCTACGGGCGGCTGGCGGCTTGACAGCGGCCCGGCGCACCCTAAAGTTCACACCTCACTGGCTCCACGAGGGGTAGCCTCCCCAGCGAGGCACGGATGCAACAGCAGACTTACCACCTACCGCACCTGAGGACTCTCGAGGCGGAGGCGGTCCACGTTATGCGTGAGGTCGCCGCCGAGTTCGAGCGACCCGTGCTGCTCTTCAGCGGCGGCAAGGACTCGATCGTGCTCCTGCGCCTCGCCGAGAAGGCGTTCCGGCCCGCGCCGTTCCCGTTCCCGATCATGCACGTGGACACGGGCCACAACTTCCCCGAGGCGATCGAGTTCCGCGACAGGCGGATCGAAGAGATCGGCGAGCGCCTGATCGTCGCGTCGGTGGAGGACTCGATCGCCGCCGGCCGCGTCGTCGAGCAGACGGGCCCGCGCGCGTCCCGCAACGGGCTGCAGACGGTCACGCTGCTCGACGCGATCGCCGAGCACGACTTCGACTCCGCCTTCGGCGGCGCCCGTCGTGACGAGGAGCGCGCCCGCGCGAAGGAGCGGATCCTCTCGTTCCGCAACGAGTTCGGCCAGTGGGAGCCCCAGAACCAGCGCCCGGAGCTGTGGAGCCTCTACAACGGGCGCCTGCACAAGGGCGAGCACGCGCGGGTGTTCCCGATCTCCAACTGGACCGAGCTCGACGTGTGGCAGTACATCGCCGAGGAGCAGCTCGAGGTGCCCTCGATCTACTTCGCCCACGACCGCGAGGTGTTCGCGCGCGACGGGATGCTGTACGCGGTCAGCCCGTTCATGGAGATGATGGAGGACGAGGCGCCCTTCCAGGCGCGCGTGCGCTACCGGACCGTCGGCGACATGAGCTGTACCGGGGCGGTCGAGTCCGACGCGGCCACGCTCGAGCAGGTGGTCGCGGAGATCGCCGCAACCGAGGTGACCGAGCGGGGGCAGACGCGCGCAGACGATCGGGTCACCGAGGCTGCGATGGAGGATCGAAAGCGGCAGGGGTACTTCTAGATGGACGCCCGCGAGCAGCGCCTCACGAGCGCCCTGGAGAACGGGAACAGCCACGTCGCCCCCCACCAGCCTCCGCACGACGGCGAGAGCGCCGAGCAGATCTTCCGCCGCCTCACCGAGCGGCCCGCCGACCTCCTGCGGTTCGCCACCGCGGGCTCGGTCGACGATGGCAAGAGCACGCTGATCGGGCGCCTGCTCTACGACTCCAAGCAGGTGCTCACCGACCAGCTCGCCCACGTCGAGCAGACCAGCGAGCGGATGGGCCACGACTTCCTGGACCTCTCGCTCCTGACCGACGGGCTGCGGGCGGAGCGCGAGCAGGGGATCACGATCGACGTCGCCTACCGCTACTTCGCGACCGCGCAGCGGCGCTTCATCATCGCCGACACCCCCGGGCACGAGCAGTACACGCGCAACATGGTCACCGGCGCCTCTACCGCCGACCTGGCGATCGTGCTCGTCGACGCGCGCAAGGGGGTCGTGGCGCAGTCCAAGCGGCACGCGTTCATCAGCTCGATGCTCGGGATCCCGCACGTGGTCGTGTGCGTCAACAAGATGGACCTCGTCGACTTCGACGAGGGGATCTTCGAAGGCATCGTCGAGGAGTTCGACGCGTTCGCCGCGCGCCTGGAGATGCCCGACGTCACGTTCATCCCGATCTCGGCGCTGCTCGGCGACAACGTGGTGGAGCGCTCGGAGAACATGTCCTGGTACCAGGGGCCGCCGCTGCTGTACCACCTCGAGCACGTCCACATCGCCTCCGACCGGAACCTGATCGACGTGCGCTTCCCGGTCCAGTACGTGATCCGGCCGCCGGCGAGCACGCTCGCCGACTACCGCGCCTACGGCGGCCAGATGGCGGGCGGCGTGCTGCGTGCGGGTGACGAAGTGGTCGTGCTCCCGGGCGGCCACCACACGCGCGTGGCCGGGATCGACACCTTCTCGGGGACGATCGACGAGGCGTTCCCGCCGATGTCGGTGGCGCTGCGCCTGGAGGACGACATCGACATCAGCCGCGGCTCGACGATCGTGCGTCCGCAGAACCAGCCCACGGTCAGCAACAGCTTCGAGTGCATGCTCTGCTGGATGTCCGAGCGGCCGCTGAGCAGCGGACGGCGCTACCTGGTCAAGCACACCACGCGCACGGCGCTCGTGGGGGGCGTCGACGTGCGCTACCGGATCGACGTGGAAAGCCTGCGCCGCGACGACGGCGCCACCACCCTCGAGATGAACGACCTCGCGCGCGTGCACCTGCAGCTGAGCGCG
The DNA here is from genome assembly GCA_025934395.1 of Solirubrobacteraceae bacterium. Taxonomy (GTDB): domain Bacteria; phylum Actinomycetota; class Thermoleophilia; order Solirubrobacterales; family Solirubrobacteraceae; genus Palsa-744. Next base: position 31,243 of record JAICYC010000009.1, on the reverse strand, counting down.
CCGATCGTGTTCGACTCCTACCGCCGCAACCGCGTCACGGGCAGCCTGATCGTGATCGACGAGGCAACCAACGAAACGGTCGGGGCGGGCGTGATCCTCGACACCGAGGTCGAGGAAGAGGCGGAGGCGAGGACCGAGCGCAGCCCCAACGTGCGCTGGCAGGGCACGCGCATGACGCGGGAGCGCCGCTGGAGCTCACTCGGGCACAGCGGCGCGACCCTGTGGTTCACGGGCCTGCCCGGTGCGGGCAAGTCGACCGTCGCCGCCGCTGTCGAGGAGCGCCTGATCGAAGCGGGGCACCCCGCGTTCCTGCTCGACGGCGACAACCTGCGCCACGGGCTCAACGGCGACCTCGGCTTCGACGAGCGCGCGCGCACGGAGAACGTGCGGCGCACCGCGCACGTCGCACGCCTGCTCGCCGAGTCCGGCACGATCGCGCTGGTGAGCCTGGTGAGCCCCTACGCCGCCGATCGCGAAGCCGCCTCGGGGCTGCACGACCTCGACGGCCTGCAGTTCCTGGAGATCTTCGTCGACGCACCGCTGGAGCTGTGCGAGGAGCGCGACCCCAAGGGCCTGTACGCGCGGGCGCGCGCCGGCGAGCTCGAGGGGATGACGGGCGTGGGCGCGCCGTACGAGCGCCCCGCCGAGCCGGACCTCGTGCTCGGCAGCCACCGCGAAACGGTCGACGACGAGGTCGAGCGCGTGCTGGAGCTGCTGCGCGCGCGAGGCCTGCTCTAGCCGCGCGCGGGCGCCCCAGCGCACCGCGGCGCGGGCGGTTCCGCGCGGGCGCGGCTATTTCCCGTGGGTGGTTCCGCGCCGGACCGAGTGGAGCACGACCGTGGTCGTGCCGGGCCCGGCCGAGAGCCTGTTGCCGGCGGGCGGCTTGACGTAGGCGCGGTAGCGCCCGCCGTGGCGGACGGTCGCGACGACGCTGAAGCGCGAGGTGTTGCCCGTGTTGCGCTTCGCGACGGTCGAGAACTGCCCGGTCCAGCGTTCGGTGATTTCGTTCTTGCCGGGGCGGACCGCTTTGAGCACCTGGAAGCTCACCTTGGCGCCGTTGACCGCGGGCGTGATCGTGCCGTAGAGCCGCACCACGCCGCGCTGCGAGCTGGTGTGCACGTGCAGGCTCACGCGGGGGATGACCGACACGGTCACCACGGGGCTGTACACGGGAAGGGGATCGAGCGTGCTCACCCGGAACTGCGTGTCCGAGACCAGGTTCGCCACCCGGAAGGAGAACGCGCCGGCCGCGTTGGTGATCCCCGGGATGCCGATCTCGGTGAACGGTTCCAGGAACGGGAAGGGGCTCGCCTGCAGCGCCACCCGGTGGCCGCCGTTGCCGAACCCCGTCAGCGCACCGGACAGCACGAACGGCGTGCCGTACACGTCCTGCTGCAGGTGTTTGATCACGAACGAAAGCGCAGCGCCCTTCGCTTTGAACAGGTGGTCTTTGCCCGCCACCGCGGCGCCGTTGACGTTCACCGCGACGACGCGGAAGTGGTAGGTGGCGCCGGGCTGCAGACCCCCGATCGCCTGGCCGACTTTGAGCTTGGCGGTGCCCGCGCCGGCGCTCAGCGTGGGCGTCTGCACGCCGTAGGCAGCGGTCGTGCCGTATTGGAAGTAGTAGGAGGTTTCCACGCCCTCCGGGTCGATCGAGGCGGTCAGCAGCGCCGAGGAGCCGAGGATGTGCGTCGCCGCGCCGGTCGTCGCGCGCGGGCGGATTTCGCGGGCGCCGGCGAGCGCGGGCAGCGCGAGCACGGCACACGCGGCCAGTGCAGCCGTCGTGGTGAAGCGTCGCATCCTGCTCGTCATCTGACGGTTCCTCCGTGTTCGCTTGCGTGTTCGTGCCACAGGCACAGGCGCGCGGGCGCCACGCGTCCCGCGCCCAATTGTTCCAACCCGCCGCCGCGCGGTTGGTTGCGGTGGGGCATCGCTGTTCCCCGAAGGCCTCTTTCGCGAGATCGTCACGCCTCCGGGGCGCGGGTGGGCCGGCCGTGCGGCCTGGATGAGGGTTCGTTCACGTGCAACGCCCGTAACGTTGCGCCCAACCCCCGTCCTCTAGGCTCTCGCGGCCATGTACACGATCGTCTTGCCGCTCGCGGCCGCGCTCAACTACTTCGAAGCCGTCGTGCTGGGCGTCCTGCAGGGGGTCACCGAGCTGTTTCCGATCTCGAGCCTCGGGCACACGGTGCTGTTCCCCACGCTGTTCGGATGGAACAACCTGGTCGACGTCCAGTCCCAGTCGGAGTCGTTCTGGCTGGCGTTCGTGGTGACGCTGCACCTGGGCAGCGCGATCGGGCTGCTGATCTACTTCTGGAACGACTACGTGGTGATCGTGAAAGCGTTCTTCCGCACCCTCGCGAAGCGTCGAGCCGAGGACAGCGACGAGCGCCTGGCGTGGCTGATCGTGATCGCGAGCATCCCGGCGGGCCTGATCGGGCTCGCGCTGGAGCACCCGCTGCGCACGCTCACTGCGAAGCCCGAAGTGGCGGCGATCTTCCTGATGGTCAACGGGCTGGTGCTGTTCGCCGCCGAGCGCTACCGCAAGCGTGCGGAGGTGCGCGAACTCGCGATCCGCGAGGGCGCGAAGCCCGACGGCGCCCGCGAGCTCGCCACGCTCGACTACCGCGAGGCGGTGGTGGTGGGCTTCGCCCAGTCCACCGCGCTCGTCGCCGGGATCAGCCGCGACGGCGTGACGATGGGCGCCGGTCTCGCGCGTGGCCTCGACCACCGCGACGCGGCGCGCTTCGCGTTCCTGCTGGCGACGCCGATCATCCTCGCGGCGGGGCTCTTCAAGAGCCCCGACCTGTTCGGCCACCTCGGTGACGGCATCCGCGGCCAGGCGCTCGTCGCATGCATCACCGCGGCCATCACCGCCGTGTTCACGGTGCGCTTCCTGATGCGCTACTTCAAGACCCGTACCCTGATCCCGTTCGCGATCTACTGCCTGGTGTTCGGCGGCGCGATGGTGATCTACACGCAGTCCTAGGCCGGAGCCGGCGCTGCACGTGCGCCATCATTGACCGATGCCCGAGCGCCCCAAAGCGCCCCAGCGGATGTTCGAAACCCGCAGCCAGTCCTGGAAGGAGGTCGGGCTGCTGAGGCAGATCAACCCTCGTGTGGTCAAGCGCGCGCGGCTGGAGGCCGTGGTGCTGGTGCCGCTGTTCGTGGCTGTGGTCGTGCTGTTCGACCACCGCGTGGAGTGGTTCGGCTCGCCCGGCCCGCGCGTCCACGGCAGGCCCGGGCCCGCGACGCTCGAAACGGCGATCGACACGCCGATCCGCGTGGCGACGGTGATCGCGCTGCTGATCCTCGGGTGGGCGATCGCCCGCGACATGGGGCGAGGGCTGGGGCCGGCGCTGTTCCGCCGCCTGGACCCCGCCACGGCGGGCACCGTGGGCTTCGTGATCCGTCTCGTGACGGTCGTGGTGGCGTTCTTCGTGGCGCTGCGTGTCGCCGGGGTGGAAGCGCGCACGCTCGCGCTTGGCGGCGCGTTCACGGCGGTGGTCCTGGGGTTGGCGGCCCAGCAGACGCTCGGCAACATGATCGCGGGGACGGTGCTGCTCAGCGCGCGCCCGTTCCGTGTGGGTGAGCGCGTGCGCCTGCAGGGCGGCCAGCTGGCGGGCCAGGTCGAGGGAACGGTCAGCTCGCTGGGCCTTCTCTACACCACCTTCGCAACGGGTGACGACTCGATCATGGTCCCCAACAGCGTGGTGCTCAACGTGGCGGTGCTGCCGCTGCGCGAGCCCGAGGCGGTCAAGCTGCGGGCGCGCCTGCGCTCGGGCATGACGCCGAGCGACCTGCAGGAGATCCTCGAGAAGTCGCTGCAGACACCGCTGCGCGACGCGCCGCGGATCACGCTCGAGGAGCTGGACGGCGAGGAGGTGGTCGTGCGCATCGCTGCCACGCCGCTCGTCGCCTCCCAGGGCCGTCAGCTCGCCAGCGAGCTGCTCTCGATCGTCTCGCGCGAGACGCGCTCGGCAGAGACGACGCGGTAGCGCAGGAACAGGTGGGAGTCGCTCGTCAGCACGCCGAGCAGCTCCAGCGTCACCGGCGGGTCGAGGTCCACGCCCGCGATGATCCGCAGCGTCTCCTCCGCGTGCGGATCGGCGCCCGCGAGACCGGGGGAGAGCGACAGGTAGAGCTCGTCGAGCAGCCCGTCCGCAGCGAGCTGGCCGGCGAGGTGCGGCCCGCCCTCGCACAGCACGAGCTCCACGCCGAACGTTTCGCGCAGCTGCACCAGCGCGGCGTGCAGGTCGAGCGTGCCCGCGGTGCCCGCGCGGATGTACTCGACGCTCGCGCGGGCACCCTCCAGCGACGCCGTCGAGGCGGTGAGGATCGCCACGCGAGCTTCCGGGGAGGCGAGCAGCGGCAGGTCCGGGTCGAGGGCGACGCTCGTCGTTGCGATCGCCGCGAGCGGCTGCGCCGGAAAGCCGTGCTCCTCTCGCGCTCGGACCCGCGCGGAGTCGCGGATCAGCAGCCCGTAGCGCTCCGTGCGCAACGTGCCCGCGCCGACGAGCACCGCGTCGGCCGCGGTGCGCAGGGCGTGGAACAGCTCTCGGTCGGCGGGCCCGCTGAGGCCGGCCGAGCGCCCCTCCAGCGAGCCGCGGCCGTCGAGGCTGCTGACCATGTTCAGCAGCACGCGCGGACGCGGACCGTCGTCGCTGCCGCGTTCCCACAGCCCGAAGCCGGTGACGAGCTCCGCGGCGCTCGCCGGCGCGCCCGGTGGCAGCAACGGTCTGATGCTCACGCGAGCCACCCTAGATGCTCCGGGTCGCAGGTGCGATCGCGCGAAACCCGCTCGGGAGCTCGCAACATCCGGACAACATCGCCGCCCGTCTACGTGCTACGGTCGTGCTGTCTGGCCGGCTGATGATCCGGCGAAAAGCAGTGCAAGCGCTCGCAGGTCGAAGCTCTAGCAGCATCCTCCGCGTGCAGCACGCACAAACCCGTGGAGGAGTAACTACACATGCCCACCGGCACCGTTAAGTGGTTCAGCGACGACAAGGGGTTCGGTTTCATCACCCCTGACGACGGTGACAAGGACCTCTTCGTCCATCACACCGGGATCAACGGCGAGGGGTACCGCTCGCTGCAGGAGGGGGCCAAGGTCTCCTACGACCCGGAGCAGGGCGACAAGGGCCCGAAGGCGGTCAACGTCACCACGATCTAGGCCTCAGGGCCACAGCAAGCTTGCCGAGGGCCCGCGATGATCGCGGGCCCTCCTTGTATGCGGGGCGGGTATCGTCCCCGGGGCTAGATGGCGGGCCAGGCCACAACCGTTCCACTACCCGGCTCACCTGCGCCCGCGCTCGAGAGCCGTCCCTCCCGTCGCGGCTCGCTGCGACCGTCCGCCGGGGCGGTGGCCGGCATCGACACCGCCCGCGCGGCGGGTGCGGTTGGCCTCTCGGTCGTAGTCGCGCTCAGCCTGCTGATCGTGATCGTGGCGGCCGACCGTCCGAGCGGGCTCGCGCCGACGTCGCACGCGAACTACTTCCCGGACTGGATGGCGGGCCCGCTCGGCGGGCTGTGGCCGGGGCTGACGAGCAACCCCACGACGCTGCGGTACCTGTTCTCGGCGATCGTCGTGGCGATGTTCGTGGGCTACCTCGTGCTCCTGCGCAACGTCACGCACCTGTCCGCGCGCTGGGTGGTGGGCGCGATCGTGGCGGTGCACGCGATCTTCGTGCTCGCCCCACCGATGGCGCTCACGGACGTGTTCAACTACATCAACTACGGCCGCATGGAGGTGCTCTACCACCTCAACCCGTACACGTCGATCCCGATCGTCGAGCCGCACCGAGATCCCGCGTTCCTGTTGAGCAACTGGCACCAGCTGCTCAGCCCGTACGGTCCGCTGTTCACGCTGCTGACGTTCGCCGTGGTGCCGCTCGGCGTCGCAGGCTCGTTCTGGGCGCTGAAGTGCCTGATCGCGCTCGTCAGCCTCGCGACGATCGCGCTCGTGTGGCGCTGCGCGCGACTGCTCGGCCGGGACCCGGTGAGCGCCGTGGCGTTCGTCGGCTTGAACCCGATCGTGCTCGTGTGGGGCCTCGGCGGCGACCACAACGACTTCCTGATGATGTTCTGCATCGTGCTCGGCTTCTACCTGCTGCTGCTGGGGCGGGTGCGCGCGCGGGCGGCGCCGAAGGTGCTGGGCGGGGTGCGCGACTGGCTGCTGCCGCTGTCGTGGGTCGAGATCGGCGCCGGCGCAGCGTTCGTGACGGCTGCGGCGTTCAAGGCGTCCGGCGGGATCCTGATCCCGATCGTGCTCGCAGGGATGCTGCGCTCGCGCCGCGGGCTCGCGCAGATGGTGATCGGCATGCTCGCCGCGGGCGCGGCGCTCGGCCTCGCGAGCCTGGTTGCGTTCGGCCTGCACATCCCGGACCTCTCGACCCAGAGCCAGGTGGTGGCGCAGGAGAGCGTGCCCAACCTGATCGGCTTCGCGATCGGGGCGGGCGGCGAGACCGCGGCGCTGCGCACGATCATGACGCTGCTGCTCGCGTGCTCGCTGCTCGCGTGCATGCGCGCGGCGTACCGCCACGGCGACGCGATCGCCTCGAGCGGCTGGGCCAGCGTGACGCTCCTCGTGACCCTCAGCTGGGTGCTGCCCTGGTACGTGCTGTGGGTGCTGCCGCTGGCCGCGCTGTCCTCCTCGCGGCGCCTGCGAACGGCGGTGGCGGTCGTGGGAACCTATCTGATCATCGTGTGGGTGCCCGCGGCTGGATTGGTGTGGCAGGCGATCGGCTTCCATCCGGAGAAGACGCCGCTCGGCCGGCTCCACCAGCGCTACGTCCGCGAGCTTCTGAACTAGTCCTGCTCGCCCGCGGGCGGCCGCCGCGCCCGCTTGCGCTCGCCCGCCCTGCGCTTCGCCTCGAGGCGCCGCTCCCGCGAAGCCACGGTGGGCCGCGTCGCGTGGCGCGGGCGCGGCGTTCGCAGCGCGATCGCCAGGCGCTCGGCGAGGCGCTGCAGCGCGAGCTCGCGGTTGCGCGCCTGCGAGCGGGCGTCCTGGGCGACCGCGACGACGCGGGGGCCGAGGCGCGCGTGCACCCGCGCTCGCTGCGCGTCGCTGAGCGCGGTCGAGCGGTCCACCTCGAACACCGCTTCCACGCGCGAGGCGGTGACGTTGGCGTGCTGCCCGCCGGGGCCCGAGGAGCGGCTCGTGCGCAGCGTAACCTCGCTGAGCGGCACGCTCACACGGTCGTTGACGCGGAGCGGCCCCGCTGCGTCAGCGCCGGGCACCCGAGCGTGCGCGCCGGCTCACGCGCCACCGCCTCCACGGAGGTCGTGAAGGGCCCGGACACGCTCCTCCTCGCCCTCCGGCACGCGGCCGTCGCGACCGACGTAGCCGTCCTTGCCGCCCGCGATCAGGTACACCGCGTCGACGTCGCCGCCGTTGCGGATCGCGCGCACCGTCGCCGCGTCCACACGCGCGAGCGCGCCCTCGCGCAGCGTGTGCACGGTCCCGTCGCCGAACTCCATCTCGATCGCGCCACGATGCACGAAGTACAGCTCCTCCTGCTCGTCGTGGAAGTGGGGGCCGGTCTCGATCCCCGCGGGCAGCACGATCGCGTTGACGCCGAACGCGGTGACGTCGAGCCCCTTGCGCACCTTGCGGAAGCCCGGGCCCTCGCCGAGATCGTCGAGGTGTCCGACGGCGTAGCCCTCGCCGTGGGTCACACCGGGGTAGTCGGTGGAAGCCTCCATCTGCGCTGCCTCCTTCTAGTGGTCCGCCACGTAGCCGCCCTCGGGCGAGAGCGCCCTTCCCTCGCGCGCCCAGCGCGCGAGCCCGCCTTCCATCGAGTATGCCTGGAAGCCCGCCGCCCTGAGCGCCTGGGCGGCCATCAGCGAGCGCGCCCCGACGCGGCAGTAGAACACCACCGGACGGTCCCGGTCGATGCTCGCCGCCGCGCCGGTGAGCTGCGTCAGCGCGATGTGCTCGCTCCCGGCGATGTGGCCCGCCTCCCGCTCGTAGGGCTCGCGGACGTCGATCAGCTGCGGCGGCGAGGGCTCGGCGAGCATCTCCGCGACGCGCTCGGGATCGAGCTCGAGCTGCTCGGCCTGTGCGCTGCTCATGCGCCTGAGCGTAGCGCCGCGAGCGCAGCTTGACGGCAAATCGCGCCCCGTGCTTAGCTGTGCGGGCCGGGCGAGGGGCCCGAGCTTTCCGGGCAAGCAGATGAGGGGCTGACCACGTGGTCGCGCGCGGCGAGGACAACCGAGTGAACGGCATGCAGAGCCGCTGATGGGACGTCTGGGCGAGCGCCTGCGCGACCTCAAGCGCAGCTACGGCGGCAGCGACAACTGGCGTGAGAACGCAACAGGGTCGCTCCGCGAACGGCTGCGCTCGCGCGACCCGATCAAGCTCGTCGAGAACGACTCCTCCACGACGCTGCTGGTCGCGTTCGGCGGCATGCGCGGCGAATTCGGCATGCCCTTCTTCGAGTTCTCCACCCTCACGGAGAACTTCCAGGTCAAACGGCTGTTCCTGCGCGATCTGCGCCAGGCCTGGTACCACCGCGGCATGCCGGGGCACGGCGACTCGCTGCTGGACGTCGCCGCAGCGCTGCGCCGGCTCGTCGACGCCCAGCAGCCCGAGCGCCTGATCGTCGCGGGCAACTCGGCGGGCGGCTACGCCGCGCTCGTGTTCGGGACGCTGCTCGGTGCGGAGCGGGTCCTGTGCTTCTCGCCCCAGACCGTGATCGACCCCGACGAGCTCGCGGCGATCGGAGACCACCGCTGGGATGACCGGGTCGAGGCGGTGCTGCAGGCGCGTGCGCTCGACCGCACGTGGGCCGACCTGCGTACCGCGCTCGGGCCGGCGCGCGTCACCGACACGCGCTACGAGCTCTACTTCGGCGACGGCGACCTCCTGGATCGCGCGCACGCCGAGCGGCTTGCCGGTGTGGACGGGATGCGCCTCTACCGGATGGGGGAAGGCGAGCACTTCGTCGTGCGCAAGATGCGCAACTCCGGCGCGCTCGAGCACGTGCTGCGCCGAGCGCTGTTCCCGGCCCCCGAGACGGTGCCACGCTGAACGGTCGATCGCGTCTAGGATCACGAGCATGGAGGCAGTGAGCGACGTCTACACGATCCCGCAGGAGCACCTCGACTTCTGCGCGACGATCGGGCAGATCGCGCGCGAGCGGATCGCGCCCCGCTCGGCGGAGATCGACGAGCGCGCCGAGTACCCGTGGGACGTGCGCAAGCTGCTCGCCGAGCAGGACATCCTCGGCCTGCCGTTTCCCACCGAGTACGGCGGCACCGGCACCGGCACGCTGATGCTCAACATGGCGGTGGAGGAGATCGCGAAGGTCGATGCGGCCTGCGCGCTGATCCTGATGGTCCAGGAGCTCGGCACGCTCCCGATCCAGCTCTACGGCAGCGACGAGCTCAAGGATCGGTTCCTGCCGCGCTGCGCCACGGGGGAGTGGTCGCCGGCGTTCGCGCTGTCCGAGCCCGAGGCGGGCTCCGACCCCGCCGGCATGAAGACGACCGCGGTCCGCGACGGCGACGATTGGGTGATCAACGGCACCAAGAACTGGATCACCAACCTCGGGGTTGCGGACTTCTACATCTGCTTCGCGGTCAGCGACCGCGAGAACCGTCGCATGACGGCGTTCGTGGTCGAGGCCGACAGGCCCGGCTTCAGCGTCGGCAAGCTCGAGCACAAGCTGGGGATCCGGGCATCGCCGACCGGCCAGCCGATCTTCGAGGACGTGCGGGTCCCGCAGGAGAACGTGATCGGAGAGGTGGGACGCGGGCTGTCGGTGGCGCTCGGCACGCTCGAGCGCACACGCCTCGGCGCCGCCGCGCAGGCCGTCGGGATCGCGCAGGGGGCGACCGACTACGCGGTCGGATACGCGCGCGAACGCCAGCAGTTCGGCCGCCCGATCAACGAGTTCCAGGGCATCCAGTTCAAGCTCGCCGACATGGAAACGCGCACCGCTGCGGCGCGCGAGCTGCTCTACAAGGCGTGTGCGATGGCCGACCAGCAGCATCCCGAGCGCGCCAAGTACAGCTCGATGGCGAAGGTGTTCTGCTCGGACACCGCGATGGCGGTCACGGTCGAGGCCGTGCAGGTGCTCGGCGGCTACGGCTACGTGAAGGAGTATCCCGTGGAGCGCATGATGCGCGACGCGAAGATCACCCAGATCTACGAGGGCACGAACGAGATCCAGCGACTCGTGATCGCCCGCACCCTGAGATAGGCCGAAGCGAACCATGCGCTCCTCCAAGACGCCCGGCGACAGCAGTCAGTTCCGGCGCGTGGGCGTCGCGGCGATCATCGCGATGTCGCTCGGGCTGGTGGTGCTCGTCGTCGGCCAGGGCTTCAGCTCGGTGGGAGTGGTGCGGGCGCTCGAGGACGTCGCGCTGGGCGTGATCGTCGCGGCCGCGCTGATGGGCAGCGTGGCGTTCGTGGCGGTGCGGATGGCGGGCTGGCGCGACCCGGAGTCCGAGCGCGAGTTCGACGAGATCGTTCGCCACTCCGAACGCGTCGCGCGCGAAGGCCTCGTGGTGGCGCCCGAAGAATCGGAGTTCCTCGAGCTCGACCCGCTCGACGACGAGGACTTCGAGGAGCTCGTGCGCGACGCGCTCGACGACCTCCCCGATCTGCTCCGCAACGCGCTCGCGCACGTCGCCGTGGTGATCTCCGACGGCGGCCGGCGCGAGGGCGCCTATGGGCTCTACCAGGGCGACGGCGCCACCCGCCACGACGCGCACGACCGCATCGTGATCTTCCGCGACACGCTGCGCCGCGACTTCGGGCACGACCCCGACCTGCTGCGCGACCAGGTCACGCGCACGGTCCGGCACGAGCTCGCCCACCACGTGGGCTTCGACGAGCTCGGCGTCTCGCGCCTGGACCTCTAGACGCAGCCAGGTAGACCCGGCGATGGCGAGCGCGAACGCGAGGGTGCCCGACTTCTTCATCGTGGGCCACCCCAAGTGCGGCACCACGGCGATGTACATGATGCTGCGCGGGCACCCGCAGATCTTCATGCCCGACAACAAGGAGCCCCGCTACTTCGCCACCGATCTGCGCTCCCGCTACTACGAGCAGCGCATGGGCTCCGGTCAGCACTTCCTGCACACGCTCGACGGCTATCTGGAGCTGTTCGCGCCCGCGCGCGCCGATCAGCGCGCGGGTGAGGCGTCCGCGACGTATCTGATCTCGCGCGCAGCAGCGGGCGCGATCGCCGAGGTCCAGCCCGACGCGCGGGTGATCGCGATCCTGCGCGAGCCGGCGAGCTTCCTGCGCACGTTCCACCTGCAGATGATCTCCAGCGGCGTGGAGACCGAGCGCGACTTCGGCCGCGCGCTCGCGCTGGAGGAGCACCGGCGCCGCGGCGAGCGGGTTCCCGAGGGGGCGCACCGTCCCGAGATGCTCCTCTACTCCGACCACGTCCGCTACACCGAGCAGCTGCGGCGCTACCACGACGCGTTCGCGCGCGAGCAGGTGCTCGTGCTCGTGTTCGAGGAGTTCAAGCGCGACAACGACGGGACGCTCGCGCAGGTGCTGCGGTTCCTCGACGTCGACGACTCCTACCGCCCGGAGGCGGAGGTGGAGACCCCGTCGGTGGCGGCTGTGCGCTTCGCGCCGTTGCACGCCGCGACGAACCGGCTTCGCGCCGCACGCGCGGCACCAACCGCCGCGGGGCCGCTCGCGCGAGGCGCGAACGCGCTGCTCTCGGGGCCGCTGCGCAACGGGCCGCTCGGCAGCGCATGGCGGCGGCTCGTCTACACCGAGCGCGGCGAGGTCGACGAGCGGTTGATGGCCGAGCTGCGCGTGCGCTTCAAGCCCGAGGTGGAAGCGCTCGGCGAGTATCTGGGCCGGGACATGGTGTCGCTGTGGCGCTACGACGAGCTGTAGCGGCTAGGAGCGGTTGCGGGGCAGGGTCTCCGCCCAGAAGATCAGCCCGTGCGGGTTCTCGTGCGAGTAGTGCGCGGGCGGGTGCAGGGCTCGCGCGCGATCGCCGAGCCGAGGGTGGGAGGAGACGTACCAGCAGGGCAGCAGCGGGCGCAGCCAGCCCGGTTCGCCGAGCAGCAGCACGGCGAGCATGTACTGCTCGGACCACCAGCGCATGTAGTGCTCGGACTGGTAGTCGTCGGGGAGGTAGATGTCGTGCAGCCCCACGAGGATGCCCGGCGGGAGCTCGGGCAGCACGTCGAGGAAGAACGCGGTCACGTCGGAGTTCATGAACACCCGGTGGCTGCAGTCGAAGAACACGATGTCGCCCGCGACGAGGTCGTCGAACAGCTCGAGGCCGACCGTCTCGAAGGGCTTCCGGATCACGCGGTCGCAGATGTCGTCGATCTCGCGCCGCGGGTGCGGATCGATCGAGGTGATCTCCATGTCGAGCCCGCCGTCGCGGCGCGCGCGGTTGACGAACAGCGTCGAGTTGCCCGAGCCCACCTCGATGTAGCGCCGCGGCCGGCGCTCGCGGGGGAAGCAGTAGAGCGAGATGCCGTCGAGCCCGAACAGGAGCGTGTTCCTCCAGTGCGGCTGGTGCGGGTCGCCCTTCTCCACCGAGATCTCCGCGAGCGCCTCGCGGTAGGTCTCGAACGAGGTGAGCACCTCGCCGTACCTCTCGTCCCGCTCGGCGAGCAGCTCCCTCAGACGCGTGTGGGACGGGCGGCCGTGCCCGTAGCGTGATGCGTTCAGGGCCGAGGGCGGCCACGGGATCGTGAGCAGCGTGCGCCTGGGGCCCGGGTTCAGGGCGTGGAAGGCCGCCTCCGCGAGTCCCGCTCGCCGGCGTTTGACCGCGTAGGTCGTGCGGATGCTGATCGCGCGCGTGAGCCTGCGCGGTCGTCCGGCGGTGGGTTGGTCCTCGGGGCCGCTCATGCGGCGAGCAAGCTTATCCGGCGAGCGCGTTTGTCATAGCATTGCGACTGCGCGCTGCCCCGACGTCAACGGCACGCGACTTCCACGACCAAGGAGAGAGCTCGCATGCCGGAAGCTGTGATCGTCGACGCTGTGAGGACACCGATCGGGCGCGCGGGCAAGGGCTCGCTGCGCTCGCTGCGCGCGGACGACCTCGCCGCGATCCCCCTCAAGGCGCTGATCGAGCGCAACCCCGAGCTCGACCAGAGCTCGATCGGGGACATCATGATGGGCTGCGGCTTCTGCGAGGGCGAGCAGGGCTACAACGTGGGCCGCGTCGCGGGGCTGCTGGCGGGCATCGACCACCACGTCCCGGCCACCACCGTGAACCGGTTCTGCGCCTCCTCGCTGCAGACGGCGCGGATGGCGGCCCACGCGATCAAAGCGGGCGAGGGGGACACGTACATCGCCGCGGGCGTGGAGGCCGTCTCGCGCGCCGGCGGCGGCGCGTCGTTCGAGTTCAACCATGCGGTCGACGGCTCCGAGGGCGCAGCGTACGACGTCTACATCCCGATGGGCATGACCGCGGAGAACGTCGCCGTGCGCTGCAACGTCAGCCGCGAGTCGCAGGACGAATGGGCGGTGATCTCCCAGAACCGCGCGGTGGAGGCGGTGGAGTCGGGCCATTTCGACAGGGAGATCGTGCCCGTGACGGTGCCCGCCCACACCGAGACCGACAAGGAGGGCAACACGGTCGAGGTGCCCGAGACGGTCGTCGCACGTGACGACGGCCCCCGGCCGGGCACGACGATGGAGAAGCTCTCCGCGCTGAAGCCGGCGTTCAAAGAGGACGGCACCGTCACAGCGGGCAACGCCTGCCCGCTCAACGACGGCGCGGCGGCGCTCCTGATCATGTCCGACGAGAAGGCGAAAGCCCTCGGGATGAAACCGCGCGCGCGGATCGTCGCCTCCTCGGTGGCCGGCCTGCGCCCCGAGATCATGGGGCTCGGCCCGATCCCGGCGATCCAGAAACTCCTCGAGCAGGTGGGCATGACGATCGACGACATCGACGTCGTCGAGATCAACGAGGCGTTCGCCGCGCAGATCGTCCCGTGCAAGGAAGACCTGAAGATCCCCGACGAGAAGCTCAACCCGTTCGGCGGGGCGATCGCGCTCGGACACCCGTTCGGCATGACCGGCGCGCGGATCATGACGACCCTGCTCAACGACCTCGACACGCTCGACGCGACCTACGGGATCGAGTCGATGTGCGCCGCGGGCGGCATGGGGATGGCGATGCTGGTCGAACGGCTCGCCTGAGGCGCGCTTGGCGGTGGACGGGCAGCGGCTCCGCGCCTAGCGCGGCGGCATCCGCAGCGCGCCGTCGAGCCGGATCGTCTCTCCGTTGAGCATCCGGTTCTCGACGATCTGGCAGGCGAGCAGGGCGTACTCGGCGGGCGCGCCGAGGCGCTGGGGGTAGGGCACGCCTGCGCCGAGCTTCTGGCGCGCGTCCTCGGGCAGCGCGGCGAGCAGCGGCGTGTCGAACAGCCCCGGCGCGATCGTGTTGACGCGGATCCCGTACTGGGAGAGGTCGCGCGCGGCGGGGAGCGTCATGCCCACGACGCCGCCCTTCGACGCCGAGTAGGCGATCTGGCCGACCTGCCCGTCGAACGCTGCGATCGAAGCGGTGTTGACGCACACGCCGCGCTCCCCGTCCTCGAGCGCGTCGTTGCCCACCATCGCGGCGGAGGCGAGACGCAGCACGTTGAACGTCCCGATCAGGTTGATCGAGATGATCGTCTCGAACGGGAGCAGCGGATGGGCACCCTTGGAGCCGGCGACCTTCTGCGCCCAGCCCGTGCCGGCGCAGCAGACGGCGATCCGCAGGCCGCCGTCGGCGCGCTGGGCGAGATCGACCGCGGCCTGCACCTGCTCCTCCTCGCGCACGTCGCACGCGGCGAACTCGACGCCGAGCTCCCGGGAGAGCGTGCCGCCCTTCTCCGCGTTGACATCCGCGATCGTGACCACTGCACCGCGCTCGTGCAACGCGCGCGCGGTGGCCTCGCCGAGTCCCGAGGCACCCCCTACGACGAGGGCGCTTGCGCCGTCGATCTGCATCGCGCGCGGGAGCCTAGCTGGCCGGGCGTGAGAGCGTCAGCGCGAACACGTCGTCGCTGTCGGTGAGCCAGCGCACCAGCTCCAGGCCGGCGGCAGCGAGGTCGCGCTCGACCCGCCGCGGCGTGAACTTGGCGCTGATCTCGGTGCGCATCTCCTCGCCCGCGGCGAAGTGGACCTCGAGGTCGAGCTCGCCGACGAACGCGGTGTGCTCGCGTCGCGCGCGCAGCCGCATCTCGATCCACTCGTGTTCCTCGTCGAACAGCGCAACGTGCTCGAAGTCCTCGGGCCGGAAATCGGCCTGCAGCTCGCGGTTCAGGACGGAGAGCATGTTGCGGTTGAACTCCGCGGTGACGCCCTCCGCATCGTCGTAGGCGGCCTGGATCACGCGGGGGTCCTTGACGAGGTCGGTGCCCATCAGGAGGTGGTCGGAGGGGCCGAGAAGCGAGGCGATGCCGCGCAGGAAGCGGCGCCGGCTGCCGGGGGGGAAGTTGCCGATCGTCCCGCCGAGGAACGCGACGATCCGAGGGCCCACCGCGGGTGGCAGATGCACGAGGTGGCGCTCGAAGTCGCCGATCAGTCCGTGCACGCTCATGCCGGGGTACTCCTCCACGAGCGCCTCTGCGGTCTCGCGCACCATGCTCTCGGTGACGTCCACGGGGACGTACCGGGCGAGCGTGCCCGCAGCCTGCATCGCGTCGAGCAGCACGCGCGTCTTCGCCGCCGTGCCGGAGCCGAGCTCGACGAGCTCCACGGCGCGTGTGAGCTCGGCGATCTCCTCCGCGCGCTCCTGAAGGATCGCGCGCTCCGTGCGCGTGGGGTAGTACTCGGGCAGCTCGCAGATGCGATCGAACAGCTCTGCGCCGCGGGCGTCGTAGAGATGCTTGGGCGGGAGCTCCTTGAACGGCTTCGTGAGGCCGTCGAGGGCGTCGTCGGCCAGCGAGCGCTGGCTGGTGCCGTCGAGGTGCGATTCGATGTGGATCGAACCGCGCACGGCCGAGGGGAGGCCGGTGGGCTCCATTACGCGTCCCGTGCGAGCCGCAGGCCCGAGAAGATCTGGCGCCTCTGGGGAAGGTCCCAGTTGCGGAACGTGAGCGTGCGCACGCGGGGATCGGTCGCCCACGAGCCGCCGCGGAGCACGCGGTAGCCCTCGTGGAAGAAGACCTCCGAGTACTCGCGGTACGGGTACGCGCGGAAGCCGGGGTAGCCCGCGAACTCGGTTGCGGTCCACTCCCACGTGCTGCCCACCGCCTCCAGCCGCTCCCCCTGCTCCGAGGTCGCCGCCTTCTCCCACTCGGCCTCCGTCGGGAGGCGCGCGTCGTGCGCGCGGGCGAAGGCGTCGGCCTCGAACCAGGAGACGTGGCACACGGGCGCCTCCGGATGGCCCTCCGCGATCGAGAGGTGATGGGTGATGTCGTACTCCTGCTTCCACGACCAGCCCTCGCGTGACCACCACTCGCGCCGTTCGTAGCCGCCGCCCTCGCAGAAGTGCATCCACGTCGCGTTGGTCACGGGCCGGTGGGCGATCCTGAAGGCCGCCACGTGGACGTGGTGGCGCGGGCGCTCGTTGTCGTAGGCGAAGCCCTCGCCGGAGGCGCCCATCTCAAACGACCCGGCCGGCACCTCCAGCCAGCCGTCCTCACCTCGCAACGGCGCGAGCGCGGGCTCGCCCGCGGGCAGCAGACCCGCGATCGCCATCGTCTGGCGCATCGTCTCGCAGTGCTGCATCTCGTGTCGGAGCACCATCTCCACGACCAGGCCGTCGCCGGTGCCCCGCCCGCGAAGCACCTCCCGCGTGCGCTCCCGGACCTCTTCGAGATAGGCGAGCGCAGGGCCGGTCTCGAGCGCTTCGATCTCGCCGCGGACCGCGCGCGGCGTCTCGAACGCGTCGTAGAGGCCGGCGAGATCCTCGCGCAGCAGCGGTCGGCCTCCGTGGCGGTGGGCGATCCAGAGGTCCTCGTAGGCGGCGATGTGACCGAGATCCCAGACGAGCGGGCTCATGAGCGGGCTGTGGACGCGCTCGAGCTGCTCCGCGTCGAGCTCGGCGACGAGGCTCAGAGTCGCCTCGCGCGCTGCGTCCATCGCGCCTAGGACCTGCTCGGATTGGGGGGGGAGCGAGGTGACGTTCACGTCGGGACCGAGTCCGCCGTAGGGCGTCACTCTAGAACGTCGGCGCCGTCGGGGGGTCGACACTAAGATGCGCGCGGTGCAGGCGGACGCCGCGGACGGAGCCGACTCGACGGGCGGGCCGCCGCCGCAGCCCGCGCGCGCGGCCCGCAAAAAGCCGCGCCGCAGCCCGCTCGGGCGGGTCACGCACCACTCTGCGCTCGTGCTCGAGAAGCGGGTCGAGGGCACCGGTGCGGCGGGCGTGCTGCTGCGGCTGTGGGCGTGGCAGGCGTGGCGGCGCACGGTGCGCCGCACGGTCGTGATCCGCTGCGCGGAGGGCTCGCTGCTGGTGTCGCCGAGCTGGAGCCGCGCCACCGCGGTGATCGCGGGCACCGGGCTGACCGAGCGCGACGACGCGCTGTTCGCGATCGACCTGCTGCGCGCCGGAGACCTGTTCGTCGACGTGGGCGCGAACGTCGGCTTCTACACGATGCTCGCCGCGCGGCGGGGGGCGCGCGTGGAGGCGTTCGAGCCGACGCCGGAGGCGTGCGTGGTCCTCGAGCGCGGGATCGCGCTCAACTCGGTCGGTTCGCTCGCGCAGGTGCACCGCGCGGCGTGCGGCAGCGAGGCGGGGACGGCGCGCTTCACCACGGGCCTCGACATCAGCAACCACCTCGTCGGCGACCAGGAGCCGGGGATCGACGTCCCGGTCGTGACGCTCGACGCCGAGCTCGCCGGCACGGATCCGGGGATCGCGATGCTCAAGGTCGACGCCGAGGGTCACGATCTCGACGTGCTCCGCGGAGGGCTGCGGACGATCGAGCGGCTGCTGCCCGTGATCCTCGTGGAGATCTGGACGGGGGGCGCCGGCCCGCTGGCGCTGCTGGAGCGCTACGGCTACCGGCCGTTCACCTACGACCCCGCCGCCCGCGCCCTCGGCGAGATCCGTCCGGGGGTCCGCAAGGGCGGCGGCAACATGCTGATGATCGCGGAGGACCGGCTCGACGCGGTGCGCGAGCGCGTGCGGCTGGCCGAGCGGCCCGCGCTGCGCCCGCCCGCGATCAAATGGCTCGGATGAGGCCGCTCAGGCGAGCAGGTCGCTGACGAACGCCGCCGCGCGCCGCTGCTGCTGCGAGCGGTCGAACGGGTCCGCGCGGCGGCGGGCCACCGCCTCGGCACGGGTGCGCACGTCCTCGCGCGTGAGGCCGTCGAGCAGCGCGACGAGCGCGTCGATGTAGCGAGGGTCCCACGGCGCGAAGCCCGGCAGCCGCCACAGGTAGCCCTCGTCGAGGTCGTACGCGAGCGGCGTCTCGGCGGTGATCACCGGGAGCCCCACGGCGAGGTACTCGCTGAGTTTGGTGGTGTAGCGGAACGCGCCCACCTCGTCGGTGCTCTGCGACAGGCTCGCGAGGTCGCACGCGGCCAGGTGGTCCGGCACGTCATCGGGGGCCACGCGGCCGGGGAGCAGGATGCGCGTGCCGAGGTCCTCGCCGGCCTCCTGGCGCAGCAGCTCCAGGCCCGACCCGTCGCCGATCACCAGCACGGCCACGTCGCGGCGCCCGCTGCGGCGGACGGCGCGCACGAGCTCCGAGCCGTAGACGTACTCCCGGCGCTTGTGGATCGAGCCGGTGAGGCCGATCAGCAGCACCTCATCACCGACTCCCAGGGTGGCGCGCACACGCGCGCGCGCGTCGGGCGCGGGCTCCGCCCGGGTCCAGCCCGCTGCGGTCATTCCGCGCGGCGCGCCGTAGGTGAGAGCGCGCCCCACGAGGTAGGGCGTCCAGCCGATGAACCCCGCACAGCGGCGGTACAGGAGGCGCTCGTAGACACCGCCCACCCAGCCCGCGATCGGCGAGCGCAGCCGCAAATAGGGGCCGACCGCGTCGCCGCTGGAGACGACGTACGGGGTGCCGAAGAGGGCGCGCGCGAGCAGCAGCGTCAGGCCGCCGCCGGTGCCGGTCCCCTCCATCACGAGCAGCCGCGGCCGGCGCGCGGCGACGAGGCGCAGCAGTCCGATCGCCGAGCGCAGCTTGTGCGCGTGATCGAAGGGGTAGTCGTGGGGGTCCAGGTCGGCGAGCAGGAGGCGTATCCGCAGCCCCTCGATGTGGCCCTGTCCCTGGGTGGCGAAGCACACGATCGGGCCCTGCGGGCGGCGGTCACGGCCCGCTCCGCTCCCGTCGCCCTGCGAGGCGTGGGCGGCGCTCATCGCGCGCACCCTAGCGGACCGCCGGCGGCGCTCGCCTGCCCGCCCCTGCCTGCTTGTCCTTGCTTGACGAGGGCCGAGGGTGCCCTCGGGTGCGCGGCCCTCCGCTACGCTGCCGCTGCGAGATGGCTGCAGAGATCCAGACGGGAGCGTCGCACGCTGCGGTGCCTGCGGCGGCCCTCCCGGATGTGACGATCGTGGCCAACGACATCGGTCCGGTGGGAGGTATGGAGCGCCAGCTCACCGACCTGATCGTGGGGCTGCGCGGGCTCGGCCACCGAGTGACCGTGATCGCGCGCACGTGCGAGCTCCCCGAGGGGGTCGACGTCGACTTCCACCGCGTGCTCGGCCCGGGCCGGCCGTTCGTGCTCGCGCACACCTGGTTCCTGCTCGCCGGAACGCTTCTCACGCGATTCCGCCGGCGCGGCATCCTGCAGGCGAACGGAGCTGTGGTCTTCAACCGCGCGGACATCGCAGCGGTGCACTACTGCCACCAGGTCGGCCCCGCCAACCCGAGCCGCTCATCGCGCCTGTTCCACACGCACGCCAAGCTCGCCAGCGTGCTCAAGCGCCGTGGCGAGGGACCCACCTATCGCCTCAACGACCCGGCCGTCTTCGTGGGCGTCTCCGAGGGCGTGGCGGAGGAGATGCGCGAGCACCACCCGCGCTTCGCCGATCGCGTGGTGGCGATCCACAACGGCGTCGACACGACCGCCTTCGCGCCGGGCGTGCACGCCGGCCGCGCGCGCGCCGAACGGGCGAAGCTCGAGATCGCGCCCGACGCGCTCACGGTCGCGTTCGTCGGCAGCGAGTGGGGACGCAAGGGCCTCGAGCCCGTCCTCAGGGCCCTCGTGGACGCCCCCGACTGGACGCTGCTGGTTGTGGGCAACGGCGATCGCTACCGCTACGACGGGCTCGCGCGCGAGCTGGGTGTGGCGGCGCGCGTGCGGTTCCTCGGCGTCCGCTCGGACGTGGCGGTGGTCTACGAGCTTGCAGACGCGTTCGTGCTGCCCTCGAGCTATGAGACGTTCTCGATCGTCACGTTCGAGGCGGCCGCGAGCGGCCTGCCCGTGCTCGCGACGCCCGTGAGCGGCGTGCGCGAGCTCGTGCGCGACGGCGAGAACGGCTATCTGATCACGCCCGAGGCTGCCGTGATCGCCGAGCGGCTGAACCGGCTCGCCGCCGACGCCGGGTTGCGCGCGCAGCTCGGCGCGGCGGCGCGAGAGGCGGCGCTCGGCTACGACTCCACCCGCATGGTGCGGCGCTACCACGAGCTCTACGTGCGCCTCGCGGCGGAGGGGCGCGTGCGCGGCGGCGTCCGCCGCTAGGCGGAGGCGGGCGTCTGGTTCCAGCCGGCCAGCACCGGCGTGGCGCGCTCGTGGCCGAGCACGCACAGCGCCCCGGGCGAGAGGCCGAGGTGGGCGCCCGCGGCCGCCTCGAGCTCGATCCAACGCGCGCCCAGCACGCGCAGCAGATGCCCGTGGGAGAACAGCGCCGCGTGCCCCACCCCCGCGAGGCTCGCGATCACCCGGTCGGCGCGGCTGCCGACATCGGCGGGTGACTCGCCGCCCGGACAGCCGTCACGCCACATGTTCCAGTCGGGGCGCCGCTCGAGGATCTGCGCCGTCGTCAGGCCCTCGTAGTCGCCGTAGTTCCACTCCAACAGGTCCTCGCACGGCTCGGCCCGCGCCGCGAGACCGCACAGCTCGCAGGTTTCGCGCGCCCGCAACGAGGGGCTGACGAGCACGAGGTCGAGCGCGCGTCCCGCGAGCGCCGGGGCGAGCGCGCGCGCGATGTCGCGGCCGTGGTCGGTGAGCGGGACGTCCGTGCGACCGGTGTGCTGCCCCGTGAGGGTCCACGCGGTCTCGGCGTGGCGGACGAGCACAGCGCTGGGCAGGGGGGCTGCGCCCGTCGCGCTCACGGGTGGGGCGCTGGCGCTGCGGCGTCGTCCACGATCACGCTCAGCCGCTCGCGCCGCAGCAGGCTCGCCGGGACGTGGCTGCTCGGCTCGCCGAGCATCGCTGCGACCGCGTCGGCCTTGCTCGCGCCCGTTGCCAGCAGCACGCAGCTGCGCGCCCGGCGCAGCACCTCTAGCGTCAGCGTGAGGCGCTCCGGCGGCGGCTTGGGAGAATCGGTCACCCCGAGGCACAGCTCGGCGGGGTCCGCCTCCAGCGTGCCGGCTCCGGGGAACAGCGAGGCGACGTGCCCGTCGGGCCCGATCCCGAGCACCACCGTGTCGATCACCGGCAGCTCGCCGAGGCGCTCGCGCAGGACGTCCGCGTAGCCCGCAGCGCCGTCCTGCGGCCCGCGCTCGCCCTCCATCCTGTGCACCTGGCCCGGGGCGATCCCAGCGCGGTCGAGGAGCGTCTCCCGCGCGAGCCGGTAGTTGCTCCCCTCGTCGTCGGGCGCGACACAGCGCTCGTCGGCGAACCACAGCTGCACCCCGGCCCAGTCGGGCATCTCCGTCGCCAGCCGCGCGTAGGTCGCTCCGGGCGTCGTGCCGCCGCTCAGCGCGAGGTGCGCCTCGCCCCGCTCGGCGAGCGCACGCTGCAGCTCGCGCGCGATCAACGCGGCGGCGCGTGCGGCGACGGTGTCGGCATCCGGG
This sequence comes from Solirubrobacteraceae bacterium, assembly GCA_025934395.1. Lineage (GTDB taxonomy): Bacteria > Actinomycetota > Thermoleophilia > Solirubrobacterales > Solirubrobacteraceae > Palsa-744. The sequence goes on along the minus strand of JAICYC010000009.1, from coordinate 9,394 downwards.
CAGGCGGTGAGGCGCGTCACGGCAGCATCGCGCGCGCGGCGTCGAGCGCGGGCAGGTACGTCGGGTCGCGCAGCAGCGACTGGCGGATGCCCTCGCCGAGCACCCCGCCTTCGCCGCGCGAGGCGCCCGGGATCGTCCACTCGCGTTCGCTGCCGTCGGCGGACCGAGCCCGCGCCCGCAGCCCGCCGCGGTTGCGCGCGAGCGTCACCGACTGGCCCTCGGCGGTGTCGAGCGTGACGTCCTCGAGGCCCCGCACCATCAGGTCCGGGGTGCCTTCCAGGCACAGGGCGACGTCCTGGCGGCTCGTGTGGGCGCTGCCCCGCAGCGCGCCGTTGTCACCGACCCAGGCGCTCGGCTTCCAGCCCAGGCGTGAGGACAGCCAGCCGACGAACAGCATCGCGGCGACCGTGGATTCGGGGTGGTGGCGCACCGTCACCGAGCTGAGATGGGCGAGCTCGAGGCGTTTGCCGGGCGGGTCGAACCACGCCGCCACCCGCTCGCGCCACGGCGTGGTGCGCAGCCACGCGAGGTCCACCACGTACACCTGTTCGGAGAGCATCCCCGCGCGCTGCACCGCCTCGGTGGCGTCGGGTTCGTCCACCGAGTCGACCAGCACCGACTGCGAGAGTCCGAGCAGCGGCGCAGCGATCTCGTGGTTGCCGTGGGGGGACCACAGCAGCGTCGGCATGTCGGTCACGACGAGCGGGTCGGCGATCGTGGTCAGGTCGCCCAGGTGGCGGTCGCCGAGTTCGACCACAACGGTCTCGCGCAGGAGCGCGAGCTCGCCGGGGGTCGGCTCGCGCTCGGAGGAGATCATCACGCGTGCGTCGAGGCGCTCGCGCCTGCGCTCGTAGGCGAGCACGACCAGCCGCGAGGCGCTGTAGCGCCCCACGCCGCGCAGCCGGTTGGCGATCTCCCCCATCCACTCGAGATCCACGAACGCGATCATGTTCAGCACGCGCGCCGGCACGTAGCTGTCGCTTTCGACGTGGCGCTCGACGAGCAGTTCGCGCAGCGCACCTTCGATCGCGTCAGGGGTGGTCCCCTGCGCGCTCTAGACGGCCTCGTTGACGGCCATCAGATCGCGCGCCAGTGGTCGCCCACGCGCATCAGGCGGTCCGCCTCGGGCGGACCCTGCGAGCCCGCCTCGTAGGTGGGCAGGCCGTCGGTGCTCTGCTCCCACTCTTTGAGGATCGGGTCGCAGATCAGCCACTGCGCCTCGACCTCGTCGTTACGGGTGAACAGCGTCGCGTCGCCGCGCATCGCGTCCGTGATCAGCCGCTCGTAGGCCTCGGGAGACTGCGAGAGGAACGCGGTGCCGTACAGGAACTCCATGTTCACCGGGCGGATCACCATGCGGGTCCCGGGGATCTTCGCGCCGAGCCGGAGCGAGACGCCCTCGTTCGGCTGCAGCGTCAGCACGAGCTGGTTGGGCTGGACCCCGAGCGAGCCCTCCTGGCTGAAGGCGAGGTGGGGGACCGGCTTGAGCGTGACCGCGATCTCGGTCACCTTGCGGGCGAGCCGCTTGCCGGTGCGCAGGTAGAAGGGCACGCCCGCCCAGCGCCAGTTGTCCACCTCGAGGCGCAGCGCCGCGTATGTCTCGGTGGTGGAGTCGTGCGCGACGCCCTCCTCCTCCTTGTAGCCGGGCACGTCTTCGCCGCCCGCGTGCCCGGAGGTGTACTGGGCGTGCACCGAGATGTTGGGCACCTGCGCGGGAGTGGGGTGGGGCACCGCCTGGAGCACCTTCACCTTCTCGTTGCGCACCTCTTCCGCGGTGAAGCTCACGGGCGGCTCCATCGCCACGTGGCAGAGCAGCTGCAGCATGTGGTTCTGGATCAGGTCGCGCAGCGCGCCGGCCTTGTCGTAGTAGCCCGCGCGCGTGCCGATCCCGATGTCCTCCGCGGCCGTGATCTGCACGCTCTCGATGTAGTTGCGGTTCCACAGCGGCTCGAACATGCCGTTGGCGAACCGGAACGCCATCATGTTCTGCACGGTCTCCTTGCCCAGGTAGTGGTCGATGCGGAACACCTGGGTCTCGTCGAAGATCCCGAGCACCTTGCGGTTGAGCTCCCGCGCCTCCTGCAGGCTCGTCCCGAACGGCTTCTCGATGATCAGGCGCACCTTCGCGCGCTCGTGGTGGGCGAGGCCGCCGGTTCCGAGCCGGTCGATGATCAGCGGGAAGAACTCGGGCGCCGTGGAGAGGTAGAACGCCCGGTTCAGAGGCTCGCCAGAATCCTGATCGAACTCCTGGAGCTGGTCGCCGAGCGAGCTGTAGACGGCCGCGTCGTCGAACGTGCCGGGGATGTACTTGACGTTCGCCAGCAACGCCGCGAGCACGTCGTCGTCGGGCTTGCGCCGGGAGAACTGCAGGATCGCTTCCTCGCACTCCGCGCGGTAGTCCTCGTGCGCCTTTTCTTTGCGCGCGATCCCCACCAGGTGAAAGCGCTCCGGGAGCGCCCCCTCGTGCGCGAGGTTGTAGAGCGCCGGCAGCAGTTTGCGGCGCGCGAGGTCGCCCGTGGCGCCGAAGATGACCAACGTGGTGGGGGCCACCGGGAGCCGCTCGAGCCCCGCCACGAGCGGGTTGCTCGGTCCCTGCTGCTCGGTCGGCCTGCCGGCGGAGATCGCCATCGCTCAGCTGCTACCGCGGCCGGAGGTGGCGGCCGGTTTGCGTTTCGCCGCCGGCGGGCGTCTGCGCTTCGCGGCGGCCGCCGGTTTGCGTTTCGCGGCGGTGGCGGGTTGGCGTTTCGCGGCCGCCGCAGAGGCTTTGCGTTTCCCCGCGCGGGCGGGTTTGCCCGCCTTTGCGGACGCGCGCGAGGCGGCGGGCCCGGTGGCGGCGGCAGCGGGCGCGCTCTTGACGGCGTGCCCGCCGAACTGGTTGCGCAGCGCAGCGAGCACACGGTCGGCGAAGTCGCCGTTGCCGCGGGAGCGGAAGCGCTCGTACAGCGACGCGGTGATCACCGGCGTCGGCACGTCGAGCGCGGTCGCGTCGGCGATCGTCCAGCGGCCCTCTCCGGAGTCCTCGGTGTAACCCTCGATCGCCGCGAGCTCGTTGCCGTCGGCTTCGAACGCGCGGGCGGCGAGTTCGCACAGCCACGAGCGCACCACCGACCCCTGTCCCCAGAGGTGCGCGATCTTGGCGTTGTCGAGCTCGTACTCGCACTTGTCGAACACGTCGAAGCCCTCCGCGTAGGCCTGCATCAGGCCGTACTCCACGCCGTTGTGCACCATCTTCACGTAGTGCCCGGCACCGGCCGGGCCGAAGTGCATCCAACCGCGCCTGCCGATCGCAGCCCGGCTCTCCTCCGTGGTCTCGGGCGCGAGCACGTCGAGGATCGGCGCGAGCCGTTTGACGGCTTTGCCGGGCCCGCCGACCATCATGCAGTAGCCGACCTCGAGGCCCCACACGCCGCCCGAGGTGCCCACGTCGACGTATTCGATTCCCGCACGGCGCAGTTCGGAGGCGCGCCGCTTGTCGTCGGTCCACCTGGAGTTGCCGCCGTCGACGATCGCGTCGCCGCGCTCGAGCAGCTTGGCGAGCTTGTCGACGGTTTCCTGGGTGGGAGCGCCCGCAGGCACCATGATCCACACCATCCGCGGCGGCTCGAGCTGCTTGACGAGCTCGCGCAGCGACGCGGCACCGGAGGCGCCGTGTCGCACCGCCTGGCGCACCGCCTTGGCGTCGAAGTCGAAAGCCACCACCTCGTGATCGGAGTCGCGGCGGATGCGGTGCACCATGTTGCCGCCCATCTTCCCGAGCCCGACGAAGCCGATCTGCGTCATGCGGTCATCTCCCCGGGCGCCGCGCGGCCGCCCCGTTGCTTTGGATGTCGGTGGTAGGGCCGCTCACGCCACGATCGTAATGGCTGCCGCGGAGGCCGGCGCGCGCTCGGCAGAGAGCGCAGCGCGGGGCGCCCGCCGCGCCCGCGGCCGGGCGTGGCGCTGGGTACGATGCGCCGATGCTCGCAGGCACCGAGGGCACCTCGCCACGCGCAGCCGCTGCCGCCCGCGGGGAGGCCCGCCGGTGAGCGAGGAGACCAACGACCAGCTTCCCGACCGAAATCTCGCGCTCGAGCTCGTCCGCGTGACCGAGGCCGCGGCGATGTCGGCGGCGCCGCTCGTGGGCAGCGGCGAGAAGGAGGCGGCCGACCAGGCCGCCGTGGACGGGATGCGCTACATGCTGCACTCGGTCGCGATGGACGGCGTGGTGGTCATCGGCGAGGGCGAGAAGGACGAGGCGCCGATGCTCTACAACGGCGAGCAGATCGGCGACGGGACGCCGCCCGAGGTCGACATCGCGGTCGACCCCCTGGAGGGGACCACGCTCGCGGCGCACGGCATGCCGAGCGCGCTGTCGGTGATAGCGCTGTCGACCCGCGGGACGATGTTCGACCCGGGCCCGTGCGTGTACATGGAGAAGATGGCCGGCGCCCCCGAGGTGGCAGACCTGCTCGACCTCGACCGGCCGCTGGGCGACACGATGCGGCTCGTCGCGCAGCGAAAGGGCTGCCCGGTGAGCGACGTGATGGTGGTGGTGCTCGACCGTCCCCGGCACGAGGAGGGGATCGCGGCGATCCGGGAGGCCGGCGCGCGCGTGCGCCTGATCGCCCACGGCGACGTGTCGGCTGCGCTGCTGGCGGTGACGGAGCGCTCGCCGGTGGACCTCCTGTGGGGTATCGGCGGGACTCCCGAGGGCGTGATCTCGGCGGCGGCGGTGAAGTGCATCGGCGGCCAGCTGCTCGGTCGCCTGTGGCCGCGCGACGAGAGCGAGCGCACCGCGGCGGTCGAGGCCGGGTACGACCTGGACCGCGTGCTCGACCGCGACGACCTCGTCGCCGGCGAGGACGTGTTCTTCTCCGCCACGGGAGTGACCGACGGCGACGTCCTGCAGGGCGTGCGCTACCCGAGCGCCGGCGGTGCGACCACGGAATCGCTCGTGATGCGGACGCGCTCGGGCACGATCCGGAGGGTCCGTGCCACCCACGACCGCGCCAAGCTGCACGCTGTCGCGGGCGGGCGCTTCTACACCGCAGACCGCTCGTCGACGTGACCCCCGTGCGGCTGTGGCGGCTGTCGGCGTGGTTGCGCCGGCGCGGCCTCCTCCGTCCGGCGTTGCTCGTCAAGAAACTCAACTCGGCGATCTACCACAACTCGCTCGCCCCGGGGGCGGAGTTCGCGCCGGACGTCCGCTTCGTCCACCACGGCTTCGGCACCGTGATCCACAGCAACGTGGTGATCGGGAAAGGCGTGCGGATCTACCAGAACGTGACGATCGCGGTGCGAGCCCGCTCTGACTCCCCGCACCGGATCGTGATCGAGGACGACGTGGTGATCGGCGCGAGCTCGGTGATCATCTCCCCCGCGGAGGGCAGCCTGCTGGTGGGGCGCGGCGCGCGGATCGGCGCCGGCGCGGTTGTGGCGAAGGACGTGCCCGCAGGAGCGACGGTGATCTGCGCGCCGCCGCGTGTGATCATCGGCGATGAGGCCGCGGCGGCCGATCAGTCGGGCGACTGAGCGGCGGCGAAGCGGCCCACGCGCGATCGCGGAAGATCGCGGCGCACGAGCGAGCGCAGGAACCCGTAGGTGACGATCACGTGGATCCGCGACTGCGTGATGTTGTACAGGCGCAGGCTGAGGCCCGAGGCGATCGCCGGGTAGAAGTTCGCCACCTCGACCTCCACGTGAAGGGGCAGGCGCGGGCCACCGTCGTCGGGCCCGCGGCTGACCTCGATCTGGAGGTATCCGCGCCCCCGGCCGCGCTTGGCGACGAGCACGCCGCGGGCGATCCGCCAGCGCACGAGCCCGCGCGCGGCGCCCACCTCGTATTCGGGTGCGTGAAAGGTGAGCAGCCGCAGCGGCCGCGCGATCAGCACCACCGAGCGGCTCTCCTCTCCGTAGCGCACGCGGATCAACCCGAGCGTCACGCGCGCCAGGAAGCGCCAGTAGCTGCGCGCGAGCCGCTCGAGGTAGGTGGCGCTCCAGATCCCTTCGAGCGCGTCGCGGTCGATCATCAGGTCGGCGCGCTGCACCGAGCGCACCGCGCCGGTGTCCTCGTCCACGGTGGTCGCGTCGGAAAGCGTCTCGATCGCGGCCGGGCGCTGCCTCATGTGCTGCAGGCTAACGGCGCGGGCAAGCCGCACAACCCGTCCCCGTGTGGTGCTATTCAAGCTGGATGCCGGAGCCCCCCAAGACGCCCGCGGCGCGCCCACGCCCCCTGCCGGACCTCCCCGTGGCCGCCGTCGCCGCGCACGCCGGCGAGCTGTCCCGGCGCTGGGCGGTCGCGCTCGTGCTGGACCGGCCGCCCGAGCTGATCGGCGAGGTTCCCCTGCAGGCGCTCGCCGACCACGGCCCGGAGGTGTGCGAGCGGGTGCTGCTCGCGCTCCAGTCCGACGCGGCGCTCACGCAGCTGCTCGACGGCGCCGGCGGAGCCGCGGCGGTCTCGCGGCTCGCGGCGCGGGGCGCCGGTCGCGACGCGCTCGCCGCGGCGCGGTCGGTCGAGGCGCTGCGGGGGGTGCTGTGGGAGGAGCTCGCCGCGCGGTTGCTCGGAGCGCCGGTCTCGGTCGTGGCGGGTGCGGCCGACCGGCTCGCGCACGTGTGTGCGCTGCTCGCGGGCCAGTCGCTCGCCGCCGGTGGCGTCAAGCGGGAGCAGCCGAACGTCCCAGCGCCCGAGTCGGGCGGGCCCGCCCCGGTGATCGTCGAGGGCACCGGCGGCACCGGCGCGGTGCGGATCGTGGACGAGCGCGGTGAGCCGGGCGCCTCGAGCGCGACCGGCCCCGCGGCTGCAGCTGGCGTCGCCACCGAGCGCCGAGCCGATCTGGGCGACACCGCCGGCGACGGCGCGGGAACCGAGGAGCGCGAGATCGCGGTGCGCGACCAGCGTGCGGCGCGCGGGCCATCGGTGTGGATCGAGTCGATCGGCGCCGCGCTGGAGCGCTACGAGCACGGCGGCGTGCCGTTCGCGGTGCTGCTGGTACAGGCGAGCGACCCCCAGGTCCGAGCGGGCCAGGAGCGTCGCACGCTCGCGAGCGGACGCATCGCCGAGGTGGAGGCGCTGCTCGCGGGGGTGCTGCGAGCGGTGGCCGAGCCCGACATGGCCGGACGGGGCGTGGGCGCGCTCACGCGCGAGCACGCCGGCCGTTACTGGCTGCTCGCACCCGGGGTCGATCGCGCGGGCGCGCAGGAGCTCGCCGAGCGACTGACGGGCGGCGCCGCAGCCGCCGCGCGAGCGCGCCTCTGGGCGCTCGAGGTGGCTGTGGGCACCGCCTCGTGCCCGCAGGACGGACGCACCGCAGCGGAGCTCGCAGCGCACGCCGACGTCGGCCTGTATGCAGCCCGAGCCGCCGCGCGCACAGCGGCCGCACGCGAGGCGGGCCAGACCTAGCGGCTCAGCCCGCCAGAGCGCCGCCCGCGAGGGCGGTCGATTCCGGCACCGCAGGGAGGCCCAGCGTGGGGACGTTCGGGGTGCTGCCCACGATCCGCGTCCCGATCCGGACGGTGTCGTTGACGCCGAGCGCCTGCGCGGCGCCGGCGGTCAGGTCCCAGTCGGCGATGTGGCTGTAGGGGCCGCGATCCAGCACGGGCACCGTGAGCGCATGCCCGCCGTAGGTCACCTTGACGAGCGTGCCGCACGGGAGGGTGCGGTTTGCCACGCCGACCACCGCAGGCGTGAGCGTCTGGCCACACGCTGTCTTCTGGCCGTAGAAGCCCGGGCCGAACCACGTCGCAACGCCCGTCGTGTGGATCCGGTGCGCTGTCGTCGCCCGGGTGGCGTTGCCGGCGGCTGGCGCTGCCGCACCCCCTGTGCTCGCGGCGGGCGCCGCGGCGGGCACGGCTGCCAGCACGGCAGGCGCGAGCATGGTCGTTAGCAGTCGAAGACGCATCAAAACGGTTGTGGCGCCTACGGGGTGAGCTGACGGGCTCGCGCGGCTGAGAGCGGCGCTACGGTCCGTTGGACCGATTCGCCCCAGCGGGCCCATGTGGCCCGCATTGGGTCCCCCGTCCACCATGACCTGGGTCAGGGCAGCTCGGCGTGCGCGGCAGTATACATAAGCGCCCGCGGGGCGCGCGAGCGCGACACGGATCTCCTGCAGATCGGGGTAAAACCGCTAGTTGAGCGGCAGGCGGGAGAGCAGGTCGCGCACGAAGCGCTCCCCGCTCGACACGCTCGCGCGCGCGAGCTCGGTGACGATCTCGGCGGCCGTAGCGAACAGCTCGGCGCCACCCGGAGGCGCCACCGGCCCGGTGACGCGCTCGCCTTCGGTCGCGAAGCCCTGGCTGGGGACGGTGTCATCCGGCGCGCGCCCGCGCACCCGGGGGGCGCTGCGCGCACGGCTCGAGCGTTCACGGCTCTGCGTCGCGCTCTTGCGCGCGGTGCCCGAACGGGTCGCGCCGGTGGGCTTGCGCTTGGAGGCCTGCTTCCGCGCAGCAGCCGGTTTGCGCGGGGTGCCCCCACCGGCGCCGGCACCGGCGCTCCGCTTTGCGGCGCCGGAGCGTTTCCCGGTGGCTTTCGGCCGGGCGGTCCGTTCCGGCTCGGGGGCGTGTCCGGGCGCGCTCGCCGGGCCCCGACGGGCAGCGCCCCCTCCCTCGCGCGCAGCAGCGCGGCGCGCGCTCGTACGCTGCGGGCGAGTTCGCGGGAGCTGCGAGAGGACGCCCGCCCCGTTCTGGGGAGCCGGTGCGGGGGCGTCGTCGTCGGGCTTGGCGCTCACCCGCACATCATTGCTTAAGGCGTCCACACCGCGGTTCCCGCGGGCGCCCGCGAGGCCGCTGGCAGCGCGAGTTCATGGTCTCGGATCTCGAAGATCACGCGTTAGAGTGGAGCTGGCTGGATCGTTGTTCGGTTGTAACGTCGGGAGGTCTGCGGCCGTATCTGTGACCAGAGGGCAGGTCAGGGTGCGGCACCGAGTCCCGGCGGTCGCGCCAAGTTGTCGATCGACGGAGAAACGGAATCAGATGTCAGTAGTCGAGCTGCAGGAGCTGGATGAGGTAAAGGGACTGCTCGCCAAGGGGCAGCAGGTCGGCGTGCTGTCCTATGCGGAGATCGCCAAGGCGGTGTCCGAGCTCGACCTCGACGAGTCCGACGTCGAAGAGCTCAACGGCTTCCTCGAGCGCTCCGAGATCGAGCTCGTCGAGGACATCGATCCGGCGATCGCCGCGTCCGCGCAGGTCGAGCGCGCGCCCGACAAACGCGGGCGCCGCAAAGCGAAAACCGCGCTCGACCTGAAGCCGGACATGACCACCGACTCGCTGCAGCTGTTCCTCAAGGACATCGGCAAGGTTCGCCTGCTGACCGCCCAGGAGGAGGTCGATCTCGCCAAGCGGATCGAGCGGGGCGACCTCGACGCGAAGCAGAAGATGGTCGAGTCGAACCTGCGGCTCGTGGTGTCGATCGCCAAGAACT